>JBBSME010000023.1:0-30319 GCA_038233335.1 Acidimicrobiales bacterium | reverse complement strand
CCGCCTACGAACCCCGCATGAACGTCACGCCGAACGCAGTGGCGGTGAAGGAGTAGCGCCCGCTCCGCCGCACCAGCGTCAGGGTCAGGGCGGTCGTGACCCCTCTCCGAACGGGTTGCTCGGAGCAGCGATGATAGCAAGTGAGGGTCATGGGCCGGCCACCGCGCCGGTGGATGGCCCGGTGCCATCGGACCTCGGACCGAACCGTAAGATGACCGGCCGTGGCCGCACCCACCATCAGCTCCTTCCGGGCCCCCACGAGGATGCACCGGGCTGTTGCGGGACGCCGGGGCACCGTCTTGGCGGTGGGGATCGTCGCCCTCGCGATCGTCGCGCCGTTGCCCGCGTTGTTCCACTACCAGGGCCCTCCGATGGAGGAGGGGTTCATGCTGGTGTTCCCCGAGCGGATCCTCGACGGCGCCCTCCCCAACCGGGACTTTCTCCACCTCTACGGTCCCGGCAGCTTGTGGGCCCTGGCCGGCTGGTACTGGCTGGTCGGGACGACCCTCGACGCGGAGCGCACCTTCGGGCTGGCGCAGCAGCTCGGGATCATCTTCGGGCTGTTCATCCTCGCTCTGCCTTGGGGGCGCAGGGTGGCGACCGTGTGCGGTCTCCTCGGCGTCTTGCTGGTCGTCACTCCGATCGGGCTCACCGCTCTCGCCTGGAACGGTGGTGTTGCGTTGTCGATCGCGGGGTGCGCGCTGGCCGTGAGGGGCGCCGATCGCCTCGATCGCGGCCTCGACGGCGCCCGGGCCCGTCTGGTGGCGGGCGGAGTGCTCTTCGGCTTCGCCCTCCTCTTCCGCCCCGACCTGGTCGTCGGCATCGCTCTCGCCGTGGTCGCTCTGTCCTGGCGGCGGGCGCGGCGTGAGCTGCTCGCACCCCTGGGCCGCGGCGTGCTCCTCGGCGGGGCGCCGATCCTGATCCACCTCGCGACCGCCGGGCTCGCGCCGTCGTTCAAGGGGATGTTCCTCCAGCCCGTGTTCGACCTCCGTGGTGGCCGTTCCCTGCCCGTCCCCCCCAGCTGGGGCTCACTCGACAGCCTCCTCCAGAGGCTGGGTCAGCTGAGCGTCCCCGGGTGGCCGATCCCGATGCTGGAGGCGTCGCAGCAGGTCACCCTGTGGTTCCTGGCCCTCCCTGTCGCGGCGCTGGCCCTGGTGGTCACGGGGGTGGTGACGGTCCAGCGGGACCCGGCTGCGATCCGCAGCCGCATCCTGCTCGTCGTCGGCGCACTGGGCCTCGGTCTGCTGCCCCAGGCCGTGCAGCGTCCCGACACCACCCACCTGGCCTGGGTCTCGAGCGTGTCGCTGGTCTTCCTCCCTGTCGCGGTGGTGCAATGGGGAGAGTGGTGGACCGATCGCAGGCGTCGCACGGCGCGCCCGGGGGTGCGGGTCCACCCCACGGCGGTGCGCACGGCGGCCGCTCTCCTCCCACTGCTGCTCGTCGTCTTGGTGCTGCCCGGCTACACGGCGCGGACCTGGGTGGACCTCGTGCGCCAGAGCGTGACGGGCTCCTACGTCGGTTCCGGGGTGCACAGCGGTGACCGCACCTTCTACCTGGGGACGCCCGACCTGGCGGCGAACGCACAAGCCCTCACCGACGAGCTGGCGGGTCGGATCGAACCTGGCGACCGCCTGTTCGTCGGCACCGCGGACCTGCGCCAGACGCCCTACAGCGACGCCTACTTCTACTTCTTGTTCCCCGAGGCCACGCCGGCCACGCGCTACATCGAGATGGACCCGGGCATCGCCAACGCCCCTGGGTCGGGCCTGGCCGACGACGTCGGGTCGGCCGACTGGCTGATCCTGTCCCACGCGTGGGACGTCTGGGACGAGCCCAACGACTCTCGGCTGTTCGGCCCCGACGCCCCCAACGAGGTGGTCGACGAGGAGTTCTGCCGGGTAGGCGACCAGGGACCCTGGTACGAGCTGTACCAGCGCTGCTAGCGACCTGCCTGCAGCGTCGATGGCGTCGAGGGACCTGCGGAGCCCGTTGGCGCATGACGCAGGTCACTAGGTCCGACGTCCTCGCCACGGGCAGAGACGAATCAGGGTCCAGGGCTCGATGCCGACGACGGGGTCCCGGCCGACACGGCGGCGTCGCGGGCCCAGCCGTAGTCGGGCTTGCCGCTGGGGCTGCGGGAGATGGCGTCGACCAGCACCAGGTCCCGGGGGAGCTTGTAGGCGGCCAGGTGCCCCTCGGCCGCGGCCCGCAGGCCGTCGAGGTCGACCGTCGCGCCGGGGCGGGCGGCGACCACCGCCACCACCTCGTTGCCGAAGCGCTCGTGGGGTCGGCCCACGACCAGGCAGTCGGCCACGCCGGGGTGGTGGGCCAGGGCCAGCTCGACCTCCTCGGCGAACACCTTCTCGCCGCCGCTGTTGATGCAGACCGCCTCTCGTCCGAGGAGCTCGATCTGGCCGTCGGCCCGCCACCGGGCCCGATCGCCGGCGACGGAGTACCGGGTGCCGTCAACCGTCGGGAACGTGGCCGCGGTCTTGGCCGGGTCACCCAGGTACCCGAGGGGGATCCGGCCGGCCTGGGCCAGCCAGCCGATCTCGTCGTCGCCGGGTGAGAGCACCCGCTGGTGCTCGCTGTCGACCACCACCGTGGTGGCCTCGGGGACGAAGGTGCCCGTGCGGGCCGCCGCTCCCGCCGATGAGGTGGTGACGGCCTGGCGACCCGTCTCGGAGGAGCCGAGCACATCGACGATCGTCAGGCCGGGGATCAGCTCCAGCAGGTCCGACTTGACCGGGGCGGACAGGATCGTGCCCCCGGTGAGCAGGTGGCGCAGCCCCAGCTCGGTGGGATGGGCCCGCAGCTCGTCGACCAGGGGGCGGGCGAAGGCGTCGCCCACCAGCAGCAGCCCGGTGGCGCCCTCGCGGGCACAGGTGGCCACCACGTCGGCCGGGTCGTAGCGGTCGGTGGTGTCCTGGACCAGGACGGTGCCGCCCGACAGCCAGGCGCTGAGCGCATTCCAGTGGGCCGCTCCGTGCATGAACGGTGCCGCCGGCAGGGTGCGAAGGGTCCGGTCCCGAGATGCCCGCTCCACCACCTCGTCGAGGGGGCGGGTGATGCCGAGGCAGGTGACCGCGAAGTCGGCCTGGCGCCACAGCACGCCCTTGGGCCTCCCGGTGGTACCGCCGGTGTAGAGGATGTAGCGGTCGTCTCCGGACCACCCCGGGTCCGGGGCCGCCGGTGCCGCCGCAGCCAGAGCATCCTCGAGGTCGAGGGCGCCGGGCAGGAGCGAGTCAGTCGTGCCGTCGTCGGCCCTCAGCAGGAGCCGGGGCCGGTGGGGGAGGAGGGCCAGCGCCCCGGCCAGGGTGGTGGCGAAGCGGCCGTGGTAGATCACCGCGACGGTCGACGCGTCGGCCAGGACCTCGGCCATCTCCTCGGAGGTGTAGCGCCAGTTGACGTTGAAGGCCGCAGCCCGGGCACGGGCCGCGCCGATGAGACCCTCGAGGTACTCGTTCCCGTTCAGGAGGAGCAGGGCGACGTGGTCGTGAGGCGAGTCCCAAGGCTCGCCCCCGGGGTCGTCGGCCAGGCCGACGTCGTGGTCTCCGAGGATCGTGGCCAGGCGCGCCGTGCGGTCCGCTTCCTCGCCCCAGGTCCACGTGCGCCCGCGCCAGATGAGCGCCGGCCGGTCGGGGATGCGCGCCGCGATGGCGTCGTGGGCAGCCGCCAGCGACAGCCCGTCGGGTGCGGTCACCGCGACGTCAGTCCGCCTTCTCGGTCACGGTGACGGTGTCCATGGTGTCGCCCACCGCGATCGACTGGGCCACCTCGATCCCGGAGGTGACGTAGCCGAACAGGTTGTACTGCTTGCCCAGCTTCTGGGTGCAGTCGTCGATGCAGATGAAGAACTGCGATCCGTTGGTGTCGGGACCGGCGTTGGCCATGGCCAGGGCCCCGAGGGTGTACTCGGCCCGCACGGGCTCGTCGGCGAACTTGTAGCCGGGGCCGCCGCGGCCGGTGCCCTCGGGGTCGCCGCCCTGGACGACGAAGCCGGGCACGACCCGGTGGAAGGTGAGGCCGGTGTAGAAGCCGGCCCGGGCGTTGACGATGAAGTTGTTGACCGTCACGGGGGCCAGGGCGGGGTCGAGCACCATGGTGATCTCGCCCTTGGTGGTGCCCAGCACCACCTCGTACCGGGTCGACTCGTCGATCTGCATGTCGGGGGGGTTGGCCATGCATCGATCCTGCCATGTCGACACCGGCCGGCCCGATCCGACGCGACGCGACACCCCTACCCTGGTCCGGTGACCAACGACATCGACCAGCGCGAACGATCCCAGCTCTCCGACCTCTTCGACGAGCTCGGACCGGATGCCCCCACCCTCAGCGGGGACTGGACCACCGCTGACCTGGCGGCCCACCTGGTCGTCCGGGAGCGCAAGCCGCTGGCCATGCCCGGGATCCTGATCGGCGGCCGTTTCGAGGCGACCACCGAGAAGCTGATGGCGGCGGAGCTGGAGCGCCACGGGTACGCGGGCGTGGTCGACCGGGTCCGCACCGGCCCGCCGATCGGCCCCATGGCCCTGCGCCCCGTCGGCCGCCTGCTCAACACCATCGAGTATGTGGTCCACCACGAGGACGTGCGCCGCCCCGCCGGTCGGGGGCCCCGTCCTGACGACGCCGCCCTCCAGGATGCGGTGTGGGCGCTGTTGCGCAAGGCCGCCCGCCTCATCACCGCGCCCGGCCACCTCGGTCCCGCCGGCCTGACCCTCGTCCGACCCGGCCACGACCCCGTGGTGGCCCACCGGGCCGGCGGCGCGGGCACGGCCACGCTCACGGCAGATCCCGTGGAGCTGCTGCTCTACCTGTACGGCCGCCAGGAGGTGGCTGAGGCCGACCTCACCGGCGACGCGGCGGCCATGACCGCGGTCGAGGCCGCCTCCTTCGGCATCTGACGGGCCGGGCTCCGAACGGTGCCCCCGACGGCGCCCCGGTCAGCGGCCGGCGGTGGCGGCCGGGCCCACGCCCTGAGCGACGAGCCCGGGAGCGACCAGGTCGCGCAAGAACCGCCTGAGGTCGCCCTCACCCACGTCGTCGGGCAGGGCGTTGAACCCTGACACCTCGAACAGCGCGGTGATGGCCCAGGCTCCGAGGCGGGCATCGGCGCTGTCGCCCCACAGCCGGGCGATGTGGGCCACGCGGTCGGCGCGGGCCCCCTGGACCGTCGGGTGGTCGAGCAGGCCGGAGCGGGCGAGGAGCGTCCAGGTGCTCCCGTTGGCTCGGGCATGGCGGATGTAGGCCTGGCCCAGCGCCTCGACCTGGCCGGCGATGTCGAGACCGGGGTCGAGCGCAGCCCGGACCTCCCGGTCGAGGCGGTCGAGGGTGCGCTCGGCCAGGGCCACCAGCAGTCCGGTGCGATCGTTGAAGTAGTTGTAGACCAGCGCCCGGGACACGGCGGCCGCTTCGGCCACCTCCTCGAAGGTCACCTCGGCGGGGAGGCGACCGGCCATCACCCTCTCGGCGGCGTCGAGGATCAGCTGGCGGCGGACCTCGGGATCAAGACGGCTGTGCGGGGCCCGCGACGCCATGGCGGGGCCGGCACCGGGCCGGGGCCTAGGCCTCGCTCGATCGCGCGCCCACCGCGACCGCCGTCTCGACCAGGGGGTGGTGGCAGGCGACGAACCGGCCATCGCCGGTCGGGGCCATCTCGGGGACCTCGTCGGTGCAGATCTCGTCGGCCCGGGGGCAACGGGTCCGGAAGTGGCAGCCGCTCGGCGGGGCCAGGGGTGACGGGAGCTCGCCCTCGAGCGGGTCGCGCTGGCGGTCGCGGAGGTCGGGGTCGGGCTCGGGGATGGCGCCCAGCAGGGCGTCGGTGTAGGGGTGAGCCGGGGCCGTGTAGAGGATGTCGGGTGGACCGACCTCGCAGATGCGGCCCAGGTACATCACCGCGACGCGGTCGCTCACGTTCTTCACGACGGCCAGGTCGTGGGCGATGAACACCAGGGTCAGGCCGTAGCGGGTCTTGAGGTCTTCGAGCAGGTTGAGGATCTGGGCCTGGACCGAGACGTCGAGGGCCGAGACCGGCTCGTCACAGATGATGAGGTCGGGCTCGGTGACCACGGCTCGAGCGATGGAGATGCGCTGGCACTGGCCGCCGGAGAACTGGTGGGGACGGCGGCCCCGCGCCGTGTTGGGGTCGAGGCCCACCGCATCGAGGACCTCGTCCACCTTGGCATCGCGCTCCTCGTCGGTGCCCACCTTCCAGATGCGCAGCCCCTCGGCCACGATGTCCTCGACCTTCCGCCTCGGGTTCAGCGACGAGATCGGGTCCTGGAAGATCATCTGCAGCTTGGTGCGCAGAGCGCGCAGGCGCTCGCCCTTCAGGCTGGTGAGGTCCTTGCCGTCGTAGATCACCGAGCCGTCGGTGGGCCGCGGCAGCTGCATGATCGCCCGGCCGGTGGTCGACTTGCCGCAGCCGGACTCGCCGACGAGGCCGAGGGTCTCGCCCTTGCGGATGTCGAGCGACACGTCGGTCACCGCGTAGACGGTGCCGCGACCGGTGGAGAACCGCACGTGAAGGTTCTCGATGCGGAGCAGGGAGTCCTCGGGGTCGCCGAGGTGGGCGGTGCCGCGACCGGCCATCAGGTGTCCTCTTCAGTCGTGGTGGGAGCGGGGTCGTCGTCGATGGGCTCGGTCGCCTGCGGGTCGCCGGGGGCCCGCACGTGGGGCGCTTCCACGACGGAGTCCACGGTGGTCTGGGGCTGGTCGATGCCCACGGGGAACCAACACCGGTACAGGTGCCCGTCGCCGTCGTCGATCAGCGGTGGCTCCTCGGCGGTGCACCGGTCCTGGGCGTAGGCGCACCGGGGGGCGAACCGGCAACCCGAGGGCGGGTTCATGAGGTCCGGAGGACGGCCCCCGATGGCCTCCAGCCGGGTGTGGCTGGGCAGGTCGAGCCGGGGGATCGAGCGCAGCAGGGCCTCGGTGTAGGGGTGGCGCATCTGCCGGAACAGCGTCTCGGTCGGCGCCTGCTCGACGATGCGTCCGGCGTACATCACCGCGATCTCGTCGGCCCGGGTGGCCACGACGCCGAGGTCGTGGGTGACCAGCACGACGGCCATGTTCCGCTCTCGCTGCTGGGCCTCGAGCAGGTCGAGGATCTGGGCCTGGACGGTGACGTCGAGGGCGGTGGTGGGCTCGTCGGCGAAGAGCAGGCCCGGACCGCAGGCCAGGGCGATGGCGATGACGACGCGCTGGCGCATCCCGCCGGAGAGCTCCTGGGGGTACTGCTTGAGGCGCCGCTCGGGCTCGGGGATGCCCACCGAGCGCAGCAGGGCGATGGCGGTGTCGCGTCGCTGGGACTTCGAGTAGTCGAGGTGCTCCTTGATGGACTCGGTGATCTGGTGGCCGATGCGCTGGACCGGGTTCAGGGCGGTCATCGGGTCCTGGAAGACCATCGCCATGTCGACCCCCCACACCTCCCGCAGGGCCGAGGCCGGGGCGTCGAGCATCTCCTGCCCGCTGAACCGGACGCTGCCCGTCCGCTCCGCGTAGCCGGGCACCAGGCCCATGATGGAGCGCGACAGCACCGACTTCCCCGACCCGGACTCCCCGACGATGCCGAGCGTGCGGCCCCGGTCGAGGGTCAGGTCGACGTGCTCGACGGCGCGGATGGGCCCCCGCTCGGTGGTGAAGGTGGTGGAGAGGTCCTCCACCACGAGGAGCGGCTGGTCGCTGGTGTCGGTGGTGACGGGCTCAGGTGCAGTGGTGGTCACAGCGCGCTCTCCCGCACGTCGAACTTCCGGCGGACGGCGTCACCGAGGTAGTTGAGCGCCATCACCGTGAAGAACAGGGCCACGATGGGGCTGAACAGCGCATTCAGCGGCGCCGATCGCACGTTGCGGTTCTCGGTGATCATGTTCCCCCACGAGGGGGTGGGGGCCTCCACACCGACGCCCAGGAGGCTGAGGCCCCCCTCGGCGATGATGGCGATGCCGACGCTGAGCAGCGCCAGGGAGAACATCGCCGGCAGCACGTTGGGCAGGACCTCGCGGATCATGATGCGCGCCCCCTTGGCCCCCTGGGCCCGGGCCGCGAGCACGAACTCCCGCTGGGACCAGCTGAGCGTGGTGGAGCGGGTGAGGCGGGCGAGGAGGGGGATGGCCACGATGCCCAGGGCGATGACGAGGATCTGGATGCTGGTCAACGACACCGACGGATCGGCCACGTTCGGGTCCGACGAGGCCGGTGGGCGCAGGAAGGCGATGAGGCTCAGGGCCAGCACCAGCTGCGGGAAGGCCAGCAGGATGTCGAACACGCTGGAGAGGGCGGTGTC
This sequence comes from Acidimicrobiales bacterium, assembly GCA_038233335.1. GTDB lineage: Bacteria > Actinomycetota > Acidimicrobiia > Acidimicrobiales > Iamiaceae > Iamia. The sequence goes on along the minus strand of JBBSME010000023.1, from coordinate 22,035 downwards.
GATCTTGCCCCGACGGAACCCGGCCACCAGACCGAGGGTGCCGCCGACGACCAGGCCGATGATGACCGCTCCGACACTGACGATGAGCGACGCCCGGGCACCCCAGATCAACCGGGACAGCACGTCGCGCTGACTGGAGTCCGTGCCCAGGATGTGGCCCTCGGTGAACAGCGGAAGCCGGGGCCCTGCGCCCCGGGCGGTGGGGGAGTCGATGGGCAGCCACGGGGCCAGGAAGGCGATGGCCACGACGAAGATGAGCCAGCCGGCCGCGATCCACCCGCCGACACCGATCCCGCTGGAGGGGGCGCCGGCGTTGGCCGGGGCGGGCCCGTCGGCGTCGAGGGCGGCCTCGGTGGCGTTCGATTCGCCCCGCGCGGTCTGGGGGGCTTCAGGAAGCGCGGACATTGCGGATCCGGGGGTCGAGGATCGAGTACAGGATGTCGAGGAAGGCGTTGATCAGCACGAAGGCGATGGCCACGATGGCCACGCAGCTCTGGAGGGTGACGAACTCGCGGCCGATGATGGAGGAGGCGATGAGGCTGCCCATGCCGGGGATGCCGAAGATCACCTCGATGACTACCGCACCGCCGATGAGCGCGCCCACGCTCAGGCCGGCCACGGTGATGAGGGTGAGGCTGGAGGGGCGCAGCGCGTGGCGCCACAGCACTCGCTTGTTGCTGATCCCCTTGGACTTGGCCATGAGGATGAAGTCCTCCTGGAGGGTCTGGATCATGTCGCTGCGCAGCAGGCGCATGTAGACCGCGTACTGGCCGATGGCGAGGCTGAGCGCCGGGAGGAGAAGGCTGAAGAAGTGGTCCGGGACAGAGTTGGCCACGTTGGCCTGGAACGACCAGTCGGCCGCGTTGAAGCCAGGGAAGGGCGTGTAGCCCTGGGGGGGGATGTTGATCCACTCCGGGAGGGAGGGGTTGAGCCGAACCCCCACCCAGTACGCGAGTAGGAGCCCGATGGCGAAGTTCGGCAGCGACAACGCACCGAAGGCGCCCACGTTGGCCGCCTTGTCGAAGGCTCCGCTCTGCCGATAGGCGCTGATCACCCCGACCGGCAGCGCCAGGGCGAGGGCGAGGATCTGCGAGTAGAGGATCAGCTGGATGGTGGGTGGCAGGGCGTCGCTCACCGCGTTGCTCACCGGGATCGTGCTGGACACCGTGTACTCGTTGCCGAGGTCGCCGGTGACGAAGCCGCTCAGCCACCCCCAGTACTGCTGGGGGAGGGGGTCGTCCAGTCCGAGGTCAGCGGTGATCTCGGCCTTGCGGTCCTCGATGATCTTCTGCTGCTCGGGATCCGCCGTGTCGGTGGCCACCGGGACCAGGAGGTCCACCGGGTCCCCCGGCAGGAGCCGGACGAGCAGGAACGTGAAGAAGGTGACGACGAAGAGCACCGCCACCAGCTGGCCCAGCTTGCGCAGGATCAGCTTCAGGATGCGGACGGTGTTGGAGCTCATCGTTGCCGCCTCACGTTCTGGTTCACTCCACTCGCCACGGCGCTCACCGGGCAACGATGAGCGCCGGCTTCGCCGGCAAGAGCACTGTGCTCTCCGGTTCGCTCGCTTCGCTCGCTCATCGTCGCGAGAGGATCCGCGGCCGCACGATCGGCGCAGCCACTGCTACTGGGTCACCCAGAGCCCAAGCGTCGGGTGCCCCGTCGCCAGGCCGGGGAACGGGTCGCTGCCGTCGGGGAGCTTGGGCAGGGTGTCGAGGGTGTAGCCGAACACGTTGGGCTGGGAGGAGATCCGCCAGGTGGTCCAGTTGGCCCACAGGCTCCAGATGTCCTTGCTGAACTCCCGGGTGAGGTCCTCGTAGATGGCCTTGCGCTTCGCCGCATCGGGCTCGGAGCGCCCGTCGGCCAGCAGCTTGTCGATCTCGGGATCGTTGATCCGGCCGAAGTTCACCGGGGAGGCGCTGTTGAACCAGACGTACAGCTCGTCCGGATCGCCGCCGGGGTAGTTGCGGAAGCCCATGATGTCGTACTCGCCGCTGATGGCGTTGTCGATGAGCTTGTCCTGCTGCACCGTGGCCAGGTCGATGGTGACGCCCACGGCGGCCGCGGTCTGCTGGAGGTAGACGGCGATCTCCTGGGTCTGGGCGCCGGGCGTGGCCTGGTAGGTCACAGAGGGCAGCGGCCCCTTCTCAGCCTCGTACTCGGCGATGAGCCGCTTGGCCTCGTCGATGTCCTGGGTCGGGTAGCCCGAGTCCTCGAGGTACCCGACCGCGCCGGGCCCGTACGGCCCGGTCGCGAGCTCGAACAGGCCCCGGTTGATGACCTCCTTGTAGTCCTGGCGGTCGACCGCCAGGGCCATGGCCATCCGTACCCGAGCGTCGTCGAAGGGCGGCGTGGAGGAGTTGATCTGCACGAAGGAGACCTCAGCGAACTCGTTGGAGTCGCGGTTCTTGACGATGCCGTCCTCGGCCAGGGCGTCGAGGGTGACGAAGTCCTGGGCGCCGGAGACGTGGATGAGGTCGACGTCACCGTATTCGAGGGCGTTGTCGCGCTGCTCGGCCTCGACGATCGGCCGGAACTTGATCTCGTCGAGGTAGGGGTAGGGCTTGCCGTCGGGCGCATCCTGCCAGTAGTCGGGGTTGGCCTCGGCGGTGAACTCCCGGCCCTTCTCCCAGCTCTTGATCTTGAACGGGCCGGTGCCGATCAGGTCGCGGTCACAGGAGTCGGCGTCGTCGAGCTGGGCCTGGGCGGTGATGCCCAGACGGCCGCTGGAGAACAGGAAGGCCGGGAAGGCCACCCAGGGCACCTTGGTGGTGACGGTGACCTCGAGGTCGCCGGTCACCTCGATGGTGTCGATGTTGTCGAGCACGAAGATGAACAGCAGGGCGCTGCGGCCCTCGTACTGGCCCCGGTAGGCGTCGAGGTTGTTCTTGACGACCTCAGCGGTCAGGTCGGAGCCGTCGTGGAACTTGATGCCCTCGCGGAGGGTGATGGTCCAGGAGGTGAAGTCCTGGTTGGGGTCCACCGACTTGGCCAGGTAGGGCACGTAGTCGCCCTCGGCGTTGGGCGCGGTCAGCGTGTCGTAGATGGTGCGGGCCACGAGGATGCCCGAGATCGCCAGCTGCGACTCCGGGAGGCACCAGCCGTCGCCGGTCTCGGCCTCGACGCCGTAGGTGACCGACCCGCCCCGCACGGGGTCGCCGGCATCCTCGTCGGGCGACCCGCTGCCGCTGTCGTCGGACTTGCCGCCTCCGCACGCGCTGGCCAGCAGCGCGAGCGAGAGGACCAGAGCGAGGATGCGAGCCATCCGCGGGCGAGAGTGCGTCACGTGTGTTGCCCCCTGTGTGGGTCGTCTTGGGCTCGTCCCGACCGGTGCCGGGAGGTGCGAACCAGTGTGACCGACGTCATCAGTCGCCGGTCGGGCGGCAACCTAGGACGCGGTTGGCACCGCGTCAACAACCCTGTCCCGGCCCGGTGACCGACCCACCGCTAGGGTCCCGCAGGTGATCGATGGGGCGGCCGAGGAGGCCATCGCCGAGGCCCGCCGGGCCGTGGAAGATGCCTCGTCCGCCGCGGACGAGGGGCCCGCGCTCTTGGAGCTGGCCATCACCCTGCGAGCGGCGGGGCGGGCCCTCGAGGGGGCCGAGGTCGCCGGTCGGGCGGTCACTGCGCTCCACCGGTTGGAGCGGGCGGTGCCGGCGGCCCGGGCCCAGCGCCTGGCGGCCGACTGCCTGGCCGACGGCGATCACCACGAGGACGCCCTTGCGCTGCTGAAGCGGGCCCGGCGGACGTTCGTCGCCTCGCAGCCGAAGGGCCCCGACGCGGCGGGCACCGAGGCTGCCGCCGCCCGCAGCCTGCGGGCCCTGGGCAAGATCAGCGAGTCCGGCCATGCCCTCCACCGGGCCGAGGCCGGGTTCCTGGCCGCGGAGATGCCGGTGCGAGCTGCGGTGTGCCGCCTCGACCGGGGCGTGCTGCTCCACGACGGAGGCGACGTGGCCGACGCCATCGAGCTGCTCACCGAGGCCCGGGCCACGTTCGTCGCCCATCGACGTCCCGACCTGGCCGCGGTCTGCGACTTCGACCTGGGGGTGGCCCTCCTGGACGACGGACGGGCCGAGGATGCCATCGAGCGTTTCGTCGGGGCCCGGGGCATCTTCACCTCCCTGGCCCGCCGGGCCGACCACGCCGCCTGCGAGCTGAACATGGGTGTGGCCCTGGCTGCGGTGGGCCGCACCGAGGAGGCCCGCAACGCACTGCGCCGGGCCCGGACCGCCTTCCGGGACCTGGGCCGGGGCCGGGACGCCGAGCAGGCCGAGCACGACCTGGACGTGCTGGACGGGCTGGTCGACCCGGACACCGCCGAGCTGTCGGTCCTGCGCCAGCTGGGCGAGGTGCCGGCCGAGGTGTCCGGCCTGGCGGAGGCCCTCGACGACGCTCCCGACGAGATCGAGGCGCCGGCGACCGACGGGGCGGACGCCGACGAGGGCGCCGCTGCGGTCCCCATCGATGCCGTGGACGAGCCGGACGACGTGGACGACATCGGCGATGGGGACGACCTGGGCGACGAGGGCGACGTGGACGACTCGGGCCTCGCCGAGGATGACTCGGACGATGCGGGCGATACAGGGGCCCCGACGCCGGCCGACGAGCCGGACCCGGAGGGCCGTTCGGCCGAGGCGGCCGAGTCGGCGCCCCTGTTCGACCTCGACACCGACGGGTAGCCGGGGCAGGGTCGGACCGATGCGGCGCTAGGACCCGACCGGGGGGATGACGACAGAAGCGCCGTAGCGCTTGGCCCCGGCCAGCACGTTGGCGACGTAGTCCAGGGAGTGGTTGTAGGAGAAGTAGGCCCGGTTGAGCCCGGCATCATCGATCAGCGGCCCGCTGGCGCACAGGTAGGCGGCGGCGCCCGCCGCCGCGTCGTAGATGTTGTGGATGTCGCGCACGTCGTCGGCGTTGCCGTCGCCGCCCCAGCGGGCCCAGGTCTGCGGGATGAACTGCATCGGACCGGCAGCCCGGTCGACGATCGGGTCGCCGTCGATCAGCCCTCCGTCGGAATCGCCGATGAACGTCGTGCCGTTGCTCCCCGTCAGGGGGATGCCGATGATGCGCTTGGTGAGCGTCCCGTCAGGGCGGACCTCCGCGCCGTCGAAGGTGCCGTGGCCGGACTCGACCCGACCGATGCCGGCCCGCGCCCACCACTCGATCCCGCAGGTCGGGGCCCAGACCCGCATGGCGGCGGCGGCCTCCCAGTAGGCATCGAGGAGCGAGGAGCAGGGGGGTGAGAACAGGCATGGACACCAGTCACGTCGGCCGCGGGAACCCGGGCGTGACGCGCAGCCGCGGGCCTGCGGTGCGCAACGACCGGCGAACTCCCCTCGCGGGTCGGGCTGATCGTACCCTTTCGGTGTGAACCCTCCCCCGTCCTCCTCCCTCGACACCGAGCGCGTGACCGTGTCCGTCACCGATGGCGTGGCCCAGGTCCGGTTGGCCCGCTCGGACAAGATGAACGCCCTCGACTCCCGGATGTTCTCCGCCATCGTCGCCGCCGGCGATGCGGTGGCGGCTGATCCGTCGGTGCGGGCCGTGGTGTTGGCCGGCGAGGGCCGTTCCTTCTGCGCCGGGCTCGACGTGGCGTCGTTCTCGGCCATGGCCGGCGGCTCCGACGGTGGCGACGGAGCCGCAGGGGCCTCGGGCACGTCGTCGATCGTCGAGCGGTTGCCGGGGCGGCCCACCAACCTGTTCCAGGAGGTGGCCCACGTCTGGCAGGCCATGTCCGTCCCGGTCGTGGCCGCCCTGCACGGCCACGTCCTCGGCGGTGGCCTCCAGATCGCCCTGGGCGCCGACATCCGGTTCGTCACGCCCGACGCCACCCTGTCGGTGATGGAGGTGAGGTGGGGGCTCCTGCCCGACATGACCGGACCCCAGGCCCTGGTGCGCCTGGTCGGCCTGGACGTGGCCAAGGAGCTGGTCTTCACCGCCCGGCGGGTGTCGGGCCGCGAGGCCCACGACCTCGGGCTGGTCACCCACGTGGACGACGACCCGGTGGCGGCGGCCACCGCCCTCGCCACCGAGATCGCCGGTCGCAACCCGGAGGCCGTGCAGGGGGCCAAGGCCCTCCTGAACGCAGCCGGGTCCCGGCCGCTGGAGGACTCGTTCCTCGACGAGTCCCGCCGCATGGAGAGCCTGATCGGCAGCCCGAACCAGGTGGAGGCGGTCATGGCCGAGATGGAGGGCCGACCTCCGGTGTTCAGCGACGGTGCCTGACCGGCCGGGGCTCGACCCCCGGTTCGTCCGCGACCTCCGCGACCTGGTGGACCCGGCGCACGTGCTCACCGACCCGGAGGTGACGGCAGGGGCGTCGGTCGACTGGACCGGCCGCTTCCGGGGCGCGACCCCGGCGGTCGTCCGACCCGGGACACCGGCCGAGGTGGCCGGCGTCATCGGGCTGTGCCGGGCCGCCGGGGTGGCACTGGTGCCCCAGGGCGGCAACACCGGCCTGGTCGGAGGATCGGTGCCGCTGGCCGGAGAGGTGGTGCTCTCGACCGGCCGGTTGGCCGGCACCTCGGCCGTGGACGCCGACGCCGGGCGGCTGACCGCGGGCGCAGGCACGACCATCGCCGCCGTGCAGGCCGTGGCCCGGTCCGCCGGGTGGGCCTACGGGGTCGACTGGGCGGCCCGCGACACCGCCACCGTCGGCGGATCGATCGCCACCGACGCCGGTGGCCTGCACGTGGTCCGCCACGGGTCGACCCGAGCCCAGGTGCTGGGCGTGCAGGCCGTGCTCGGCACCGGCGCCGTGCTCGACGACCTGGGCCGGCTGGAGAAGGACGCCACCGGGTCCGACCTGTCCGGACTGATGTGCGGCAGCGAAGGTACGCTCGGCGTGATCACCGCGGCGCGGCTGCGGCTGGTGCCAGACCTCCCGGAGCGGGCCCTGGCCGCGCTGGGGTTCTCCTCCTGGGCCGACGCGGTGGTCGCCGTCGGGCACCTGCGACGTGGCCTGCCCGGCCTCCACGCGGCCGAGGCCTACGGGACCGCCGAGGCAGCCCTGGTCGCCGAGCACCTCGGCGCCGGGCCGGCCCTGGACCCGGCGCCCCCGGTGACCCTCCTCGTGGAGTGCGCGGGCCACGGGGACCAGGTCGCGGTCCTGGCCGACGCGGTGGACGGCCTGGCCGGGGTCACCGGGGCCGCGGTGGCCGACGACGGGAACCGCCGGGCTGCCCTGTGGCGGCACCGGGAGTCGCTCACCGAGGCCATCTCCACCCTCGGCGCACCCCACAAGCTCGACGTGTCGCTGCCGGCCACGGCCCTGGGCGCCTTCGCCGACGAGGTCCCGAGAGCCGTGGCCGCAGTGGCACCCGACGCCCGGACCTGGCTGTTCGGCCACCTGGGCGACGGGAACCTGCACGTCAACGTGACGGGGGTGGCACCGGAGGACGAGGCGGTCGACGACGCCGTCCTGGAGCTGGTGCTCGACCGACAGGGGAGCGTCAGCGCCGAACACGGCGTGGGCACGGCCAAGCGACGTTGGGCCGCCCGCCAGCGAGGTGAGGCGGCCATGGTCGCCATGCGCACGGTCAAGGCCGCCCTCGACCCCGACGGCGTCATGAACCCGAACGTCCTGCTCTGACGAACGTCCTGCTCTGAGGGCGAGCGGCGCGGCCGGACCCGGCCTACCGTCGGGCCATGGCCGCCTCCACCGCCCGCCCGACCACGCGGCGGTCCCGTCGTCGTCCGCTCTCGGTCGCGGTGACCGGCCCCACCGGGACCTTCGGGTTCGGTCTGGTCCCGCTGCTGGAGGCCGACGATCGCATCGGGCGGATCGTCGGGGTCGCCCGCCGTCCGTTCGACCCATCGGACCACGGCTGGTCGAAGATGGAGTACCGGCGGGGCGACGTCCGCGACCCTGCGGTGCTCGAGGAGGCCTTCGCCGGGGCCGACGTCGTCATCCACCTCGCCTTCCTGATCACCGGGACGGCCTCGTCGGATGTCATCCGGGCCATCAACGTCGACGGCACGGTCAACGCCTTCCGGGCCGCCGCCGCGGCCGGGGCCCGTCGGTTCGTCTACGCCTCGTCGGTCGCGGCCTACGGCTTCCACCGGGACAACCCGGTGGGCATGACCGAGGAGTGGCCGGCGCGCCCGGCCGACCACCTCTTCTACGCTCAGGAGAAGGCCGAGCTCGAAGCCCTCCTCCACGACGAGGCCGCCGCCCACCCCGAGCTCGGCCTCTACCTCCTGCGGCCCCCGATCGTCCTCGGGCCCCACGCCATGGGGGCCAAGGACCTGCTGCCCGGGCCGTTGGACGTGGTGGGCCGGCGTCTGGGCCGCGGCGTGGCCCGGCTGCCGTTCCGCCTACCGGTGCTGGCCCCCGACGTCGAGCTCCAGCTCATCCACGAGGACGACGTCGGGCGGGCGTTCGTGCTCTGTGCGGTGGGCGAGGGGCCGCCGGGCACCTACAACATCACCGGCGACGGCGTGGTGACCGGAGCCGACGTGGCCCGGGCCCTCGGACTGGCTCCGGTCTCGGTCCCCGGCCCCCTCGTGCGAGGCGCGGCCCGACGCCTGGCCGCGCTGCCGGTGCCGTCGGTGCTGCCCCCGGTGACCCAGTGGGTCGAGGCCCTGAGCCACCCGGCGATCATGGATGCGTCCAAGGCCCGGCGGGATCTGGGCTGGGAGCCCCAGTTCAGCGCCCAGGAGGCGCTAGACGCGACCTTCGCCCCCGGTCCGGGCTGAGCCCGCCGTCCCACCGCCCCTGGTCAGGGGGTCGCGGACGAGCGATGTGACACTCCGTGCCGCTGAAGTCACGCGATCGTCGATCGCCTGACACACGCCACAGGTAACCTCTCGGGATCGCTTCGGGACTGCCCGGAGCGGTGCCCTCACCATGGTCACCCCCATCCTCGCCCTGACATCGCTCGCCTGCGGAGTGGCCGCCCTCGTCTGGGGCCGGTCGGCCCTCCGGCTGCGCAAGGTCCACCGCCGGGTGGCCGCGGAGCGGAGCGACACTGCCGATGCGACGGTCCTGGCCCGCTCGGCGTTCCGCAAGGACGTCCACACCACGACCCTCTACGCCGTGCTCAGCCTGGCCTGTGCGGCGCTGTCCTGGTCGGCGTCGGCCCGGGCCGAGCTGTTCTTCGGCCTGATCCTCGTGCCCGTGGCGGTCTCCATCGCGTGGGCCAAGGACTTCGTGCGGGAGTCGCGCCTGGCCGACGAGCGCTACGACGTCGAGCGACGCGCCGACGAGGTGCTGACCCAGGACCAGCTCGCCCCCCAGCGCTGGGCCGCCCGCCTGGCGCCCGAAGTCCTGCCGGCCCTGCCGGGCTTCGAGATCGGCCGCGTCTACAAGGCCGGGTCCGGGGTGATGGCCGGCGACTTCTTCGACGTCTACGACCTCGGGCGCGGGCGGGTGGCCGCCGTCATCGGCGACGTCACGGGCCACGGCATCGAGCCGTCGATCACCGCCCTCCAGGCCAAGTACCTGCTGCGCGTGCTGCTGCGGCAGTTCCGCGACCCGGCCCAGGCCGTCGAGGAGCTGAACGAGCGCATGTCCGCCCTCGAGCGGCTGGAGGAGTTCATCTCCCTGTGCGTCGTCGTGTTCGACACCGAGGCCCAGACGGTGCGCTGGGCCTCCGCCGGCCACCCCACCGCCTGGCTCTGGCACGACCGCGAGGTGCGGCCCCTGCGCCACACCGGACCGCTGCTGATGCTCGACCCGGAGGGGGCCTTCACCAGCCGGGAGGTCCCCCTCGGTCACGGCGACCTGCTGTTGATGTACACCGACGGGCTGGCCGAGGCCCGCAACGGCGACGACTTCTTCGGCGAGGAGCGGATCGGCAACATCCTCCGCCGGGACCCGGGCGTGCCCCCCGACGTGCTGTGCAAGACCCTGCTCGAGGCGGCCAAGGACTTCGCCACCTCGCCCATCACCGACGACACCGCCATCCTCGCCATCCGCCGGGTCTGACCGCCTCGGGTCCAGATCAGCGGGTCGCCCTCGGGCAGCCCGTAGGCTCCGGCCATGGTTGAACCGGGTGACTCCTTCCCCGACGGTGCGGACGAGCCCTCCACCGCCGACCGGGTGGCGGCCGCGGCCGAACGGGCCCTGGCCGGGAACCTGGCCAAGGTGGGCCACAAGCTCGCGCGGCAGCACAAGCTGTTCGTCCGGGATCGCCTCGCCCTGCTGCTCGACCCCGACACGTTCGTGGAGGACGGCCTGCTGGCCAACACCTCGGCCGACGACCTGCCCGCCGACGGGGTGGTCACCGGGACCGGCCTGATCGACGGTCGCCGGGTGTGCGTGGTGGCCAACGACCCGACGGTCAAGGCCGGCTCCTGGGGAGCCCGCACCGTCGAGAAGATGATCCGGACCACCGAGCTGGCCCTCCGCGAGGAGCTGCCCATCTTCTGGCTGGTCGACTCGGCCGGGGCCCGCATCACCGACCAGGTCCAGCTGTTCCCCGGGCGCCGGGGCGCAGGCCGGATCTTCTACAACCAGATCAAGCTGTCGGGGAAGGTGCCCCAGATCTGCTGTCTGTTCGGGCCCTCGGCCGCCGGCGGCGCCTACATCCCCAGCTTCTGCGACCTGGTGATCATGGTCGAGGGCAACGCCTCCATGTACCTCGGCTCGCCCCGGATGGCCGAGATGGTGGTGGGGGAGAAGGCCACCCTGGAGGAGACCGGAGGCGCCCGGATGCACGCCTCGGTGTCGGGCTGCGGCGACAACCTGGCCGTCGACGACGCCGACGCCATCGACCAGGCCCGGGCCTGGTTCACCTACTTCCCTGACTCCTGGCGCGACCAGCCCCCCCGCTACCAGCCCGTCCCCCCGGCGGCTCCCCTCGTGACCGGCGTCGTACCCGAGGACGAGAAGGCCGGCTACGACGTCCACGCGGTCATCGAGGGCCTCGTCGACGCCGAGAGCTTCTTCGAGCTCAAGCCCCTCTTCGCCCCCGAGCTGGTCGTGGGCCTCGGCCTCCTCGACGGGCGGCCCGTCGGCATCGTGGCCAACAATCCGGCGCAGAAGGGCGGCGTGCTGTTCGTCGACTCGGCCGACAAGGCGGCCCGCTTCGTCTGGTGCTGCGACGCCTTCAACATCCCGCTGGTGTTCCTGGCCGACGTGCCCGGCTTCATGATCGGCACCCAGGTCGAGGCCCAGGGGATCATCCGCCACGGCGCCAAGATGGTCACCGCCATCTCCGAGGCCACCGTTCCCAAGGTGTGCGTGGTGCTGCGCAAGGCCTACGGCGCCGGGCTCTACGCCATGTCCGGACCGGCCTTCGAGCCCGAGGCCACCCTGGCCCTGCCCACGGCCAAGATCGCGGTGATGGGCCCGGAGGCGGCCGTCAACGCCGTGTTCGCCAACAAGATCGAGGCCATCGAGGACCCCGACGAGCGCGAGGCCTTCGTCGCCGAGCAGCGGGCCGTCTACGAGGCCGACGTCGACATCCTCCGCCTGGCCTCCGAGCTGGTCATCGACGCCATCGTGGAGCCCGAGGCCCTGCGCACCGAGGTCGTCCGACGGCTGGAGCGGGCCACCGGCAAGGGACGGACCTTTTCCGATCGCCGCCACGGCGTCCCCCCGGTATGACCTCCGGCCTCCTGCCCGATCGGGCGACGATCCGCGATGTCGGGCCCCGCGACGGGCTCCAACCCGAGGAGCCGGTCGCCGTCGCAGCGCGCATCGCGCTGGTCGAGGCCCTGGTCGCCGCGGGTCTGACCCGGGTCGAGGTGGCCGCCTTCGTGTCGGCCAAGGCCGTCCCGGCCATGGCCGGCGCGGCGGACGTGGTGGCCGGCATCGACCGCCGGCCGGGCGTCACCTACGCAGCGCTGGTGCCCAACGTCCGCGGCGCCCAGATGGCCCTGGAGGCCGGGGTCGACGAGATCACCGTCACCGCCTCGGCCTCGGAGGCCTACAGCCAGCGCAACGTGCACATGAGCGTCGACGAGTCGGTCGCGGCGGTGGCCGAGATCGTGGCCCTGGCCGCCGAGGTGGACGTGCCCGTCGACGCGGTCGTGTCGTGCTCGTTCGGCTCGCCCTACGAGGGCGACATCGCGCCCTCCGACGTGGCCGCGCTCGGGGCGCGGTTGGCCGACGGGGGAGCGGCCGCCCTCACCTATGCCGACACCACCGGCATGGCCACCCCCCGCACCGTGGCCGCCCTGGTCGACGTGCTGGGCTCGATCGAGGGCGTCGGGCTGCACCTGCACGACACCCGGGGGACCGCCCTTGTCAACGCCTACGCGGCTCTGGCCCTGGGCATCACCCGCTTCGACACCGCGGTCGGGGGGCTGGGCGGCTCGCCCTTCGCCCACGGCGCCGGTGGCAACCTGGCCACCGAGGCCCTGGTCGCCCTGCTCGACGACCTGGGCGTGGAGACCGGCATCGACGTGGAGGCCGTGGCCCGTGCCGCCCTCCAGGTCGAGGAGCTGGTCGGCCGCCCCGTCCCCAGCGGCGTGGCCCACGCTGGCCCCCGCACCCGCCGGGCCCCGCCGCCCTGACCCTCGCTTGGCCTCGACATGCGCTGGTGGGGCAGGGTGTCGCCGTGCCGTGGTGCGAGGGCTGTGACCGCTTCTACAAGCCGGGCTCCCTGGCCCCCGACGGCACCTGCGTCCAGTGCGGCTCGTTCATCGCCAGCCCCGACGACGAGCCCACCGACGACGAGGAGGGCAAGCGGGCGCCCTGGCACTTCTACGTCCTGATCGTGGCCATCGTCGTCTACCTCGGGTGGCGCCTGATCCAGGGGATCATCTGGGTCGCCGACCGGTACCTCTGAGCGTCCTCCCCCGGCCTCGATGCCGTTGGGCCGTCGGCCGAACGGGTTCGATGGCAGCGCCGGCCGGCGCGTAGGGTGGCCGCTCCCACGGGCTGTGGCGCAGCTTGGTTAGCGCGCTTGACTGGGGGTCAAGAGGTCGGGAGTTCGAATCTCCCCAGCCCGACGCAAGCGGAGGCTCGCTGACCTGCGGAGACGTGGGCGGCGGGCCTCCGCGTTGACGGCCAACAGGACCGCCGTTTCAGCAGATTGTCAGCGCAAGGACGAGCCGTGCCCTCGATCGAAGAACTCGATGCCCTCCGGGACCGCGTCCTGCGAGCTCTCTACGACAGCACCGTGGGTGGTTCCCGCTTCTTCGAGTTCGACAAGTGGGCCAGCGAGGAAGACCTTGACGGCCCGCAGGTCCGAGAGGCTGTGGAGTGGCTTCGCGATCGAGGCCTAGCGAAGACACCGGTGACGGGGCCGCTGGCTCAACTAACACCTGAGGGGCAGGACCGGGTGGAAGACTCGCAGCGCTCCGTGGGTGGCGGGTCTGGCGCCGTTCTCGCCGAACTCACGATCCAGGAGTTCCGCAAGCTCGAGGTAGTGCTCAGCGACGTGCGCCGCTTCCTCGAGGAGCACGGTGACGAGCTTGAGCGCGACGACCTCCAAGACCTCAAGGCCCAGATCGAGACGATCGAGGCGCAGCAACGGTCGCCACGACCGCGTCGAGGGGTCATCGGCGCTGCGATGTTCGTCATGGCGTTCGTGCTCAAGGCAGCTGCCGGCGGTCTCGTAGAGGCCGGCACCCTCGAGGCCGTTCAGGCGCTCTCCAGCGCTCTGGGCTTCTAGACCGCGCCTCGCAGCAGGGGCACCGATCCGGGCTGCGACGTCGCCCTGCATCCCGGGGATGACGTGGGAGTAGAGGTCCTGGGTGATGGCCACGCTGGAGTGGCCGAGGCGCTCCTGCATCACCTTCACCGGGGCGCCCGCGGCGAGGCCGAGGGTGGTGTGTGTGGCGAAGATCGTGCACCCGGCACTCCGGGACGTCGGCCTTGCGGGCCAGCTGACGCAGCTAGCGGATCACCGCCTGCGGGTGGAGCAGGGCTAGGCAACCTGCAAGGGCTACTGTCGAGGGCGTGGAAGAAGCACTCGATCTCCTGGGCCTCGCGGAGATCGGTGCGCTGCTCGGGGTGTCTCGTCAGCGAGTGGACCAGCTGGCCCGCACCGAAGGGTTCCCCGATCCAGTCGCCACCCTCTCCGCCGGTCGCATCTGGCAACGTGACGACGTGGAGGCGTGGGCGCGGCAGACCGGGCGGACTTGATGGCCGTCGGTGGGCTCATCGTGGCTGTGCTTGCCCTCTTGGTCGCCGCCGGGACGTTCTGGCTCCAGAGGCGAGCGAATGCGGCGCAGGAGGCCAGCGACTCGACGTTGCGGGAGATGCTTGCGATCGAGTGCAGGCGCGCCGACCGCGAGGAGGCCGAGGAGAGGGCCGACGCCGAGCGTCAAGCCGTCGAGGAGGGCAACGCCTTGGTTGCCACGCTCCATGTGCGCTCGCCGCAGCTGAACACGAGTCACGAACCGCGGAGCATCATCGTGGAAAACCTTGGGCCCCACCCTGCGGTGCTGACGTCGATCGCAGCCCAGGCGAGCGCGGTGAGGAGCAAGCCGGATCTGCCGACCGGCGTCGAGCTTGAGGTGAGCGAGGCGCGCGAGTTCACGCTGATCGGCCTAGCTGACGGGGTGGCCATGGTTGACCTGGAGTGGACGGATGGTCGCCCAGACCCGCAGCGGGCCAGTGTCGAGGTCGAGCTGCCCCCGAGGCCGCCGTGGCTCGGCGGCACGCGGCGGACGCGGTAGCCCGTGGCCTCCTCTGTCGATTGGGGCTCTGTGCCGGATTGGGTGGCGGGGATCGGGACCGTCGGCGCCTTCGCCGCGACCTACTGGCTGCTGCGGCACGAGCTCAGGGTGCGGCGAAAGGCGGACGAGTAGGCGAGGAGGGCGCAGGCCCGTCGAATCGGCTTGGTGGTCGGATCCATCGCCCCGGAGGTGCTGGCAGTCGCATCGAACCCGAGCGGTGAGCCGATCAGCGCCGTCGTGATGACCGTCCGGATCGGCGATCACGAGGTGACCGAGACGTACGACGTGGTCCCCAGCCCAGGCGAGATGTCGGTCACCTCGTCGCACGGGGCCGACCAGCCCTTGACCGGCTGGCTTGAGTTCACGGACGCCGGGCAGGTCCGCTGGCGCAAGGCCTCGGACGGCACGCTCACCGAGGTGGTCGTTTCCGAGACATCGGCTGGGTCGAGTTGACCGATGCTTGCAGCGGGAGTCGCGCTGTCGCCGTCGAACAACGTTCGCCGGCGGGGTAGTGGCATGGATGCTGCCGACGACCACGACCTGGGTCGTACCAGCGACGGACAGACACGCCCGAGATCTCGAAGCTGGTGTCGACCTCGGGCGGGGACGGTCTCACCGTTGTGAGCGGAGTCAGGTCTCGGGGAGGTCGTTGGGGTAGGTGACTTCGATCTCGTTGATGGACTTCGCGAAGTCCGCGGAGTTGTTGGTGATGAACCGATCGGCGCCGACGGACACGGCGGTGGCGAGGTGCACGGCATCCGCCGCACGGAGCCTGTACTTGGCCCCAAGGGCGGTGGCGAGCTCGGCGGTCGCCTCATCCGTCGGTCGTAGGTCGAGGCGGGCCAGCAGGATCGCGAGTGCCTCGATCTCGGACTCAGCCCCATCCCGCGTCGGCTTGGTCAGCAGCTCGGGGATCAGGAGGACCGACCCGGTCCCTGCGACCGCTCCTGTCGACGCCGTCGGTTCGGTCGGGAAGAGCGCTCGCACGCGCCGTCCCAGCGGATGGCCGGGCACGGCGGCATAGATCAGGACATCTGCGTCGAATGCGTCCATCGGCCCGTCGGCGGCTAGCGCGCCGCGCGCGCCGCGGCGACGTCGGCGATGAGAGCGTCGGCCCGGTCCGGGGACATGGTCGGGGCCTCGGCGAGGGGCACGATCCGAGCGCGGTCGAGGATGCGGCGCAGTCGTTCCGCGTCGGCGAGGGCCTCGTCGGCACGTCGTGCCCGGAGTGCATCGGGTCCCACGACGACCGCCACCGCCTCACCGTGCCGCGTGATGGTCACCTCCTCGCCGGCGAGCACGCGATCGAGGATCTCTGGTAGCGCTGCTCTTGCTTGGCTGGCCGACATCGTGGACATGCCCGGATCGTACCACTACGTACACTGACGTACAGCGGCATTGGTCGGGCTGAACGAGGTGAGCCTGCCTCCCGGCGTGCTGGCTCCGGGGACCCACCGACTGGGCTGCGCCCCGACCGTGCCGCCTCGCTACGCCCGACGCTCCTCTGGCGCCGTCGGGGTCGCAACACTGGGCTGTTGCTGGTACCTGTGGAGGCACGGCGCGGCTTGCGCCCACCACTCGAGGAGATCACCTGTGTTCCGTCGAAGCCCCTCTCCGCCTCCCGCCGCCGACGACTGCCTCCCCGGTCGGTCCGAGGCCCTTCCCGTCCGCGACGCGCACAAGGTCAACGGGAACCCGCTGACCGGGCCCTGGCCCGACGGCATGGAGACCCTCGTCGTCGGCATGGGCTGCTTCTGGGGCGCGGAGCGGCTGTTCTGGCAGATGCCGGGGGTGCATTCGACCGCCGCCGGGTACGCCGGGGGCGCCACCGCCAACCCGACCTACGAGGAGACCTGCACCGGGATGACCGGCCACACCGAGGCGGTGCTGGTCGTCTACGACCCGAAGGTGGTCAGCATCGACGACCTCCTGGCCGTGTTCTGGGAGAACCACGACCCCACCCAGTACATGGGCCAGGGCAACGACGTCGGCAGCCAGTACCGCTCGGCCATCTACACCAGCTCCGACGAGCAGGCCGCGGCAGCCGAGGCCAGCCGGGCCCGCTACCAGGCCAAGCTGGCCGCCGGCGGCTTCGGCGAGATCACCACCGAGATCGCCGCGGCCGGCCAGTTCTTCTACGCCGAGGACTACCACCAGCAGTACCTGGCGGAAAACCCCGGTGGCTACTGCAACCACGGCTTCTGCCAGGTCGCCTACGCCTGACGGCCGCGGCGAGATCGCGGCGCCGACCAGCCCACCGCATCACGACCACATCCACCAGCAACGAGGAGCCCGCGCCGATGACGACCCCTTCCGAGAGCGAGCTGCGCGAGCGGCTCACCCCCGAGCAGTTCGAGGTGACCCAGAACGCCGGCACCGAGCGGCCGTTCAGCGGCATCTACCACGACACCAAGGATGCCGGCACCTACAACTGCATCGTGTGCGGCACCGAGCTGTTCCACAGCGACGCCAAGTTCGACTCGGGCACCGGCTGGCCGTCGTTCCACCGTGAGGTCGAGCCCGGCCGGGTCACCCGCATCGAGGACCGCACCCACGGCATGGTCCGGATCGAGGCCCGCTGCGCCACCTGCAACGCCCACCTCGGCCACATCTTCCCCGACGGGCCCAGCGACACCGGTGATCGCTACTGCATGAACTCGGCCTCGCTCGACCTGGATCCGGCCGAGGACGCCTGACCCAGATCTGCGCGCGACCGGGCGGTCCCACGAGTACCTTCCGAACGTGGCTGAGCGACACCGGGACTCGTTCGTCGCCGGGCAGTACTTCAACATCGAGATCTCGGTCGACGGTCTACGTCGGCGGGGCCAGGCCATCAGCGGCCCGGTCGAGGCAGGCGGCCAGGTCGGCGACCATGGCGTCACGGTCGCAGTCGACGGCCTCGCGCATCTCGTGGCGGTCCAGGTCGTGCTGCCAGTGGAGGTCGGCGCCCAGCTGGGGAGTGGGGGTGAGGTGGGTGGTGAACCAGCCAGGGTCGAGGAGCCAGGCCACGTTCACCATGTCCCACAGCACCTTTGAGTGCGCGTGGTGCTCGCCGGTCAGTGGATGGCCGTCGTACAGCTCGAAGAGGTAGTCGCCCAGCGGTCCCCGTCCCTTGACCAGGTCGACCATCTCAGGCCGGCTGACCCGGATCTTCTCGCCCACGTAGTACCCGGGCAGGTACACCAGCGGCACCCCTGAGTCGAGGACGACACGCACCGAGTAGAGGTCCTGGGCCAGGTTGTAGGAGGCGTTGGCGAAGGGCCAGAAGCTGGGGTGGGCCGAGGTCCAGGTCACGACGATCTGCTCCACCAGGTCGGGCGCGGCCAGCAGGGCCGACGCCACGTTGGTCGCCGCGCCGATGGCGATCACCTGGAGGGGGTCGGTCGACGCTCGGGCCAGCTCGATCAGGTGCTCGGTGGCCTCGCTGACGACGGGCTCGGCCTCGGACGGGAGGAACCGGTCGGCGCCGGTGCGCACCAGGGCGGTGTCCAGGTCGAGTCGTCCGCACAGCGAGTCCAGCTCAGCCCGGGCTCGCTCCACCCCTTCGGCCGGGGTGAGCTCGGGGATCTGGTCCACGGTGATCCCCAGCTGGTCCAGCGTCCCCTCGATCCGACGCTGGTCGAGTTCGGTCAGCAGGGCACCGCTCCGGACCAGCTCGGGCGACAGGGCGTAGGGGCAGGCGTGCAGACCCCTGATCCGGATGCGGTCAGGGCGGAGTGCGGCCCAGACGAGCGCGAACTGGTCGTCGATCTCGTTGGTGACGTCGGTGTCGATCACCACGTCCACCGGCCCCTCGGGAGGAGCCAGCAGCTCACGCCGCCGGTCGACATCGAGGCTCGGGAAGTCCGCCATGGGGGCGAAACCTACTGCTGGAGGTGGCCCCGTCGAGCGGGCGGGTGCTCAGTTCGCGCCGGGCGTGGGCGCCACGCCCTCCAAGCCGAGGTCGGCGATGGACTTCTCCCGCATCTCGACCTTGCGCACCTTCCCGGTCACCGTCATCGGGAATCGCTGACGAAGTGGACGTGGCGGGGCACCTTGAAGTGGGCGATGGACCCCTGGCAGAACTCCCGGACCTCTTCCTCGGTGGCCTCCGCGCCGGGACGGAGGCGCACCCAGGCCATGACCTCTTCGCCGTAGCGCTCGTCAGGCACGCCGATGACCTGGACGTCGTCCACCGCCGGGTGGGTGTAGAGGAACTCCTCGACCTCCCGGGTGTCGGTGCCGTCGCCGTAGTTGCCCTCGTCGGCATGGGTCAGCTCCGTGCGCACCCAGCCAGTGTGGCGCTCGGACGTCATCAGCGCAGGAAGGCCTGCACCGCCTGGGTGAAGGCGGTCGGGTTCGTCGCGTGGACGTCATGGCCCGACGCGATGGTCGTGATCTCGCCTTGTGGCATCCGGTCGGCCATGGCGGCCAGCTGAGCCTGGTCGACGTGGCTGTCGGGGCCGCCGGCGATGACGAGGGTCGGGACGTTGATCGCGCAGACCGCGTCCCACCAGCCGGGATCGGGGTCGTTGCGCTGTGTCATCAGGTCGGGGACCACGGTCCAGTCGAACGCCAGCTCACCAGGCGGGGGAGCGGGTACCTCCCGTGGCGGGTGGGCCGGCAGGGGCGGGGGCGCCTCCTCCAGGATCAGGCGGCGGACGTTCTCCGGGTGGGCCGCGGTCATGAGGTAGGCGACCATGCCGCCCAGCGAGTGCCCGATGGGGTCGACGTCGGTCAGCCCCAGCTGCGACATCGCTCCGAGGACGTCGTCGCGCATCAGCTCCAGGGAGTAGTGCTCGGTGCGCTGGCTCCCGCCGTGGCCCCGCAGATCGAAGGCGTGGACGTGGTGATCGGCGCTCAGCTGGCCGGCGACGTGGGTCCAGGTCGAGGAGTCCTCGCCCAGAGCGTGGAGGAGGACAGCGGGACGCGCTCCGGGCTCGCCCGACTCCCGGAAGGCCAGCCGCACCCCGTCGACCTCGACCTCCTTCATGGTCATGACGGCAGGGTAGGGCTGGGGATCACCTTGTCCGCTGACTGGTCGTCCGGGGCGACCGAGGACTCCTTGATCTGATTGCTCTTTGGGGTTGTGTGACGAACGTACGTTCGGTACCATGGGCCCATGTCCGCAGCTGCTCCACCCCGGGTCGAAGGTGACGCCATGGGGCGCCGACCGCACCCGGTGCGTCGGCTTCCCTCGACGTTCAGCGAGAGGGGACTCGACCGGGTGGACCAGCTGCGGAACGACATGGCCGCCCGCGCCGCGGGCATCCACGCCGCCCAGGCCGACCTCGTCGACCTCGTCGGGCGCATGCTCCGCGACGAAGACGCCTGGAACGGCCCCGGCATCCGCTCCATCGGCCACTGGGGCTCCATCCAGCTCGGCCTGCCGGCCAAGGTCGTCAACGACATGGCCGACACCTCGGCCGCCCTGGAGCACCTCCCGGAGCTGGCCGAAGAGTTCACCGCCGGGCGCCTCGGCTTCGACAAGGTCCGCGCCGTCGCCGCCGTCGCCACACCGGACCTCGAAGCCGAGTTCGTCGAGCTGGCCCGCCAAGCGTCGGTCGAACAGATCCGCCGCATCACCCGGGCCTACGCCCGCGAACACCCGACCGAGGACCCCGATGACCCGGACCACCCCGGCCCCTCACCAGAGCGGCGACGCCGGAACCGCGGGCTGTGGTGCGAGACCAACCCCGACGGTGACGGCCTCGTCCGCATCATCGCCAAGCTCGCCCCCGACGACGCCGCCGCAGTCATGGCCGCCGTGTCCGCCCACGCCGAAGACCTCTGGCGCGACGCCCACGGCGACCCCACCACCGACGACGAGACCACCACCGAAGGCCCCGCCGGCAGAGCAGACCCCGAAAGCGCGAACGGCAGCGCCGACGGCTCGACGGGCCCAGCCGATGCCCCTGGACCGGACGGCGACGACACCGGGGAGGCCGGCGACCGACACGCAGCGTGGAAGAAGGTCAACCCTCCGGGCCCCGGCGCCGAAGGCGACGAGATCGACCCCAAGCCCTACGCCCCCCGACCGGCGCTGCTGGCCGACGGGCTCGTCGCCCTGGCCGGCATCGGCATGGCCGCCGGGCCGACACCCACCACCGACGGCGAGCCGGCCGAGGTCGTCCTCCACGTCGACCTCCGGTTCCTCAACGGCGAGACCGACACCGGTCACTGCCAGCTCGACCTCGGACCCACCGTCCCCCGCGACTCCGCCCGCCGCCTGGCCTGCGACGCCCGCATCACCGCCCTCGTCGAAGACGCCCTCGGCCGACCGTTGGGCGTCGGACGCACCACCCGCACCGTGCCCCGCTGGCTCCGCCGAGCCCTCAAGAACCGCGACGGCGGCTGCACCTTCCCCGGCTGCGCCCACACCCGCTACCTCCAAGCCCATCACATCTGGCACTGGGCCGACGGCGGCCCCACCGACCTCCGCAACCTGATCCTCGTCTGTCACGCCCATCACAAGGTTATCCACGACCACCACCTCCGCATCACCCTCCACGACAACGGCTACACCGAGTTCCACCACCCCGACGGCACCCGCATCGGCCGACCACCAGAACGGGCGGACCGCGGGCACACACCCCAACCGCGCCCGGAATCGGATCCAGTCGCCCTCGCCGGCGGCACCCCCGACTGGTCCCTCGAGCTCACCCTCGACGCCCTCACCAGCATCAAGCAGGCCACCGCCCCACCAGGCTGACCACCCCGAGTGCGCCCGACGCACCCCGCCCCCGGCTCCACCGGGGGCAGCGTCGCGTCCCGGTTCCCGTGACCGGAACAGTGTCGAGGGCATCCGGTGGCGAGAGGGCACCCTCGACGTCGACGGCGGGCTCTGGTTTGCCTGGCCCAAGCGGGCCAGCGGCATGGCCACCGACATCACCGAGGACACCGTCCGGGGCGTGATGCTCCCGCTCGGGCTGGTGGACAACAAGGTCTGCGCCATCGACGAGACCTGGTCGGGCCTGCGGGTGGTCTGGCGCCAGGAGCGCCGGGCCGAGGAGCGGGACCGGCGCCGCTGAGCACCGCCGGTCAGACCGGCTCGAGCTCGCGGTCGGGCGTGCCCGGGGTGGCGTCGGGGTCGTCGGGGTCCTCGAGCGCCTCGACCGAGCCCTCCACGTCGACCCGGGGCAGGATCCGATCCAGCCACTTCGGTAGCCACCAGTTGCGGTCGCCCAGCAGCTCCATGGTCGCGGGGACGAGCAGCATGCGGACGATGGTGGCATCGAGCAGGACCGCGGTGGCCAGGCCGGTGCCGAACAGCTTGATGACCCGGTCGTTCTCCAGCAGGAAGCTGCCGAACACGAACACCATGATCAGGGCGGCGGCGGTGATGACCCGGGCGGTGGCGGCCAGGCCGTTGGCCACCGAGAGGTGGCTGTCGCCGGTCTTGTCGTACTCCTCCTTGACCCGGGAGAGGAGGAAGACCTCGTAGTCCATGGACAGGCCGAACACGATGGCGAAGAGCATCAT
>JBBSME010000022.1:0-30362 GCA_038233335.1 Acidimicrobiales bacterium | reverse complement strand
TCGTCGCCACCAGCCTCGAGCCGGTGGCCGACACCGGCTACACCTGGCACGGCAACCCCGACGGCGGGGCCACCTTCGCGGTCGACGGCGGCGGGTGGGTGTACGTCTCCAACAGCGAGGAGCTCAACACCGGCGGCGTGTCGATGGTCCGCTTCGACGCCGACGGCGAGATCGTCGAGGCCATGCGCATCCTCGAGGGGAGCAACATCAACTGCGCCGGTGGCGCCACGCCGTGGGACACCTGGTTCAGCTGCGAGGAGATCCCCGGCGGCCGGGTCTGGGAGTGCGACCCCTTCGGCGAGGAGGAGGCGGTCGAACGCCCGGCCATGGGCCTGTTCAAGCACGAGGCAGTGGCCGTCGACCCCGAGGCCGAGGTGATGTACCTGAGCGAGGACGAGCCCGACGGGGCGCTCTACCGGTTCACCCCTACCTCCTGGCCCGACGCCGACGCCGGCACCCTGGAGGTCCTGGCCGGGCCCGAGGGCGATCGGCGCTGGGCCGAGGTGCCCGACCCCGCCGGGGGGGCGGAGGACCCGACCCGCAACCAGGTCGAGGACGTGGTCCGCTTCAACGGAGGCGAGGGCCTGGCCCACTTCGAGGGCACCACCTACCTGGCGACCAAGGGCGACAACCGGATCTGGGCCCTCGACGGCGACGACGTCACCGTGGTGTACGACGCGGCGACGACCGAGGCCACCGAGGACGGCGAGGGTGTGCTCACCGGGGTGGACAACATCACCGTCGACGCCGGCGGCGACCGCTACGTGGCCGAGGACGGCGGCAACATGCAGATCGTCCGCCTGGGCTCCGACGACATCATCGAGCCGGTCGTGCAGGTGGACGGCGTCGAGGGCTCGGAGATCACCGGCCCCGCCTTCTCGCCCGATGGCACCCGGCTCTACTTCAGCTCTCAGCGCAACCCCGGGGTCACCTACGAGGTCACCGGGCCCTTCCCCCACAGCACCCCCAGCTGACCCGGACTCAGCCGCCGGCGGTGGTGGGAGGGACGTCGCCCGACTCGACGACGGTGGTCGACGTGGTGGTCGTGGTCTCGCGGCGGTCGAAGTTGAGGTCGACGTCGAGCTTCCCGTCCACCACCTCGACGGGGTAGCTCTCCAGGCCCTCGCCATCGGCCGGCGCGGTGAGTTCCTCGTCGCACTGGGCCCGGAACAGCTCCTCGTCGGGCTGCCAGTTCCAGGTGCACTCCCGGCTCCGGTCCGGGGGCTGGGCCCGGAACGCGTACCAGCCCTCCTCCGGGTCGTCGCCCAGGTGCTGGAGGATGATGTCGCGGGTTCCGCTGGAGCCAGAGTCGGAGATGTCGCCGTAGATGATCGGGCCCTGCTCGTCGATCTCCTCGGCCAGCGTCTCGGCGTTGCCGCCCTGGAAGGTCTGATCGCCCAGGCGGACGTCGAAGCTGCTCTGGTTCGAGGTGAACACCGAGGCACCCCAGAGCACGAGCAGCACCACCGCCACGCCCATCCCGGACACCGCCAGCGCCCGGCCGGCGTGGCCCTTCGAGCGTTCGACCGGGCTCACCGGAGCGGGGCCGCGCCGTGGCCTGGGGCTGGGCGCCCGCGGCGATCGGCGCGCGTACGTCGCGTCAGAGTGGTGGGAGCAGGCACCTGCGTAGTATCCCTGCCCGGGCCGCCTGGCATCGAGTCGCACCGACGCGCCCGTCGCCGCCTCCGAGGGAGACCGTTCACCGCATGGATCTGTTCGAGTACCAAGGCAAGCAGCTGTTCGCCAGCTACGACATCCCGGTGTCGCCCGGCGACGTCGCCCTCACCGTCGACGAGGCGGTGGCCGCAGCTGAGGCGGTGGGCGACTTCCCCGTCGTGATCAAGGCCCAGGTCCAGGTGGGCGGCCGGGGCAAGGCCGGCGGCATCAAGCTGGCCGACACGATCGAGGAGGTCCGCACCCACGCCGAGGCCATCCTGGGCATAGACATCAAGGGCCACACCGTCGAGCGGGTCTGGGTCGAGAAGGCCTCCGACATCGCCGAGGAGTACTACGCCAGCTTCACCCTCGATCGCTCGGCCAAGTCGCACCTGGGCATGCTCTCGGCCCAGGGCGGGGTCGAGATCGAGGCCGTGGCCGAGACGGACCCGGATGCCATCGCCAAGATCTGGGTCGACCCGGTCGACGGGCTGACGGAGGAGGTCGCTCGGGAGTGGGTGGCCGCCGCCAAGCTGAACCCCGATGCCACCGAGGGTGCGGTCGACATCCTCCAGAAGCTCTACCGGGCCTACGTCGACGGCGACGCCGACCTGGTCGAGATCAACCCGCTCATCCTCACCACCGAGGGCAAGGTCCACGCCCTCGACGCCAAGGTCGCCCTGGACGACAACGCCGGCTTCCGTCACGACCACACCGAGTACGAAGCCACCCAGGAGCGCGACGTCCGGGAGCAGGCGGCCCACGACAAGGGCCTCCAGTACGTCGGCCTCGACGGCACCGTGGGCGTCATCGCCAACGGCGCCGGCCTGGCCATGTCCACCGTCGACATCATCAACCAGGTCGGCGGCAGCCCGGCCAACTTCCTCGACATCGGCGGCGGCGCCGACGCCGACGTCATGGCCGGGGCCCTCGAGGTCATCACCGGCGACGACGAGGTGCGCAGCATCTTCATCAACATCTTCGGCGGCATCACCAAGGGCGACGAGGTGGCCAACGGGATCGTCCAGGCCCTCGATCGGGTCGACATCGACGTCCCCATGGTCATCCGCCTCGACGGCACCAACGCGGCCGAGGGCCGCACCATCATCGAAGAGCAGGCCGAGTCGGTCATCTCCAAGCCCACCATGCTCGAGGCCGCCCAGGCCGCCGTCGAACTAGCGCACTAGTGGCCCCGGTGCGCACCCACGCCGAACCCATCCGCCCGGCGCAGCCGCTGGGGTCTGGGGCGCAGCCCCAGGTGAAGGGAGCCGATCCAGCTTGCTGGTCGGCGAGCATGAGCGTCGCCGAAGGCGACACGACCAGACTCGTCCAAACGGAGCGAGCGCAGCGAGCGAGTGAGGACGAAGCCTGATGTCGATTTTCGTGGACGAGACCACCAAGGTCATCTACCAGGGCCTCACCGGCTCCCAGGGCCGGTTCTACGGCCTCCGCAACCGCGAGTACGGCACCCAGGTCGTGGCGGGCACGAACCCCAAGAAGGCGGGCACCGACGTCGAGGGGATCCCGATCTTCGCCTCGGTGGCCGAGGCCAAGGAGGCCACCGGCGCCACTGCGTCGTGCGTCTTCATCCCCGCCCCGGGCGTGAAGGGCGCGGTGATGGAGGCGGCCGAGGCCGGCCTCGAGCTGGTCGTGGTCATCACCGAGGGCGTCCCCGCCCAGGACGAGGCCTGGTTCTTCAACAAGGTCACGCGCGACCACCCCGGCACCCGGATCCTCGGCCCCAACTGCCCCGGGCTCATCAGCCCCGGCCAGGCCAACATCGGCATCACCGCCGGGGAGATCGCCAAGCCCGGCGGCCCGGTCGGCATCGTGAGCCGGTCCGGCACCCTCACCTACCAGGCCCTCTACGAGCTCAAGCTGGCCGACATCGGCGTGACCACCTGCGTCGGCATCGGCGGCGATCCGGTCCCGGGCACCAGCTTCAGCGACTGCCTGGAAGCCTTCGAGGCCGACCCCGAGACCAAGGCCGTTATGATGATCGGTGAGATCGGCGGCTCGGCCGAGGAAGAGGCGGCCGAGTTCATCAAGGCCAAGATGACCAAGCCCGTCTCGGCCTACGTCGCCGGCGTCACCGCGCCCCCCGGCAAGAAGATGGGCCACGCCGGCGCCATCGTCTCCGGGGGCAAGGGCACCGCTGCGGCCAAGATCGAGGCCCTGGAGGACGCTGGCGTCCGCGTCGGCCAGAACCCCACCGAGGCCGGCGCCCACATGGTCGACATCGTGAAGGAGCTCGGCCTCTCCTGAAGCTGATCAGCTGGAACTGCAACGGGTTGCGGTCGGTGATCGGCAAGGGGGTGCTGGAGGGCCTCGTCGCCGAGGAGCAGCCTGACGTGCTGCTCCTCCAGGAGACGCGCGTCCAGGTCGAGCCGGACGGGCTCGGGTTCCTCGACGGCTGGCACCGGGCCTACAACGTCGCGGAGCGGAAGGGGTACTCCGGCACCGCCGTGTTCAGCCGGATCCCGATCGCCTCGTCGCGGCCGGGGTTGGGGCGGGCGACTCGGGACCCCGAAGCCCGCGCCCTCACCGTCGACCTGCCTGGGCTCACGGTGGTGTCGGCCTACGGCACCAACGCCCGGCGTGACCTGTCCCGGCTCCCCGAGCGCATGGACTTCGATGCCGCCCTCACCCGTCACCTCCGCACCCGGGCCCGCCGTCAGCCGGTGGTGCTGGGCGGCGACCTCAACGTGGCTCCCACGAGAGACGACCTGGCCCGGCCCACCCCCAACAAGGGCCGGTCGGGCTGCACCGATGAGGAGCGCAGCGCCTTTCGGGGCCACCTCGATGCCGGCTTCCTGGACGCCTACCGCCACACCAACCCGGAGGGTCGCGACTGGACCTGGTGGTCCAACGTGACCCGGGCCCGCGAGCGCGACGTGGGTTGGCGGATCGACCACTGGCTGGTGTCGCGGCGCCTTCGCCCCGCGCTCACCCGGGCCTGGGCCCTGGGTCACGTGATGGGCTCGGACCACTGCCCCATCGGCCTGGAGCTCGACCTGCCCTGAGCCGATGGAGTGGTCCCGACCCTGGTCGCCAGGGCGACCGTTCTCGAGACCAGCTCGAGGGCGGGGGGCGTCGCGCCGCCCTCAGGGGGTGTTCGAGGGAGGCGGCTCGGGGAAGCCACCACCGTCGCTCGGTGCCTCCGACTCGGGCTCGGGGGGAGCGGGCGGCGGACCGGGGATCACCGGGGTACCTGGGTCGACCAGGCCTCCGCCGCCCTGCTCGCGAGCCGGTGCGGGGCCCGGCATGGGCTGGGGCGGAGCCGGCTGGGGGTCGAGTGGGCCCGGCTCGGGCTGGGGCCCGGGGGGCGCGGGAGCCGGGGCCGGGGGGTTCCAGGGCTGGGGACCTGCGGGGGCGGAGCCGGGAGGCGGCGCCGCGGGATCGGGCTGCCACTGCCCTGCGGGCGGGCTCTGCTGCTGCCACTGGCCCTGGTCGGGCTGGGCCGCAGGCTGCTGCCACTGGGCGGGGGCGGGTTGGGCCGCCTGCTGCTGCCACTGGCCCTGGTCGGGCTGGGCCGCGGCCTGCTGCTGCTGCTGCTGTTGCTGTTGCTGCCACTGGCCCGGGTCGGAGGGTGGGGCGGCCGGGGGCGGCCCGACCGCGGGCGCGCCGGCCTTGCGGGCATCGAGGGTGGTGAGGACCGTGCCCGCCAGCACGCCGGCCGTGCCCAGGAAGAGGAGGAAAAGCCCGAGACCCATGTCGGCGTCGCCCAGGACGATGCCGACGAGGTAGCCGAACCACAGCAGGAAGGCCATCACCGCCGCGACCTGTTGTACCTGCAGCAGCGAGAAGCCGCCGAACGACTTGGACGACATCCCCTTGGCGAAGCTGGCGGCCAGGGCCGCGCCGCCGGCCACCAGGGCGAACAGGGGGATGAAGGTGCCGATCCCGAACAGGCCGGGGTTCACGTTGTTGACGGTCCACACCGACCAGCCCAGGTCGGACCCGAACGGACCGACGCCGACCTTGGCGATGCGGACGAAGGAGAACGGGAAGGTGAGGATCCCGGCGGCCGCGGTCACGATCGCACCGAGCGGCGGTGAGGAGCTGGTGGACGGTGCCGTTTGGGCTTGATGGGGCCAGGCCACGGGGTGCCTCCTGGTCGGGGGATGTGGTGACGTCCCGGTCTAGCCGACCCGCAGGGTGGTTGTGGTCGGAGGGGACGGGGGCGCCCTACCCCTTCTCACGGTCGGCCAACCGGCGCCGGCTGGTAGGTTCGCCAGCCGTGCGCGTCGCAGTGCTGGTGTCGGGGACGGGGTCGATCCTCGATGCGCTCCTCGCCCGTGGCGTTCCCGTCGACCTGGTGGTCGCCGATCGCCCCTGCCCCGCCCTCGACCGGGCCGCCGATGCGGGCGTCCCGACCGAGCTGGTGGCCCGCGACCGGTTTGACGCCGACTTCGACCGGGAGGCCCACTCCGCCGCGCTGGTCGACGCGCTCGACCGCCACCAGGTCGACGTGGTGGCCATGGCCGGCTTCGGCACCATCCTCGGCCAGGCCGCCCACCGGGCCTACGGCGGGCGCATCATCAACACCCACCCGGCGCTGCTGCCTGCGTTCAAGGGCTGGCACGCCGTGCGCGACGCCCTGGCCGCAGGGGTCACCACCACCGGCTGCACCATCCACGTGGCCGGCCTGGAGGTCGACACCGGCCCGATCCTGGCCCAGGAGGAGGTGCCCGTCCTCCCCGGCGACGACGAGACCTCCCTCCACGACCGGATCAAGGCGGTGGAGCGCCGCCTGTTCCCCGAGACGCTCCAGGCGATCCTCGCCCGCGGCTCGGTCCTGCCCCCCGACGCCGGGCCCGACCCGGCCTCGGACCCCACCCTCGCCCAGGAGGCCTGAACCCCGTTGCGCGCCCTGCTGTCCACCTACGACAAGACCGGCATCGTGCCCCTGGCCCAGGGGCTGACCGAGGCCGGTTGGGACCTCGTCTCCAGCGGCGGCACCGCCCGGGCTCTGGCCGAGGCCGGCATCCCGGTGACCGACGTGGCCGACCTCACCGGCGCCCCCGCCATCCTCGGCCACCGGGTCATGACCCTGCACCCCAAGGTCCACGGGGGCCTGCTGGCCGATCGCTCCGATCCTGAGCACCGGGCCGACATGGAGGCTCACGGGATCGAGGGGATCGACCTGCTGGTGAGCAACCTCTACCCGTTCGGCTCCGACCCGTCGGACTTCTCCCACGGGGGATCGGCCGGCGCCCTCGACCTCATCGACATCGGCGGCCCGGCCATGATCCGGGCCGGGGCCAAGAACCACGCCCACGTGGCCGTGGTCGTCGATCCGGCTGACTACGACGGGGTTCTGGCCGAGGTGCGGGACGACGGTGCCATCTCGTCGGCGACCCGGCAGCGGCTGGCGGCCAAGGCCTTCGCCACCCCCGCGGCCTACGACACCGCCATCGCGGCCTGGTTCCGGTCCGAGGCGGGCGACGGATCCGACGCGTCGACCGACGATCCGCTCCCCGACGACCTGGAGATCCACGCCCGCCGCGAGCCGGTGACCCTGCGGTACGGGGAGAATCCGCACCAGCAGGCCGCCCTCTACCGGACGGCCGGTGCCGATCCCTGGTGGGCGCAGCTCACCCAGCACTCGGGCCTGGCCCTGAGCTACCTCAACCTCTACGACGCCGATGCGGCCTGGCTCCTGGCCCACGACCTGGCCCAGTCCACCGGCCAGGTGGCCTGCGCCATCATCAAGCACGCCAACCCCTGCGGCGCGGCGGTGGCCGCCACCGCCGCCGAGGCCTACCAGGCCGCCTTCGACTGCGACCCCCGGTCCGCATTCGGGGGCGTCGTCGCCCTGTCGGTGCCGATCGACGAGGCGACGGTGGACGAGATGGTCGGCGCGGCCCAGGCCGACGTGGTCGTGGCTCCGGGCTACGGCGAGGGCGTGATCGACGCGCTGCGGGCCAAGCGCAAGAACACCCGGCTGCTCGAGGCCCCGGCGCCCACCCCCGACCCGTTGCACGTCCGACCCGTGTCCGGGGGCTACCTGGTCCAGGAGCCGCACCGCTTCGTGGCCCAACCCGCCTCGTGGCGCGTGGTCACCGAGCGCACCCCCACCGCCGCCGAGCTCGCCGATGCGGCCCTGGCCTTCCGGCTCTGCGGCTGGGTCACCTCCAACTCCATCGTCTTGGTCAAGGACGGTGTGGCGTGGGGCATCGGTGCTGGCCAGCAGAACCGGGTGGAGGCCGGCCAGATCGCCACGGCCAAGGCGGCGGGTCGGGCCGCGGGCGGCGCCTGCGCCAGCGACGCCTTCTACCCCTTCCCCGACGGGGTCGAGGCTGCGGCCGAGGCCGGCGTCGCCGTCGTGGTCCAGCCCGGCGGTTCGGTCCGTGACGACGAGGTGATCGCCAAGGCCGACGAGCTGGGCCTGGCCATGCTGTTCACCGGCGAGCGCCACTTCCTCCACTGATGCCCCGAACCCACGTCCGTTCTGGCGCGCTCAGGCCGCAGAACTGCGGCCCCACCGCGCAAGATCGGACCCACCGCACTCGAGAGGACATCCGATGACCGCTACCACGCTGGGCGGCGAGGCCCTGGCCGCCCGCATCCGCAACGAGCTCCAGGACCGCGTCACCGCAGTGACCCTGGCCACCGGCACCCCGCCCGGGCTGGGCACGATCCTCGTGGGCGACGATGGGCCCAGCCACCGCTACGTCGGCATGAAGCACGCCGACTGCGCCGAGCTGGGCATCGCGTCCTTCGACGAGCGGCTCCCCGCCGACGCCCATGCGTCCGACGTCGAGGCGGTGATCGACCGGTGGAACGCCGACCCGGATGTCGACGCCGTCCTGCCGCAGTACCCGTTCCCCGCTCACCTGGACTACGAGTCCCTGTTCCGGCGCATCGACCCGGACAAGGACGCCGACGGCCTCCACCCGGTGAACCTGGGCCGCCTGGTCATGGGCGTCGACGCCCCCCGGGCCTGCACCCCGGCCGGCATCCTGGAGCTCCTCCAGGCCCACCGGGTGCCGGTGGCCGGCCACCACGTGGTGATCGTGGGTCGGGGCCTCACCATCGGCCGGCCCCTCGCCAACATGCTCACCCTCAAGCGGCCCGACGCCAACGCCGCGGTCACCGTCGTCCACACCGGCGTGGCCGACCTCGGCGCCTACACCCGTCAGGCCGACGTGCTGGTCGCCGCAGCCGGCTCTCCCGGGATGATCACCGCCGACATGGTCAAGCCCGGGGCCGCAGTGGTGGCTGCAGGGGTGAGCTTCGCGGGCAAGAAGGTGGTGAGCGACGTGGCCGACGAGGTGGCCGAGGTGGCCGGCTGGCTCTCGCCCCGCATCGGCGGGGTGGGGCCGATGACGCGGGCCATGCTCATGGCGAACACCGTCCGCGCCGCCGAGCGCCGCGCTGCCCGCACCGAGTAGCGCTGGAGAGGCGAGGCTCTGCATCGAGAACGAAACGTGCTACTTGCTGATGGAGCGGTTGTAGGCCGTCACCGCGAGGGGGGCGCAGATCACGACGATGCCCACGATCCAGATCCAGGTGTAGGCGACCGGGTGGGCGATCGACCACGGGTCCCCGGGCTGGATCGGGGTGTTGGGGTTGCCGAACAGCTCGCGCAGGGCGTCGGACAGCGTGGTGACCGGGTTCCACTCGGCGATGGTCTGGAGGAACGAGGGCATCGAGGTGGTGGGCACGAAGGTGCTGGCGATGAACGTGACGGGGAACAGGGCCACGAAGGCCACGCCGGTGACGCCCTCCGGCGTCTTCACCGCCGCACCGAGGAGCACCCCGACCCAGATCATGGCGAACGAGAAGGCGATCAGCAGGACGTAGCCCAGCACCGCGTCGAGCACGCTGCTGCGGATGCGCCAGCCGATGAGCAGCCCGGCCGCCGACATCAGCGCGATCGGGAGCAGTGACTTCAACACGTTGGCCACCGCGTGGCCGCCCAGCACCGCACCCTTGGCGATGGGCAGGGACCGGAAGCGGTCGACGGCCTGGTTCTTGAAGTCGTTGGCGATGGCCAAGGCCACGCCGAAGGCGGTGAACACGATGGTCTGGGCCATGATCCCGCCCATCAGGAACTCTCGGTAGCTCCCACCCCCGGGCACGTCGATGGCCCCGCCGAACACGTAGGCGAAGAGCAGCACGAACATGATCGGCTGGATGGTGGCGTCGGAGAGCGCCTCGGGTTGGCGCTTCATGTGGACCAGGCCCCGGCGGGCGATGACCCACGTGTCGTGGACCACGCCTCGCCGGCGGTGCAGAGCGTCATCGCCGCGAGGGGTGGCATCGATGACGTCGATCGTGGCCAGGCCGTCGGCTGAGGTGGTGGTCGTTGCGGTCATGAGTGGGCCTCCTCCAGGGTGGTGTCGGATTCGTCGCGGTCGATGGGAGCGCCGGTCAGGGTGAGGAACACCTCGTCCAGGGTGGGCTGGCGCAGGCCCAGGTCCTCGACCGCGATCCCGGCGTCGGCCAGGGCTCCCGCTGCCGCGGCCAGGGCGGCGACGCCATCGCTGGTGGGGGCCACCGCGGAGCGGACGGGACGGTCGAGGACCGGTTCGCAGCCTGCGACCCGAGCGAGGAGGGCCGCGGCCTCGTCCAGGCGGGTCGGGTCGGTGACCACCACACCGATGTTGTCGCCGCCGATCTGGCGCTTGAGGCTGCGGGCGTCGCCCTGGGCGATCACCGTGCCGTGGTCGACGACGAGGATGTCGTCGGCCAGGCGATCGGCCTCGTCTAGGTACTGGGTGGTGAGCAGCACGGTGGTGCCGCTGTCGACCAGGGTGTCGAGGACGGCCCACAGCTCGTTGCGGGCCCGGGGGTCGAGCCCGGTGGTGGGCTCGTCGAGGAACAGCACCTGGGGTCGGGCCACGAGGGTGGCGGCCAGGTCGAGGCGGCGCCGCATCCCGCCCGAGTAGCCGGAGGTGACCCGATTGGCCGCCTCGGTCAGGGAGAACTGCGCGAGCAGCTCGACGGCCCTTGCCTTAGCGTCCTTGCGGGGGAGCTGGTGGAGCTCGCCGATCATGACCAGGTTCTCCCTCCCGGTGAGCAGCGGGTCGATGGTGGCGTCCTGGGCGGCCAGGCCGATGCGTCGTCGGACCTCGGTGGGCTGGCGGGCGATGTCAAAGCCGGCCACGGTGGCGGTGCCCTCGGTCGGCGTGGCCAGGGTGGTCAAGAGGCGGACGGCGGTGGTCTTGCCGGCCCCGTTCGGGCCCAGGACGCCCGTGACGGTGCCGGCCGGCACGCTGATGTCGACGCCGGCCAGCGCCACGGTGTCGCCGTAGCGCTTCACCAGGCCGTGGGCCTCGATGGCGAGGGTAGGGGGCATGCGAGTCGCTCCGTGGTGGGGTCGCCCGTCCGGTGTCGACCGAACGGGTGACAGGCTGGCAGGTGGACATCGTCGGCCGTACCTGGGTTCCGACGGGCGAGCCCGGGGGAGTGGTGCGACAGGGGTGGGACGGGACAGCATGGCCATCCTCATCGGTCGGCCGGCAACGTGACGGTACGGCCCCTTGCGGCCAGGAGATGGCCGCAAACCGCAGGATCGGTCGGGCGGCACCGGAGGGCGCAGCCGAGCCGTGCCGGTGTCGGCTGCCGGGGCCGGCCGAGGCTGGCCTAGCCTCGTCCGACCATGGCCCCGATCGCTGACCTCCTCGCGGCCGGGCGCACGGTGTCCTTCGAGTTCCCGCCCCCGAAGACACCCGAGGCCCTGGTCTCCTTCGACGAGACGATGGAGGACCTGGCCCAGCTGGAGCCAGAGTTCATCTCGGTCACCTACGGGGCGTTGGGCACGACCCGCGACACGACCCGGGACGTGGTGATCCGGGTGGACAAGGAGCGGCCCTTCCCGGCCATGCCCCACTTGACCTGCGTCGGCCACACCTGGGCCGAGCTCCGCGAGCTGCTCACGCACTACCGCGACGCCGGCATCGAGAACGTCCTGGCCCTGGCGGGCGACCCGCCGGCCGACGGCTCCGAGGTGGGGGGAGACTTCACCTACGCCACCGAGCTCATCGAGCTCATCCGCGAGGTCGGTGAGTTCTCGATCGGCGTGGCCGCGTTCCCGGAGATCCACCCGCGGTCGGCCGACCGTCCTGAGGACCGCCGCTACCTGGCGGCCAAGCTGGCCCAGTCCGACTTCGCCATCACTCAGTTCTTCTGGGACCCCGCCGACTACGTGAGCATGGTCGAAGAGCTGTCTACCCTGGGCTGCGACAAGCCCGTGGTGCCGGGGGTGATGCCCTTCGTCAGCGTGGGCGGGGTGCGCCGGATGTCGGCCATGAACGGAAGCGTCGTGCCACCGGCCCTCGAGGCGCGCCTCGACCGGGTGGATGGTGACAAGGAGGCCACCCGCGCCCTCGGCGTGGAGGTGGCGTCGGAGGTAGGTGCTGCGCTCCTCGAGGCCGGAGTGCCCGGGCTGCACCTCTACACCATGAATCGGGCCGCGTCGGTGCGAGAGGTGTGCGCCAACCTCGGGCTCCGGCGCGATCCTGGTCCCTCCCCGGGCTGACCCACGTGACGACGCCGGCCCCCGTCGGGTGACTGCTCACCCACCCGTCGATGTCGAGGTCTCCCATGTTCGACAAGATCGCCTTCGTGCTCGTGGCCCTGGCCCTGCCCCTCGCGGCCGCCTCCGCGCAGCAGTACCCGCCGACTGGAGACGGCCCCACCCCGCAGGTCGAGACCCCGGCGGCAGGCGCCGACGCAGGGTCGGCGCCGGCACCTCTGGCCCGCACCGGCACCGACCTGGCCATCCCGGTCACCCTGGCCGTGCTCCTCCTCGTCGGGGGAACGGCTGTCGTCGTCCTGAGCCGACGCCGCCACGCCGGTCTCGACGCCTGACCTCCCGATCTCTCCCGGCCCGGGTCGCGGTGCCGTCGTCGTGAAGAGACAAGTCTGAGACAACTACGCTCCGGGGCCATGGCCAAGATCACGGTGCAGAACCCGGTCGTCGAACTCGACGGCGACGAGATGACGCGGATCATCTGGGCGTTCATCAAAGACCAGCTCATCTCCCCCTACCTGGACATCGAGCTGGACTACTACGACCTGGGGATCGAGCACCGCGACGCCACCGACGACCAGGTCACCGTGGATGCGGCCAACGCGGTCAAGCGCCACGGCGCCGGCGTCAAGTGCGCCACCATCACCCCCGACGAGGCCCGCGTCGAGGAGTTCGGCCTCAAGAAGATGTGGCGGTCGCCCAACGGCACCATCCGCAACATCCTCGGCGGCGTGGTGTTCCGCGAGCCCATCATCATGAGCAACGTCCCCCGCCTGGTGCCGGGCTGGACCAAGCCCATCGTCATCGGGCGCCACGCCCACGCCGACCAGTACCTGGCCACCGACTTCAAGGTTCCGGGCCCCGGCACCGTCACCATCTCCTACACGCCCGACGACGGCGGCGAGCCCATGGAGATGGAGGTGGCGACCTTCCCTGAGGGCGGGGGTGTGGCCATGGGCATGTTCAACTACCGCCGCTCGATCGAGGACTTCGCCCGGGCGTCGATGACCTACGGCCTCAACCGCGGGTGGCCGGTCTACCTGTCGACCAAGAACACGATCCTCAAGGCCTACGACGGCATGTTCAAGGACGTGTTCCAGGAGATCTTCGAGGCCGAGTTCAAGGCCGACTTCGACGCCGCCGGCATCACCTACGAGCACCGCCTCATCGACGACATGGTCGCGGCGGCCATGAAGTGGGAGGGCGGCTACGTCTGGGCCTGCAAGAACTACGACGGCGACGTCCAGTCCGACACCGTGGCCCAGGGCTTCGGCTCCCTCGGGCTCATGACCTCGGTGCTGCTCACCCCGGACGGCAAGACCATGGAGGCCGAGGCCGCCCACGGCACCGTCACCCGCCACTTCCGCCAGCACCAGAAGGGCGAGAAGACCTCGACCAACCCCATCGCCTCGATCTTCGCGTGGACCCGGGGCATCGCCCACCGGGGTCGCATCGACGAGACCCCTGAGGTCACCGCCTTCGCCGAGACCCTCGAGAAGGTCTGCGTCGACACGGTCGAGAGCGGTCGCATGACCAAGGACCTGGCCCTGCTCGTCGGCGGCGACGCCGCCTGGCTCACCACCGAGGAGTTCCTGGCCGCCCTGGACGAGGGCCTCCAGCAGCAGATGGCCTGACGGGCGGCGCAGCCGCCCCGGAGGTCAGGCCTCGGCGACAGCCTTGATGCGGCGGACGGTCTCGGCCATCCCGTCGCGCTGGAGCTCGGCCCGGCCCGGCATGACCGCACCGAAAGCCCGGGCCATGAGGGGCTTCTTGCCCTGCTCACGGGTCTCGACAAGGTGGGTGCCGTCGTCGCGGCTCTCGAACCGGTAGGTCCAGGTCGCGCCGGAGTCCTTGGTGAAGAAGGAGAACACCTCGCCGCGCTGGGCCTCGACCACCGTGCTGACGGTGCTCCACCGGATCGGGATCGGGCCCAGGGCCTGGCGGTTCCAGCCCTTGAAGCGGGCGCCCTCCCGCGGTCCCGTGCCGCCGTCGAGCCACCGGCAGCGGTCGCACTCGGGGCTCCACCGCCCCATCTGGGTGATGTCCGACACCATGTCCCACACGGCTTCGGGCGCGGCGGCGACATCGATCTCGGCCACGTCTGAGGTGGTCGCGGTCTCGGGCATCCGTCGAGTCTGACAGACCGGCATCTCGCGACGATCGGTACACGTAGGTGTGTACCGATCGTCGCGAGAATCGACACGGGGTCTCTCGGCGCCCTCGAGCCGTACCCTGGCCCCATGCGCGACCACGACTCCCTCTACATCGACGGCCAGTGGGTCCCCTCCACCGGCTCCGGCTCCATCGAGGTCGTCAACGCCTCGACCGAACAGGCCATGGGATCGATCCCGGAAGGGACGCCCGAGGACGTGGACCGAGCCGTGGCCGCGGCCCGGCGCGCGTTCGACGGCTGGGCCGCCACCGACCCCGCCGAGCGGGCCAAGGCCATCCAGGCCCTGTCGGACGGGCTGAAGGAGCGGGCCGCGGAGATCGCCGAGACCATCACCGGCGAGGTGGGCATGCCGCTCAAGATGTCCCAGCGCATCCAGGCCGGCCTGCCTGCGCTCATCTCGGGGACCTTCGTCGGCCTCATCGACGAGGTCGAGTGGGAGGCCGAGGTCGCCAACAGCGTGGTGGTCAAGGAACCCATCGGCGTGGTGGGCGCCATCACCCCGTGGAACTACCCGCTGCACCAGATCGTGGCCAAGGTCGCTCCCGCGCTGGCGGCGGGTTGCACGGTGGTGCTCAAGCCCAGCGAGGTGGCCCCGCTCAACGCGTTCATCCTGGCCGAGATCATCGACGGCATCGGGCTGCCGGCCGGCGTCTTCAACCTGGTCTCCGGCGTGGGGCCGGTGGTCGGTGAGGCCATCGCCGCCCACCCCGGCGTCGACATGGTCAGCTTCACCGGCTCGACCCGGGCCGGCACCCGGGTGGCCGCAGTGGCCGCGGCCACCGTGAAGCGGGTGGCCCTCGAGCTGGGCGGGAAGTCGGCCAACATCATCCTCGACGACCTCGAGGGCGAGGCTCTCGACACGGCGGTGCGGAAGGGCGTGGGCTCCTGCTACCTCAACTCGGGTCAGACCTGCACCGCGTTCACCCGCATGCTGGTGCCGCAGGACCGCCACGACGAGATCGTCGACATCATCCGCGACGAGGTGGAGTCGACCTGGACCCTCGGCGACCCGGCCACCGGCGGCGGCCGGCTGGGCCCCCTCATCTCCGACGCCCAGCGGGAACGGGTGCGGGGCTACATCCGCACGGGGATCGAGGAGGGGGCCACCCTCGTCACCGGCGGCGGCGACGCGCCCGACGACCTCCCCACCGGGTACTACGTGAAGCCGACCGTGTTCACCGGCGTTGACAACGCCATGACCATCGCCCAGGAGGAGATCTTCGGTCCCGTCCTGTCGGTCATCGCCTACGACGACACCGACGATGCGGTCCGGATCGCCAACGACAGCAGCTACGGCCTGGCCGGTGGTGTGTGGGGCGCGGACGCGGATCGGGCCGAGGCAGTGGCCCGCCGGCTGCGCACCGGTCAGATCGACGTCAACGGGGGCAGCTTCAACCCGCTGGCTCCGTTCGGCGGCTACAAGATGTCCGGCATCGGCCGAGAGCTGGGCATGTACGGCCTGGAGGAGTACCTCCAGACCAAGTCCCTCCAGCGCTGAGCGAGAGCGCCTCGGGGGCGTAGCGGCTGTTCGAGTTCGGAGCCGAGCGTTCACATGTTCAGCAAAGACCAGGCACGAGTCGACGAGCTTCTGCGAGTTCACCATCAGCGGGTGGAGGTCACGCTCGGGCTGTGCCTCGGGCGGCGGACCACCAAGCACGTTCACTCTGAGGCTGCCGATCCGGAGCCCTTTGCGGGGCATGAAGGACACGGATTCCACGGAAGCCCACGGCAGGGGCCGAGGGCTCATGCGGGACCTGGAGGCGCGAACCAACACGTCGGGCTACTCGGAGCGCCGTCGCCGCCTGACGGCCACTGCTCCCACGATGAGCGTCACCCCGGCCGAGTGGCGGGACATGTTCGCCGACCTGGAGCCGGCTACCGAGGATGACGTGCCCTGGCGCTTCCCGATGCGGACGCCGTTGATCGACGACCGCCCCGGTGTTTGATCCCGACGCCTGGATCGAGCGCCTGGATCGACACCATGGTCGGCATCCCTGACGCGGAAGGCATGCCGGTCGACTACGAGCAGCTGACACCCAGGGCCAGGGTGATCACCGACGCCCACCCGATGGAGGTGCGCGTCGCGGGGTCGCGGGACATCGTGACCTCCAAGACCTATGCGGGCCGCCGCAAGGACGCCGAGGCCCTGCCCGAGCTGCGGCGGCTCCTTCGGGCCCAGGAGTCCGAGCGTCCAGGCCCGGGGCGCGGACGTGAGGCGCAGCGAAGCCAAGGACCAACGACTGGACCGGGCGGAGGACCTTCGCTCGACACCTGACCCCGGGAGAGCTGCAGGGGTGGGGTCTCGCCGGTCGCCGGCTGGGGTGCTGTGGTGGGCTCGTGGCGCCGGGCGGACCAGGGTGGGTGTCGAGGTAGGTGAGGTCGGCCCCTGCGATGGTGCTGGAACCGGTGTCGGCCAGAGCGTGGAGCTGACTGAGACTCCGAGATCCTGCTCTGCGGCGGTCAGTCCGGCCCCGGGGGCGGGAGTAGGTGTCGTGGACGGTGAGGCGTCGGCGAGGGCCCTGGTCAGGGTGGGCGGGCCCACTGGGCCTCCCGACGAGCGCTCAGATCCGAGCTCGGCGGGGCCTCGGCACACGGAGGCCGGAGTCGCGCAGCCGGCGGACCAGCTCCCGGGGGTCGACCGGCGTGGCCCCGGCCTCCACCGCGTCGTCCCACCAGACGTCGGGCAGGTCGTAGTGGTCGCGGTGGAAGGCCCGCTCGGGCAGGCCCAGGGCGGAGGCGAAGGCGTGCCGCTCCTCCAGCGACTCGTCGCTGATCAGGTGGGCGAAGCGCCGGCCGTGGGCCGGCCACAGCGGCGCGTCGACCAGGACCATCCGCCCGACGCTACCGGCGCCCGCCCCTGACCCGCCCCGACCGTTCTTGGTACCGGTGACCGGGAAAGGGCCGGACTTCTGTACCCAGAACCGAAGGTCGTCCCCGCGTCACCGTTCTTGGTACCGGTGACCGGGAAAGGGCCGGACTTCTGTACCAAGAACGGACCTGGGGTCAGGCCTCGTCCTGGTCGGACCAGGCGTCGATGCGGGTGAAGCCGTCCCGGCTGCGCTGCAGCTGGTAGGCGATGGCCGGCTCGCCGCCCAGGAGGGAGACGTCGACCCGGGCCAGGAGGTCCCGGTCCATGCCCTCGATCTCGTCCAGGTGGGCCAAGACGACGTCGGCCACGTCCGGGTCGAGGTTCACCGCCCAGCCTCGCACCAGGTCCTCGCCCGGCGCGAACACGGCCGCCGGCCACCCCTCGCCGCTGTCGTAGATCCGCCCCTCGACCGCAGCCGGACGCCAGTCGATGGCGTGGGGCTCGATCACCGGCCACCGGAGGTGACCGGGCATGAGGGTGCCGTAGACGAACAGGGGCGCAGCCATCGCCCGCCAGCGTCGCACGCCGCCGCCGGGCGGATGACGAGGGGGCCGGGGGGCGTCGGTAACCTCCGGGCCGGACCGCCCGCCCTCCCAGGAGCCCCCGCCATGAGCACCCAGCCCGTCCGCGTCGCCGTCACCGGAGCCGCGGGCCAGATCGGCTACAGCCTGCTGTTCCGCATCGCCAGCGGTGCTCTGCTCGGCCCGGACACGCCCGTCGCCCTCCAGATGCTGGAGATCACCCCGGCCCTGGGCGCCCTGGAGGGCGTGGCCATGGAGCTCGACGACTGCGCCTTCCCGCTGCTGACCGAGACGGTCCGCACCGACGACGCCGAGGTCGCGTTCGGCGACGCCGACATCGTGTTCTTCGTCGGGGCCATGCCCCGCAAGGCAGGCATGGAGCGGGCCGACCTCTTGGAGGCCAACGGCGGCATCTTCGGCCCCCAGGGCGCGGCCCTGGCCCAGGCGGCCAAGGCCGACGTCAAGGCCCTGGTCGTGGGCAACCCGGCCAACACGAACGCCCTCATCGCGCTGGGCTCGGCGAAGGGCCTCGACCCCCGTCGGGTCACCGCCATGACCCGCCTGGACCACAACCGGGCCAAGGCCCAGCTGGCGGCCCGGCTCGACGTGACCGTCAACGACATCACCAAGATGACGATCTGGGGCAACCACTCCACCACCCAGTACCCGGACCTGGTCCACTGCGAGGTCAACGGGTCCTCCGCCTTCGACGCGGTGGGCGACGAGTCCTGGATCGCGGACGAGTACATCCCCACCGTGGCCAAGCGGGGCGCGGCGATCATCGAGGCGCGGGGCGCTTCCTCGGCCGCGTCGGCAGCCAGCGCCGCCCTCGACCACGTGCGTGACTGGGTCCACGGCACCACCGAGGGCGACTGGGTGTCGATGGCGGTCGTCTCCGACGGCAGCTACGGCGTACCCGAGGGACTGGTCTCCTCCTTCCCCTGCACCACCAAGGACGGGGAGTGGGAGATCGTCGGGGGCCTCGAGATCGACGAGTTCTCCCGGACCCGGATCGACGCCTCGGCCGCCGAGCTGGCCAGCGAGCGCGACACCGTGAAGGAGCTGGGCCTCGTCTGAAGGCC
The DNA here is from genome assembly GCA_038233335.1 of Acidimicrobiales bacterium. Lineage (GTDB taxonomy): Bacteria > Actinomycetota > Acidimicrobiia > Acidimicrobiales > Iamiaceae > Iamia. Next base: position 11,578 of record JBBSME010000022.1, on the reverse strand, counting down.
GGGCTGTGGCACCTACCTCCGACCCCGACGCTCCGGACCCCGACGCTCCGGACCCCGACGCCACCCGCACCGTCGAGCAGATGCTCGCCGTCGATGCCGACCAGCGCGACGACGCCTGGCTCCGCGCCTTCCACGCGGTCGTGGCCGACGCGCCCCTGGTGTCGGGTGACCCCCAGCTGATCCAGGGCCCGGACGGGTTCGGGTACTTCGCCCTGCGGATCCCGCCGCCGGGAGCGATCACCGAGCCGTTCACCGTGCGCCACGTCGAGCGGCCCTGCACCGAGGGCGGGTTCGGCTGCGTGATCCTCGACCGGTCGGGCGAGACGGCCTGGGTGTTCCGCTACGGAGAGATGTGGTCGCTCCGGGCCGAGGGTCGCTTCGATGCCCGCCCGCCCGACGACGACGAGTGGGCCACCCAGGTGCTCGACGAGGAGGAGGTCCTGGTGGCGGCGCCCGACGAGGCGGTGCTGCCGCCGTGGGCGCGCCAGGTCCTGCGCAACGCGGTCGGTCACCTCGACGTCGATGAGCCGCGGGTCGCGCTGGTGGTCCGACCGGCGGGCCGCCCGGAGCACTCCCTGGTGCTCGGTCCCCTGGGCCACGTCCCCGCCGAGCAGCGCCACCACCTCACCTGGTACCTGCCCCGCCACCTGGGCCTCATCTACGGCGACGACGACCGCTGGGCCGAGGCCAGCGTCCCGCTCTGAGAGCTGGGGGTGACCCAAGCCGGCGCCCGGTCAGGTCACCCGGGAGGCCTCGTCGCTCCCGATCTTGATGCGCAGCTCGAGGTCCACGGCCTGGACGCCGAGGCTCGCTCCCAGCCGGGCCAGCGGCGCCTCGAGGGCGGCACGGACGGCCGGGAGGTCGGCGCCGATGAGGGTCTCGATCGACAGCAGCACCTCCGGGACCTGACCCAGGGCCACCACCCGAGCCGAGGCGTCGACCACGCCGTCGACGGTGCGCACGTCGGCGGCCAGGGCCCGGGCCACGGGCGCGGGAGCGAGCGACGTGCGGCCCCGTCTCTCGCCGGTCAGCACCGTCTCTCCGAGCCGACCCCGCTCCGGGTGGGGACGCACCTGGGACCAGGCCCAGAGCAGGCCGAGGAGCGCGACCACCACACCCCCGGCGATGGCGCCGGCGGTCCACAGCTCGGAGTGCGCGAGGACGGAGTCCTTGGCCTCGAGGTACAGCGATCCAGGTTCTCGCAGGTCGACCCGGTCGCCCTGTGCGGCCAGCAGAGCCAGGGTGCCGACGGCGATGGCGACCAGACCCAGGGTGGCGAGCAGGGCGCGGTCGACGCGGTCAACCCGGGCGGCCCCGGTGCGGGCCCGCCGGCGACGACGGCGGGCCTGGCGGCGGGTGGCCGTGCTCACCGCGGCGACGGGGGGTGGGGAGTGGTCGTCCTCGGCCGGGCTGACCGGGTCCTCGGTGACGTCGGATGTCGAGGTCATCGCACCCGGTCCTGGTTGCGATCGATGCGGACCCTCACGCGGAGGTTCCGCTCCACCTCGAGGGCATCGAGCGCGGCCGCGACGGTGGGCCCGATCCGGCTGGGGGCTCCGTCGTCCGCGCTGGCGACGACCGTGGCCTTCACCCTCACCCGTCGGCGCTGCACCTGGGCTCGGGCGTCGGCGACGTCGTCGTGCGCATCGAGAACGGCCCGCTCGACCACCCGGCGAACTCCTGCGGGCGTGATCCACGCGGCACGGCCATCGATGCTCTCGAGGGCCAGCCGTCGGGGCCGACGGGGCGCGACCTGGAGCAGGAGCAGGATGGCGCCGGCGGCGATGGTGATGATCGCCACCAGCTCGAGGGTGGACGACGTCCACTCCAGGTCGGAGAGGGAACGGTCCCACCGTCGGCGGGGGATCACCAGCGCGTCGCGGTCGGCCGCCCTGAGGCCGGCCTCGATGGCGACCAGTGCCCCCAGGCCGGCCAGGGCCAACCCGCCCAGCAGGGCGAGGAGACGATCCAGCGCCCTCACGACAGCGACGCCGGCCCGGCGAGCACGACATCGGCGATGTGGACGTCGACGGTCCAGGGGGCCCGGTCCGGGTCGGCCTGGGCCAGGGCCTCGATCGTGGCCCGACGGATCTCGTCGGCCACGGCCGGCAGGGGGCGGCCCAGGCTGACCCGCACGTGGACCGTCACCGACGGTCCACCTGGCGCGAGAGGGTGCACCACCACGCCCGGCACCCGGCCCCCGGGGCCGTGGGTGGCCGCCACCCCCGGGAGGGCGGGGGCGACGGCTTCCACCCCGTCACACGCGCCGGCCACGCGCGCGACGAGGCGCGCCAGGGCCAGCGGTGCGACAGAGGTGGTCACGGGCGGGGGCTACTCGACCCGACCGACGTTCTCGTCCTCGCCGCCCTCGAAGGCGAGGTCGATGACCGCGATGTTGACCTCCACGACCTCCAGGCCGGTCATGCTCTGGATGCGGTCGATCACGTTCTGGCGCACGGCCTCGGCCACCTCGTGGATCGAAGAGGGGTAGGAAACGGTCATCGACAGGTCGACGGCGGCCTGCTTGGCACCCACCTCGACGCCGACGCCAGCGGTCTTGTGCTCGTCGCCGCGGATGCGGCCCACGACGCCGGCGATGGCGCCGGAGAGGGTGCCACCGAGGGCATCGACGCCCTCGACCTCGCGCGCGGCGATGGCGGCGATCTTGGCCACCACCGACTCGGCGATCGTGGTCGAGCCGCTCTCGCTCTCGAGGCTGGCGACGGCACTGGAGGACGACGAGCTCGACGAGGACGACGAGGGGGACTTGCGGGTGGTCTCAGCCATGGTGGTTCCTAGTGGTTGGGCCCGGCCGTAACCGGGGGGGATGGAGGATCACAGGCGATCGTCACGGCGCTCGGAGAACGCGCTGAGGTCGATGCCCTGGCCCAGCACGAGGCCGACCAGAGCGCCGACGACAGCCAGACCAGCGGCGATGGCTGCTCCGTCGACGCCGGCCAGCGCCCAGACCGCGCCGATGGCGAGACCGATGAGCAGGCAGAAGCGTGGGAGTGGCATCTCCGACCTCCGTGGGGGACGAACCCCGGTGATGTGGCGACGGAACCTCCGCCACCACAGAGTCAGACGCAGAACGGGGCCGGGTTGTCGCGCGCCGGCCGCGATCTCCTTCCCCAGGCCCGGTCTGGCGAGCTCACGGCGCGCTGCCGACGTCGGTGAAGGTGACCGCGATCCTCCCGACGCCGAGCTCGGCGATCGCTCCCACGTGGACGCGCACCGCGTGCCGGATGGCCGCGGCCACCTGGGGGAGGGGTCGGGCCCAGTCCAGGGCCACGGTCACCTCCAGGGCGACGCCGATGGCATCCGCGTCGGTCAGGTCGACCTCGACCCCGAGGACGTCGTCCACCCCGCCGGTGCCGGCTGCGGCCCGAGCCGCGAGGTCGGCCAGCACGCCCTCGGCCACCGTGGTGCGGCCCCGCGCCCCGGCGGAGGCCTCGATGCTCCCGCCCCGCCCCGAGGTCAGCAGCCGACGAAGGACGGCCCGGCGGAGGCGGGCCGGCGGGGGCTCCCGGTGCGCCAGGTCGGCCGCCACCGCCGACCACCGGGCCCGCTCCTGCCGTCGCAGGCGGGTGCAGTGAGGGCACGAGGGACCGTGCCCTCGGTTCGGTACCTCATCGTTCGCGCCGTCCTCCGGCGTGAGGGCGCCCTCGGCCACGTCGCGCGCCACCGCGCCGCACGGCAGCAGGTCAGGCGCCACGACGCGCCTCCTGGTCGGGAGGGTCGTCCGCACGGCGGCCGAGCTCGTCCAGCAGGGCGGTGCGGCCGCGGTGGATCCGGCTGCGGGCGGCCGTGAGGGTGATGCCGAGCACGTCGGCGACCTCCCCGTAGGAGAGCTGGGCGACCTCCCGCAGGACCAGGGCGATCCGGGCCGCCTCGGGGACCCGGGCCAGGGCGCTCCCCACCTCACCCACCTCGTGGCGCAGCGCGACCACCTCTGACGGACCTGGCCGTCGGTCCGGTCGGCCCTCGACCCGGTCGAGGGCCACCTCGGGCGGACGCCGGCGGCGCAGGATGCTGGTGCACCGGTTGAGGCAGATCCGATGCAGCCAGGTCGAGAGGGCGCTGTCGCCCCGGAAGCGGCCGAGGTGCCGCCAGGCGGAGACGAAGGTGTCCTGGGTGGCCTCCTCGGCATCCCGTCGATCTTCCAGGACCCGAGTCGCGACGGCGTGGACGGCCGGGCTGTGGCGGTCGTAGAGGATGCGGAAGGCCTTGGCGTCGCCTCGCTGGGAGCGCCCCACCAGGTCCTCGTCACCGGTCCACCGGCCCGGGGTGGTCCTCGGCTCGGCTGACGTCACCGCGGGGCCCTACCCCGCCAGAGGCGCGCCACGCACGCCGGCCCGCCCCGCCGCGAGCTGAGCGTCCTAGCGTGGAGATGTGGACGAGAACCGCGCTCGCCGGCTCCTGGGGGTGGCTCCTGATGCCGACGCGCGCCACGTCGAGGGCGCGTTCCGGTCCCTGGCGCGGATCCACCATCCGGACCGCGGCGGGGACCCGGATCACTTCCGCGAGCTGGTGTCGGCTCGGGCCGCCCTCCGCGACGGCGCCGGAACGGTGCCCGTGGTGGGAGCCCGGGGCGGCGTGGCCAGCGTCATCGTCGTCCCCGACCTCTCGGTGTGGCAGGAGGTGTGGGCGGCCCTGAAGGCCCGACGTCAGCGCTCCGATCCACCCCGACGAAGGGTGGAGTGACGCCCGCCGGGCGCCCCGCCCCCGATGGGCGGTCGCCGCCAGCCGACGCCCTCGACCTACTTGAGGAACTTGCTGGTGGTGTTGTCGGCCAGCACCTTGCCGCCGGTCTGGCACTCGGCGCAGTAGGCCACCTCGTAGGAGCGGTACTCGACCGCCCTCACGACGTCTCCGCAGTCGGGGCACTTCTCGCCCTTGCGGTGGTGGACGGCGCCGGGTCGCTCCTTGGACGACGACATGTCGTCCCGGCCCCGCTCGAAGGCCAGGCCCTCGGCCACGCAGGCCCCGATGGCCTCGACGAGGCGGTCGGCGTCGTCGCTGGCGAGGCGGGCGGTGGCGGCGAAGGGCGAGAGCCGGGCCCGGTGGCAGACCTCGTTGGCCAGCCGACGGCCGATGCCGGCGATCGCCCGCTGGTCCCGCAGGAACCCGTGGAGGCGGGAGCGGTGCTCGTGGGCGAGGGTCAGGAGGGCGGCCGCGTCGACGGTGTCAGCGTCGGGGCCGAGGTGGTCGAGCGGTGGCTGTGCCTCGGGGTCACCTGCGACCACCCAGACCCCGGCCTTGCGCTCCGTGCCGGCCTCGGTGAGGAGGAGGGCCTGGTCCTCGCCCAGGTCCCAGCGGGCGATGCCGCCGCGGGGCTTCTTGGCCCGCTTGGGGTCGGGGCGCAGCCGCCCGCCCTGCATGAGGTGGACCACGAACGTGGCCACCCCGAAGTCGAGGAGCATGAGCTTGCCCCGCTGCCCCACGTAGGCCAACGGGCGGTCCCGGGTCACCTCTGGCGAGGGGTCGGCCGTCTTCAGAGCGGTGAAGGACAGGGGCGTGAACCCGCTCAGCACCACGCCTGCGACGTCCCGGTCGAGGCGCTCGGCGTGGGCCCGGACCTCGGGCAGCTCGGGCATCAGGCCTGGCTCCGGACGGCGGCGAACACGTCGCCCAGGCCGGACAGGGCGGGGGCCAGCTCGAGCAGGACGTCCACGTCGCCGCCGACCCGGATCCGGCCGAGGACGAAGGCGGTGCGGGCCGCGATGGCCCCGCGGGCGACGTCTCGGGCGACCTCCGCGTCCTGGGAGAAGGTCACGTCAGGGGCATCGGCAGGACCGGGCCGCACCGCGACCTCGCCGTCATCGAGGATGACGTGCCACTGGGTCCGCTGCTCGCCGTCGGCCACCTCCTGACCGATGACCACGCGGCGACCGCGCGACGCGGCCCGCAGGTCCTCGTCCTCGCGGGCGGCCGCATCGAGCGCCGCGACCCACTCCTCTGACCACGCCTCAGGCACCCGGGCAGCGTACCGGCGACCTCCGGGCGGCCCGACCACCACGGGGTGCTCCCGCCCCTCGGCCCGGGCGCACGGAGCACGGGACCGACACCCCCTACGATCGGCGCCGATGTCCACACCTGACCCGACTGACCCGGGTGGCTCCTCGCCGGTCGCGGCCGTCGACGAGCGACCCCACACCCCCGGCCTCGAACCGCTGTGGAACGAGTCGTGGTACTTCGACTTCGCCGCCGCCGACGGATCGCTGGGCGGCTACGTCCGCCTCGGCCTCTACCCCAACCTGGGGCGGGTCTGGTACTGGGCCTGCCTGGTGGGCGAGGACCGCCCCCTGGTGACGGTGATCGACCACGAGGTGCCGCTGCCCCGCACCGGGCTCGAGCTCCGCTCCGAGGGCCTGTGGGCCGCCCACAACCTGGAGACGGCGCGGGAGCACTGGTCGCTCGGGTTGGAGGCGTTCGCCGTCGGCGTGGACGACCCCGCCGACGTCTACGGGGACCTGCGGGGCGAGCGGGTGCCCTTCGGCCTCGACCTGGAGTGGGAGACCGTCGGCGGCCCCTACCCCTACCCCGGCGTCGACCGGTACGAGGTGCCGTGCCGGGTCACCGGCGAGGTGTTGGTCGGCCAGGAGCGCATCGAGATCGACGGCCCGGGACAGCGGGACCACTCCTGGGGGGTGCGCGACTGGTGGAGCTACGGCTGGTGCTGGAGCTCCACGGCCCTCGACGACGGGACCCGCACCCACGCCACCCAGGTCACCCTGGGCGACGACCACCTGTACGACACGGCCTACGTCCAGGCCCCGGGCGGCCTGCCACGGGGCACCGGGGTGGCCCGACGGGACCAGGTCCTCGGCCCCCACGGCCTTCCCACCTCGGGCCACCTGGCCCTGGTCGACCCCGACGGCGGGGACGACCTGGCCCTCACCCTCCGGCCCGTGGGCTTTGCGCCGGTGCTGCTGGTGGCGCCCGACGGTCGGCGGTCGCGCTTCCCCCGGGCGTTGTGCCGGGCGACCACCCCCGATGGTCGGATCGGCGTCGGCTGGACCGAGTGGAACCAGCCCCAGCCCCTGTGACCAGTCCCACGACCGCCGTGCGGGTCGGCGACGAGGTCGCGGACGGGCCCCCGCCGTCCCGTGACCCCGGGCCCCCCGAGGCCGACGGACCGAGCCCGTCGCTGGGCCAGGACGTGGGTGACCTGCTCTCCCGCGCCTGGGCCCAGGCCGTCTGCTTCACCCTCCTGGCCACCCTGGCCGTCACCAGCAGCGCGCCGGGCCGCTACGTGGGCGACAACCGCTTCGATCAGTACGCGGCGCCCGGCCACCGGCTGGTCCGGTCCCTCTTCATCTGGGACCCGACCCGCGGGCTCGGGGCGGTGCGCGAGGACCTCTGGCCCATCGAGGTCGCGCCGCTGGCGGTGCTCCGGGGGTTCGGCCTGGACCAGATCGCGGCCCAACGGGTCTGGCACGTGGTCCTCCTCGTCGTCGCCGCCGCAGGGGCCGCCGCAGTCCTGCGGGGGGTGCGGGAGCGCACCGGTGCGCCCGCCACTGGTCTCGGTCCCTTCCTCGCCGGGCTCGTCTACGGCTTCGGCGCCTACTCCCACACCTACTTCCTCCCCACCAACCTGTACGTGGCCTATGCGTTCGCCCCCTGGGTGGTGCTCTGCGCCCTTCGAGGACCGGTGAGCAGCCGCCCCTGGCGCAGCGCCGCGGCCGCAGCGCTGATCGTGGGCTCCCTGGGCAACACCGACACCCCAGGGGTCGTGATGGCCCTCTTGGCCGTCCCCGTCGTGGCCCTCTGGTCCTCGTCGTTCGCGGGTCGGGGCTGGCGGCCCGCGCTGGGCTGGCTGGCCCGGGCCGGGGTCCTCGGCCTCGGCGTCTCGACCGCCGCGCTGTGGAAGAGCTGGGCCGGCGCGTCGCTCCTCCAGCAGAGGCTGGGGGCGACCGAGTCCCCCGAGACCGTCGCCGTCGCCTCCTCGTGGTCGGAGTCCCTGCGCGGGCTGGGGTTCTGGCTCTCGTACTACCGCGGGCCGGACCTGGCCCGACCCCAGGGAGTGGACCTCTTCGCCGATCCCGTGGTGGTGGCGGCCACCTTCGTGCCCGTCGTGATCGCAGTGGTCGCGCTCCTCCTGCCCGAGCTGCGCAGCCGGGCCCTGTGGGGCCTGTGCATCGTGGGCGCCACGATCGTGATGGTCGGCCTTCACCCCGTCTCGGACCCTGTCCCCCTGGGGCAGCTGCTGGACACCGCCTTCGAGCGATCCGCGACCCTCTCGGGCTTCCGGAGCACCTACAAGGCCGGCGCCGGCATGATCCTGGGCGTGGCCGTGCTGGTGGGGCTGGGCGTCGATGCCCTCTCGGCCCGGGTCCGCCGACGTGGGCGCGCCACCGTGGCGCGGGTGGTGGTGGTGGTCGTCGTGCTGCTGGGTGGGCTCCCGTTCTGGACCGGGGACCTCTACGACCCCGAGGCGACGGCACCGCCCATCCCCGAGTACTGGCGGGAAGCGGCCCGGACGATCAACGCACTGCCCGGCGACGGTCGGCTGCTGGTGCTGCCGGCGGCGACCCGCGCCATCTACCGATGGGGGTGGGTCGGCGACGACATCGTGGACTCCCTGATCACTCGGCCCCAGGCCGCCGACGTCACCATCCCGCTCAGCACGCCTGAAGCAGCCGACCTGCTGGCCGCCCTGTCCCAGGGCGTCGACGTGGCCCGCTACCAGGAGGGCGCCCTGGCTCCCGTGCTCCGGCGCCTCGGCATCGACCACATCCTCATCCGCAACGACCTGGACGCGGACCGGACCCGCACCCTCGTCCCCTTGCGCCTCGGCGGGCTCCGGGCCGACTCGGGGCTGCGGCGGATCGCCACCTTCGGGTCGGCCCAGGAGGCGTCCCGGAACCAGGTCTCGTCGCGGGGAGCGAACGACGACCCCGGAGAGCTCCCCCCGCTCGAGCTCTACGCGGTCGACGACCCTGGCCCCACCGGTCCGCGCGTCGCGCCGGCCGATGCTCCCCTCGTGCTCAGCGGCAGCGGCGAGGCCCTGCCGCTGCTCGCCGCGGCGGGCGACCTCGACCGGGCGGGGCCGGTCCGCTACTCCCCCGACCTCGACGACGACGAGCTCGTCGACGCGCTCGACGAGGGGCGCGGCCGCCTCGTGGTGAGCGACACCAACCGACGTCGCGTCACCGTGGTGAACAGCCTGGTCCGAGATGAGAGCTGGACCCTCACTGCGGGTCAGGACATCGACCGCGAGGGCTCCGCGCTCTTCGATGCCCCCGGCAGCCAGACCGTCGCCTGGTTCCGCGACGCGACGAGCATCTCGTCCGACGGCTTCCCCCGGACGACGCAGGGGTCGCAGCCGTGGACCCGGCCCGCCATGGCGTTCGACGGTGATCCCCGCACCGCCTGGCAGACCGTCGAGCTCTCGGACCAGGAGGGCACGACGCTGCGGGTCGACCTGCGCGAGCCGCAGCCCCTCGGCGAGATGCTCATCGATCCGGTGGAGGCCGACGGAGACGTTCCCCGCGTCACCGAGGTCGAGGTCCGGACCTCGAACGGGACCAGCGTGCGCGCCGACCTGTCTGGCGGGGACGCCGAGGTGGATCTGGGCCCAGAACCGAGCACCTGGTTCGAGATCGAGATCACGGAGGTCCAGGGGGAGGGCGTCGGGCCGGTGGGGTTCACCCAGGTCGATGTGGGCGACCTCGACCTGCGGGAGTGGATCCAGCTGCCCGACGACCTGGTGCGGCGGGCGTCGCGCTCCGACGAGGTGGCGAGCGCCCTGGCCGAGGCACCGCTCACCCTCACCATGACCCGCGACCGCCCGGAGGCACCGCTCCCCGTCGAGCCTCTGTTGCGGCGCCGGTTCCGCCTGGCCTCACCGCGCGACATGGACCTCGAGGCCGAGGTCGTCCCCGCGACCGGGGTCGAGGTCGACATCATCAGGGAGCTGGCCGCGGGGTGCGTGCAGGGGTTGCTGGAGGTCGACGGTGTTCCCGTCGACCTGACCCTGGCCGACCCCGACGAGGAGGTGCTCCTCGGCGGGACGACGTCGGTTGAGTCGTGTGGCCCGTTGGCCCTGGGCGCCGGGTGGCACCAGCTCGCGGCCGAGCCGTCGACCTCGTTGGATCGCATCCGGCTGGACGAGGGTCGACCGGCGCGGGCGACCGAGCCCCGGGCCTCCGTGCAGGTCCTCGAGGCCGGCCCGGAGGAGCTCCACCTGTCGGTCGATGCCCCCGGGGGAGGCGTCCTCCTCACCGGTCAGTCGTGGGATGACAGGTGGGTGGCCACCGTCGACGGACGGGACCTGGGTCCGGCCGCGCCCTACGACACGCTGGGCGGCTGGGACCTCCCGGAGGGGGAGACGATGGACGTGGAGCTGGAGTTCCGCCCGGCCCGCGTCCACCGGGCGGCCCTGGGCGTGTCGCTGGTGGCTGCGGTGGCCTGCGTGGCCCTGGCCGTGGGCGGCGGCCCGCGCCGTCGTGCCTTGCGGCGGGCCGCGGACTGACCGCCGGGGACCGGGCTCAGGAGCGGGGCACGCGCTCGATCTCCAGCACGCAGTTCCAGGTGATGACCTCGCGGAGCCCCGGGACGTCGAGGATCCACCGCTGGCTGGGCCAGTAGCGCGGCACCGCGGCCGTGAGCCGCAGCCCCGGCCGGGAGCGGACGTCGGCCAGCACCCGGCCCACGTAGGTCGGCCACAGCTCCACGTAGGGCACGTTCACCCGGGGCTCACCGAACAGCCGGCGCCACAGCTTCAGTCCGCGGTCCGGACCGAGCATGTGGAGCGGCACGATCTCGTGGCCGCCCCAGGGGGAGTACCAGTTGGTCCAGCTGACCCAGGCCCAGCCCCCCGGACGCAGCACCCGCTCCAGCTCGGTGAGCACCGGGCCGGTGTCGGGCGTGTGCTCCAGCAGGTTCGAGCTGTAGACGCCGTCGAAGCTGGCATCGGGGAAGGGGAGCCGGGTGGCGTCGCCCTGCACCGAGTCGGGGAGCGGGGATCCGGTGGCCACCAGCTTGGCCGCGTCCATGTCGAGCGGCACCACCTCGGCGCCGGCGGCCCGCATGGCCAGGGTGTCGTAGCCGTGCCCGCAGCCCAGGTCGAGGACCCGACGGCCCTCGAAGGGGTGACGGAACTGGGCGATCGAACGGCGGGCCAGTGCCTCGTAGAAGGGGTCGGGATCGATCTTCTCGTGCCGGAAGAGGCGCAGCAGCTCCCACGAGGTGGGAAGGCGCTCGGCGTCGGCCGGGACGAGCTCGGCGGGGGTCGTGGCCCGGGCCCCGCCCGGGGCGGAGGCGTGGCTGGCCACGGGGCGGGCAGGGCGGCCTCGGCGCCGCGACCGCTCCAGGCGACCAGCGTCGACCGCTTCCATGGCGATCTCCTCGAACCGCTGCGTGGTGGCGTCCCAGCCGAACTCCTCGGCCCGGTCCCGCGCGCCCCGGCCCAGCTTGCCCCGCAGGTCGCGGGTCTGGGCCAGCTCGATCCAGGCGTCGATGTACTCGCCCTCGGTGTGGGCCAGGATGCCGGTCTGGCTGGCGACCACCGAGTCGCGGACGCCGGGGGCGTCGAAGGCCAGGGTGGGGGTGGCGTGGGCGGCCGCCTCCATGA
>JBBSME010000021.1:0-30379 GCA_038233335.1 Acidimicrobiales bacterium | reverse complement strand
CCGGGGCTCCCGAGGAAGGATCCCGCGCCGGCGGCCCGCCCGGCTCGGTCGGGCCCATCGGTGGCCGAGGTCCTGGTCGGCCTGGGCGGCCTGAGCCTGGTCGCCGCGGTGGTCGTCTTCGCCGCGGTGACCTGGAGCGACCTGGCCGCATGGGCCCAGGGGGGCCTCCTCCTCACCGCCACCGGCCTGGTGCTGGGGGCGGCTGTCGCCTGCCGCCGACGGGGCCTGGTGGCCACCGCCGAGGCGCTGGGCGCGGTCACGGTGACCCTGGCCCTGGCCGACGTGCAGGTCGCCCGGGTCGGCCTCGACACCGCCGCCGCTCCCCGGCCGGTCTGGGCCGCGGGCCTGGCCCTGGTGGCTGCCGGTACGGTCGGCGTCGGGCGCCGCGAGCGGCTGCGCAGCCTGAGCAGCGCGGGTGTCGCACTGGCCTTCCTCCCGGTGCCCATCCTGGCCACCGGTGCATCGTCGAGCTCCGCCCTGGTGTGGGCGCTCGGGGCGCAGGCCCTCATCGGCGCTGCGGCCGCCGGGCTCCTCGGCCGGCGTCCGCTCGAACGGGCGGTGGCCGCGGTGGGGGCCGCCCTGTCCTGGAGCGGCGCGGTCCTCGGTGCGCTCACCCTGGCCGGTGCCGGGCTGGCCGACTCCCCCGTCCAGTACCCGCTGGGACCCACCGCCCTCCTCGCCGCCCTGGCCCTGGCCTCGGTCGTGGTGGGCCAGCGCCAACGCATCCCGGCCCTGCGCGCCGCCGGCACCGCCCTGGCCTTCCTCCCGCTGGTAGTGCTGGCCGTGGGGACCGGCTCCCCCCTGGTCGTCGCCTGGGTCCTCGCCGGCCAAGCCCTCCTCGCCGCCGCCGTGACGCCCGAGCTCCGCTCCGCCTCGCTGGAGCGGGCCCTCGTCGTGGTCGGGAGCCTGACCAGCTGGTCAGGCGCAACGGCCGGAGGCCTGGCTCTCGGGGTCGCCGCCCTCTTCGACGACCCCGAGGTCGTCCCCCTTGCGTCGATCAGCCTGCTCACCGTCCTGGCCCTGGCCTCCCTTGCGGTCGGTCACCTCCGCCGGATCCCGGTCCTGGTGGCCGCGGGCGCCGGCCTGGCCTTCGTCCCCGCCCTGTTCGCGGCGGCCGCCGCCACCCCGGCGGTCTTCCTCTGGGTCCTGGTGGGCGAATCCGCCCTGGCCGTGGCCCTCGGAGCCGTGCTCACGCCGGTGCCGGCCCCCGACGCCACGCCGGACGCCCTCGCCGGCCTGCGCCGCACGGTCCTGGCGGGAGCCGGTATGACCTGGGGACTGGCGGCCATCGGGGCCGTCCTCCTGGCGATCGACGGCCTGGACGGGGTGGACCCGACGGTCTCCCTGTCGGCGGTGGCGGCGCTGCTGGTGCTGGCCGCGGTGTCCGGCGGCGGGGCCATCGCCGGGGGCTGGTCTCGCGACCTCGCCGGCGGGGCCCTGGTGGCCACGGTGGTCGCCACGGTGACCGCCGCCGGGTTCGCTCAGGGCCCCGCCCGCGCAGATGAGATCACGACCACGGTGGCGGTCACCGGCGGGCTGCTCGCACTGGTGGCCGCGGCGCTGGCCTCGGTCGACGCCGATCGACCGTGGCGGGCGCCGATGGCCGCGGCCGGAGTGGTGGTCGGAGCCTTGGCCCTGGTCCCCCTCGAGGCCCTGGCCTCGCTGGCCACCGCCCTGGCCGACGTGACCAGCCCACCTGCGGCGGGCCACGTCGGACAGACCCTCGCCGAGCGGCTGGCCCTGTCCTCCACGATCGCCGACGACGGGCTGCCGACCGCAGCCACCTTGGGCCAGCTGGTCTCGGTCGCCCTCCTGGCCCTCGGGGGCCTGCGGCTCCGCCAACGGTGGGGCGCCCACCTGATGACCGCCGTGGCCCTCGGGGTCGCCCTGGCCGCACCCGTCGCCCTCGACCTCACCGTCGGCGCCACCGTGGCCGTGTGGGCCGCCCTGGTCACCGCCGGGGCGGTCTGGCTGGTCCGACGTCCCCACGACGTCGGCACCCTGCTGGCCGAAGCCATCCTGGTGCCCATGCTGGTGGCCGTGGCCCTGGCCTCGGCCCCCCTGGCCATCGGCGTCACCGCCCTGGTCGCCGGGCTGACCTCGGGCCTGGCCGTCCTCGTCCTCGCCCGCCAGGACCGCGGCGCCACCCCCTGGGTCGCCGCGGCGCTCGGTGCGCTCCTCGGCGGCACCGCCCTCGACGCCTGGCTGCTGGGTGCCGACCTCACCGGCACCGCTCTGGCACTGGCGGCTGCCGCGATCGCGGCCTCGGCTGCCGCTCCGGCCATGGAACGCTGGGCCCGCACCCCCGGCGAAGCGGTCGGCGCCGCTGACGGCGTGGTGGCGCTGGCCCTGATGACGGCCGCGGCCGCGGCTGGCACCGTCGACGGCCTCAGCCTGGTCGTGGCCGCCATCGGCCTCGTGACCGGCCTGGCCGCCGTGCGCCCCACCCGCCGCCCGCTGTGGCTGGTGGCCGTCGCCGCCGGCGTGGTCCTCACCTGGATGCGCCTCGCCGTGGCCGACGTCGACCTGCTCGAGGCCTACACCCTTCCCCTGGCTGCGGCCCTGCTCGCCGCCGGCCTCGTCGGCCGACGGGGCGTGGCCCGCAGCTCCTGGGAGCGGGTGGGCGCCGGGTTGCTCACGGCGCTGGGCCCGAGCACCTACCTGGCCCTGGCCGAGGGTGACGTGACCCGCACCCTGGCGGTCGTCGCCGCCGCCGTGATCGTCGTCCTGTGGGGCGCCGTGGATCGAGAGCAGGCCCCGCTGGCCATCGGGGGCGCGGCGCTGACCGCAGTGGCCGTCCGCCACCTCGGCCCGGTGGCCACCGAGCTGCCCCGCTCGCTGGTCCTGGCGGTGGCCGGCATCGTCCTGCTGGCCACCGGCGCCACCTTCGAGCAGCGCCGTCAGGACCTCCGGGCCGCCCGCGACGCCTTCGCCCGCCTCGGATGAGGGACCCCGGTCAGTCGAAGGGGGTGCCTTCGGTTCGGGGGCGGCCGTTGTTGACGGCCAGCACGAAGCGGTGGCGGCGCCCGATGCGGATCTCAGGCCGGTACCAGCGAGCGACGAAGCGGTGGCGACCGCCCCGCTCCCCCTCGTAGCCGACCGACACGGTGCCATCGCCGTCGTCGGCGGCCAGGCGCCACGGGCCCCGTCGGTCAGGGTCTCGTTTGCCAGGCGGGACAGGTGGGCCTGGAGGAAGGGCTGGGTGTGCGGCCCGTAGAGGGTGTGGCCGCCCTCGTAGTACTGGAGCGCGTACTCCTCGGGGATGACGACGGCCTCCTCCACCGCGCCGGCGATGCGGTCGACGAGGAACGCGGCCCAGTCGGGGTCGAAGCCGGCCCGGTTGGAGGCGAACCGGTTGTAGAAGTCGGTGCCCACGAACTGACCGGGCCCGGAAGCCGACACCGTCGGTGGCGTTGGTGGAGTAGCCGGCCTTGGGCAGCCCGGGGGGCGGCGTGATGTCGACCTCGGCCGCCCCGGCCAGGAGGCCCTCGACGGCCGGAAGGCGGGCCGGAGGTGGTGCGTCGAGCGCGAACCAGGCCCGGGAGCCGCCGAGGGTGCGGAGGATGTCGGTCACACCAGACCGTCCACGGGAGGCTCCACCGGCTACCAGCCGGTCCAGCCGCTGGGGTCGTGGCGGCCGAGGAAGAGCCACTCCAGCATCCCGTGGCCCACGTTGTCACCGTAGGAGAACCGGCTGACGCTCTCCTGGATGCCGAACATGGCCTTCATCACCTCGTCGTCGGTGAGGTCGTAGCGGACGCCTTCGACGACCAGGTCGCCCTGCCACATGCCGTGGCGCCAGTCGTCGTCGAAGCCGTAGCCGGTGCCCTTGCCCAACCAGACCGGGAGCAGCACCTCGACGTCGATGTCGAGGGGGGTGCCGTCGGGCTCGTGCAGGTGCCAGGTGGCGCCGGTGAGCTCCCGGGTGCCCTCCACGAAGCGGAGGTCTTCCAGCCCGTCCAGCGGCCGGTCTGGGCGTAGCGCATGGAGTCGAAGGTCTGGCGCTCGTTGAGCCGCATGACCTGGCCGGGCTCCTCGTGGGCCGGGATGGTGCCCTCCCAGGTCATGTCGCAGGACAGCCCCCACTCGTTGGGCTCGCAGGCCACCCGGATGCGGTGGAGCGGCTCCAGCACCTCGACCTGGAGCGGCCCGCAGGTGGTGTCCATGCGATCGACCGTGAGCGCCCGCGACGAGCGCACCACGCGGTGGGTGTCGCGATCGGCCAGGAGGAGGAAGGAGTCCTGGACCCCGAGGTTGGGGTACTGGCCCATCCCGAACACGCAGAACAGCTCATCGGTGGAACCGTGGGCGTTGAAGTAGGAGCGGTCGTAGAAGTTCCGATCGCTGGTGGCCACGTGGCGCATCGACACCGCGGCCTGGTGGATCGGGTACTCGTCGAGGGGCGAGAGCGTCACGGGGGTCTCCGGGCTCGGGGTCGGTGGTGTGGGAGGTTCAGACCAGGTCGTCGGGGTGGACGTCCAGCTCGCGCAGGGCCCGCTCGAGGGCCACGCAGGCCATGTTCGTGCGCTCGAAGTCGGAGTCCTGGGGGAACAGCTCGACGTGCTTCAGGAGGCTGGTGAGGCGGACCATGATGATGGCGAAGCCCACCCCGGCCTGGATCTCGGCCCACGGGTGGTGGGTCGCGGTCCGGCCGGTGGCGGCCTGCCAGCGATCGACGGTCTCGGACACCGAGGGCAGGCCCGGGAGCCGGGGCACGTCGAGGCCGGCCGAGAGGGTGTGGTCCAGCCAGGTGAACCAGCCCAGGTCCTGGACCGGATCGCCCACGTGGACCATCTCCCAGTCGACCACCGCAGCCACCTCGACGGTGGCGGCCGACTCGCGGTGGGCGAAGAGCTGGTTGCCGATGCGGCTGTCGCCCCAGCAGAGGGCGGGCTCGTCCACGTCCGGCGGTTGGTTCTCGCGCAGCCAGGCCAGGCCCGCCTCGGGCACCGCTTGGCGGACCTCGGGCGAGGCCCAGGCCAGCATGTCGGCCCACTCCTGCACCCGAGACGCCAGGCGACTGCCTCCGTCGGGGCACGGGTCGAGGTGGGCCAGGCCCAGCGACCGCCAGTCGACCTGGTGGACAGCGGCCATGGCGTCGTGGCCCCGCTCCCAGACCGCCCGCTGGAGGTCCGGTCCTCCGTCCTTGAGCCAGCCCTCAATGGTGTACGGCGGACTGTCGGAGGGGGCCTCGCCGTCGACCCGGTCCATCACCATGAACGGGGCGCCCAGCACCGACGGATCGTCCTCGAACCAGCGCAGCCTCGGCACCCGCAGCCCGGGGATGTCGCCGAGCGCTGACATCACCTGGTGCTGAGCTGCGAACAGGTCCTTGGGGAACACGGTGTGCGCCGTGGGCTGGACCCGGACCGCGAGGCCGTGGGCCTCAGCCCCCTGCCCGTCGTCCCAGGTGACCTCGACCAGGATGGTCTCGTTGCTGAACCCGGTGGCCGGGGGTCCGGTGAGGTCGGCGACGATGACGTCGCCACCGACCCGCTCGGAGAGCCAGCGGCCCAGGGCGGTGCGGGTGACCTCCGGGTCGCGCCGGCTGGGCAGGGCCATCGGGGGCCGGCCTCAGGCCTGGGCGGCGTGGGCGATGGTCTGGGGCTGGAGGTAGGCCGACAGGCCCTCGGGGCCCAGCTCCCGGCCGACGCCGGAGTCCTTGAAGCCGCCGAAGGGCGAGCACATGTCCAGCATGAAGGTGTTCACGTTGATGGTGCCGGTGCGGACGCGTCGGGCCACATCCGCGGCCCGGTCCTGGTCCGCGCCCCACACGGAGCCGGACAGGCCGAAGGGCGAGTCGTTGGCGATCCGGACGGCGTCGTCGACGCCGTCGTAGGCGATGACCGACAGCACCGGCCCGAAGATCTCCTCCTGGGCGATCTGCATGTCGTTGGTGACGTCCGCGAACACGGTGGGCTCCACGAACCACCCCTGGTCGAGGCCGGCCGGGCGGCCGCCGCCCACGGTGACGCGCGCCCCGGCCTCCTTGCCGGCCGCGATGTAGCCCTCCACCCGCTCCCGCTGGCGCTCGGCCACGAGGGGCCCGATCTGGGTCTCGGGGTCGAGGGCGTCGCCCACCTTCAGCGCCGCCACCGTCTCGGACACGGCATCGAGGACCTCGTCGTAGCGGTCCCGGCTGGCCAGGATGCGGGTCTGGGCGACGCAGGCCTGGCCGTTGTTCATCAGCCCGTTGGGCACCAGGCCGGGGATGGTCGTGGCCAGGTCGGCGTCATCGAGGATGATGCCGGCCGACTTGCCCCCCAGCTCGAGGGTGCAAGGCCGCAGCATCTCGCCGCACAGGCCGCCGATGCGACGGCCAGCGGCGGTGGACCCGGTGAAGGAGACCTTGTCCACGTCGGGGTGGGTGACAAGGTGCTCGCCCATCTCGCGGCCACCGGCGACCACGTTGACCACCCCCGGGGGCAGGCCGGCATCGGCCAGGATCTGGGCCAGCACGTAGGCGTCGAGCGGGGTCTCGGGGGCCGGCTTGAGCACCAGGGTGCAGCCGGCGATGAGAGCAGGGGCCAGCTTCATCATCGACAGGAACAGGGGCACGTTCCACGGCACGATGCCGGCGGCCACGCCCAGGGGCACCCGGCGGACCTCGGACGGCCCCAACATCCCGGCCCGCATGTCGGTGAAGGCGAAGGTGTCGGCCAGGCCCACGAACTGGTCGGCCACCAGGGTGGCGGCGAAGACCTGGACCATCAGGGACTCTGAGACGGGGCAGCCGTTCTCGTGGGCGATGAGCTCGGCGATGCCCGCCATGTCGGCGGTGATGGCGCCGGAGGTGGCGGCCAGGACCTCGGCCCGCTCCTTGGGGCTCATCCGGGGCCACGGGCCCTCGTCGAAGGCGGTCCGAGCGGCGGCCACGGCCGCGTCGACATCCGCGTTGGTGCCGTCGGGGACGGTCCCGACCAGCTCCTGGGTCGACGGGCTGATCACGTCGATCGTCCCGGTGCCCGCCGGGGCGATCCACTCACCCCCGATGAACAGGCTCTCGTGGACGGTGGTGTCGGGCATGGCGCGCGGTCTCCTGGTCAGGTGTCCAGGTCACTCTAGGCCGACATCTGACACTCCGTCAGGAGGGGCGGCGATGCTCACCCGTCCGGGACGCACTGACCGGCGCCGAGGCGGGCCAGGCCGGCCCGATCGCCGGCGCCGAAGTCGATGATGCCGGGATGGCCCTCGCCGTCCAGGGCGCTCCTCGGCGGATGGGTCCCGGATGCTGGCGCCGTGCACGAACGAGTCGTCCAGCACCAGCCCGTCGAGCGGGTCCTCGGCGTCGTCTGGCTCCGCCATCGGGTCAAGGTACCTCGCCCGAGCGTCCGGCATCAGCCGGTCGGTAGTGTGCGAGGCGTGACCGACACAGACCTCGAGCAGCGCGCCATCGACGTGATCCGTGGCCTGTCCATGGACATGCCCCTGGAGGCCAACAGCGGCCACCAGGGCACCGCCATGGCCCTCGCCCCCCTGGCCCACGTCCTGTGGACACGCGTGATGAAGTACGACGCCGGGTCACCCCATTGGGTGGACCGCGACCGCTTCGTCCTCTCCTGCGGGCACGCGTCGGTGCTGCAGTACTCGATGCTGCACCTGACCGGGTACGGCCTGACCCTCGACGACCTCAAGGACTTCCGCCAGTGGGAGTCCGCCACGCCGGGCCACCCCGAGGTGCACCACACCGCCGGGGTGGAGGTCACCACCGGGCCCCTGGGCCAGGGCCTCGCCAACGCCGTCGGCCTGGCCCTGGCCGAGCGGTGGCTGCGGGCCACCTACGGCGCCGACGTGGTCGACCACCACACCTGGGCCATCGTCTCCGACGGCGACCTCATGGAGGGCATCAGCCACGAGGCCGCCTCCCTGGCCGGCCACCTGGGCCTGGGTCGGCTCATCGCCGTCTACGACGACAACCACATCTCGATCGACGGCCGCACCGACCTCACCTACGGCGACGATGCCTCGGCCCGGTTCCGGGCCTACGGGTGGGAGGTCCTCGACCTGGGCGAGGTCGCCAACGACCTCGACGCCCTGGAGGGCGCCCTGCTGGCCGGCAAGGCCGACGAGACCCGTCCCACCCTGATCGTCGTCACGAGCAAGGTCGGCTACCCGTCCCCCACGTACACCGACGACCCTGCCGCCCACGGCAACCCCATCGACGCCGAGGAGGTGGCCCGGACCAAGGAGGTCATGGGCCTGCCCCCCGACGAGATGTTCTTCATCCCCGACGACGTGGTCGAGCTGTACCGCCAGGCCGGGAGCCGCGGCGCGGCGGCCCACGCCGAGTGGCAGGAGCGCTTCGACGCCTGGGACGGCGACAAGGACGCCTGGGCCGCGGCCCAGGCCGGCGCCGGCCGCGACGGGTGGCCCGAGGACCTGCCCTCCTGGGAGGTCGGCGAGTCCGTCGCCACCCGCAAGGCCAGCGGGGCCTGCTTCCAGGCCTTGCTGGGAAGCGTCCCCGGCCTGCTCGGTGGCGGCGCCGACCTGTCGGGCAACACCGGCACCCAGATCAAGGACGCAGGCGTCCAGTCGGCCCAGGAGCCGGGGGGCCGCCAGATCTACTTCGGCATCCGCGAGCACGCCATGGGCGCAGTGATGAACGGCATGGCCCTCCACGGCGGCACCCTGCCGGTGGGCGGCACGTTCATGCAGTTCAGCGACTACTGCCGCCCCGCGGTGCGCCTGGCCGCCCTCAGCCAGGCCAAGGTCATCTTCTCCTTCACCCACGATTCGGTGGGCCTGGGCGAGGACGGACCCACCCACCAGCCGGTCGAGCACCTGATGGCGCTGCGCGCTATCCCCGGGCTCCGCCTGGTCCGCCCCGCTGACGCCAACGAGACGGTCGCGGCCTGGTGGTTGGCCGTCGCCCACGACGGACCCACGGCCCTGGCCCTGTCCCGCCAGGGGCTGCCCGTGCTCGAGGGCACCGATCCCGAGGGCGTGGCGGCCGGCGCCTACGTCCTCTCCGACGACGGTGGCAACGACGACGGCGAGCCCGACGTGGTCCTGGTCGGGACCGGCAGCGAGGTCTCCGTCTGCGTCGACGCGGCCGAGGTCCTGCGCGGCGCCGGCCACGCCGTGCGCGTGGTCTCCATGCCCTCGTTCGACCTGTTCGACGCCCAGGACTTCGACTACCAGGAGGGCGTGCTGCCCGCCGGTGTGCCCACCCTGGCCGTGGAGGCCGGGGTCTCCCTCGGCTGGGACCGCTGGTCCGATGCCAGCGTGAGCATCGACACCTTCGGCATGTCCGCTCCTGGCGCCGAGGTTCTGGCCCGCATGGGCTTCACCGCCGACGGGGTGGCCGAGCGGGCCGAAGCCCTCCTGGCCGACCTCGACGCCTCCTGACCCGACCACCTGGGCTCCCCCGCCCCCGACCCCTGAGGACGCACCGATGACCCGCCTCCACGACCTCCACGCCGACCAGGGTCAGAGCCCCTGGCTGGACAACCTGCGACGCAGCTGGATCGACAGCGGCGAGCTGGCGGACTGGGTCGACGAGGGCGTCCGGGGCATCACCTCCAACCCCTCCATCTTCCAGAAGGCGATCTCCGGGTCGGCCAACTACGACGACCAGCTCCGAGAGTGCCTGGACGGGGGGCAGTCGGTCGAGGAGGCCTACTGGGACCTCGTCGTCCGCGACATCGAGGGGGCCCTGGCCATCCTCCGGCCCGTCTACGATGCCAGCGAGGGCGGCGACGGCTTCGTCTCCGTGGAGGTCGCCCCCAGCCTGGCCCGAGACACCGAGGCCACGACCATCGCGGCTCGCGACCTCCACCAGCGGATCGACGAGCCCAACCTGTACGTCAAGATCCCCGGCACGGCCGAGGGTCTGCCGGCCATCCGGACCATGATCGGCGAGGGGCGCAGCATCAACGTCACCCTCCTGTTCAGCCTGAGCCGCTACGCCGAGGTGATCGAGGCCCACCAGGCCGGTCTGGAGGCACTGGTGGCGTCGGGGGCGTCGGTCGAGGTGGTGGGCCGGGTCTCGTCGGTGGCCTCGTTCTTCGTCAGCCGGGTCGACGCCGAGATCGACGGCCGCCTCGATGCAGTCGGCTCCGAGGCCGCCACCGCCCTGCGCGGGAAGGCGGCGGTGGCCAACGCCCGGCTGGCCTACGCCCTGTTCCTCGAGCGGTACTCCGGACCCCGCTGGGAGGCGCTGGCGGCGGCGGGTGCCCAGGTCCAGCGGCCCCTGTGGGCCTCCACCTCCACCAAGGACGACCGCTACCCCGACACCCTCTACGTCGACAGCCTCATCGGGCCCGACACCGTCAACACCCTTCCCGACGCCACCCTCGAGGCGTTCCTCGACCACGGCACCGTGGCCCGGACGGTCGACGCCCACGACGACGAGGCCCGACGCACCCTCGACCAGCTGGCCGAGGTCGGCGTCGACCTGGACGACGTGACCGAGCTGCTGGAGAAGGAAGGTGTGGCCGCGTTCGAGGCCTCCTACGACGACCTCCTGACCTCCCTCGGTGAAAAGGCCGGTGAGCTGCGCCCCGGCGGTGAGGGGTGAGCCGCCACCAGATCATGGACGCGCCGGTCCGGGCCGAGGAACCTCGATGACCGTCGACGGCCTGCGGATCGTCGACGACGTCCCCGGGGCCTTCGCCGAGCAGGTGGTGGAGTCTTTCGGGGCCCGCGCCGGCGAGGAGTTCTCCGTTGCCCTGTCCGGGGGCGACACCGCCCGGCGCTGCTACGAGCGCCTGGCCGCCGAGGCCGCGACCGGCATCGACTGGTGGAAGGTCGACGTCTACTGGGGCGACGAGCGCTGCGTCCCCCACGACCACGAGGACTCCAACTACCTGCTGGCTCGGGAGGCACTGCTCGACCGGGTGGGCGCCGCCAACGCCACCCACCTGATGCGCTGCGCCGAGGTCGACGCCTACCAGCTGCGGATCGGCGACCTGGGCCGCTTCGACCTGGTCCACCTGGGCCTGGGCCCCGACGGCCACACCGCGTCGCTGTTCGCCGGCTCGGAGGCACTGGCCGCCGACCCGGGTCGGCTGGTGGCCCTCAACCAGGACCCGTCCGACATCAACCCCTACCAGAGGATGACCCTCACCCTGGCCGGCATCTCCCGGGGCCGGACCGTGGTGGTCACCGTGGAGGGCGAGGCCAAGGCCGAGGCCCTGGCCGCCGTGGCCCGGGGCGACGACATCCCCGCCGCCAAGATCACCGGCGACCGCGTGGTCTGGCTGGTCGACCCGGCCGCCGCCTCCCTCCTCCCCTCCTGAGGCTCGCCCCGTCCATCCCCTCACCCTCACCCTCCAAACCTGCGGCACTTGTCAACGGTCTTGCTCGACAGCTGCCGCAGGTTTGTGATCGCGCCGAGTCGGTCGATCAGCCCTGGCGGAGGGCGATGCCGTCGGGACCGAGGGTGACCACTCCCCCGTCGACGGTCACCGCGGTGGCGACGCCGGCGGTGGCGGGATCGCTCCACAGCTCGGACAGGTCGTCGGTGGAGTAGGCGATGAGGCCGGCGTCGGTGAGGATGGCCACGCCCCCTTCGAAGCTGAGCGACGACAGGGTGGTGGGGCCGGCGGGCAGGTCGAGCACGGCGGCCTCGGTCCCGGCGCCGTCGCCCTCGGTGGGGAGCAGGCGGAGCGGGGCCCCCAGCCGGCCGGCCACCAGGGTGGAGGCGGTCCCGGCCCAGACCGTCGTCCCCTCGCCCTGGAGCAGCGGGTCCCGGTTTTGACGCCACCGCAGCGAGCCGTCCGTGGGATCCACCGCCAGGTCGCCACCGTCGGCCAGCACCACCGCCAGCCCACCCGCAGTGGAGACCAACGAGGGGGTGCCGATGTCGACGCCGTCGGCGGCCAGCGGCACCGGGGGCCAGGCCGGCCCGCCGTCGTCGACCTGGAGCCCGATGACGTTGCCCTCCGACAGCGTGACCAGCACCCGGTCCACCACCACGCCTAGGCGGTTGCTGCTGGCGCCGTCGTCCAGGATGGGGACGTCGCGCCGCGTCCAACCCTGGTTGCCGGTCGAGATGTCGATGGATCCGATGCCGCCCCCGAGGGACTGGTAGACGCTCATCCGATCGGTGGCGACGACCCGGCCGACCTGGGTCCAGAGCACGGTGCCCTCGGCGTTGTCCAGGCCGATGGCCCCGGGCTGCGCCGGTCCCCCACCCTCGGGCTCGACGTTGGCGGTGAGCACCGAGACGTCCTCGGAGGCCTGGTCGGCGGCGCGTCTGACGCCGACTGACGAGGGGAAGAAGGTGGGCTGGCCCCACAGGTCGTTGCCTGCGCCGTCGAAGCCGCGGTAGGTGCGAAGGGTGTTCGCCGGATCGTCGGAGTCGGGATCGTCCTCGGTGGTGACCAGCAGGATCGTGTCGCCGGCCACCGCAAGGGACACGTTCGACGCCTGGGTGGCGACCGGCGTGCTCCAGGCCTCCGATCCGCCGTCGGCCTCGATCCGGTGCACGGTCACCCCGTCGCCCTCGGGGTAGGCCACCACCGCGTCGCCGTCCACCGTGACCGCCGCGCACCGAAGGAGCCCCCCGCAGTCCACGTCCTCGACGACCGGGGTGACCGACGACGGAGCGCCGCCCGGGCCGGTGGGGACCTTCCGCAGCACCCCCCAGATGCTGTCCACCTCGTCGGCGGCCTGGCCCGGCACCGTGGTGGTGACCGATTCGCCGGTGGTGGTGGTCTCGGCGGCGGTGTCGTCGTCGCCCCGCACCACGAACAGGACCACGGCGGTGAGCACCACCAGCAAGATCACCGCCGCCCCCACCAGCAGGAGAGGACCACCACGCCGACGCGTGGGACCGGGAACCGGGGGCCCGGGCTCGGCGGGACCCACGTCGGCGAGCGACGAGGTGGCACCGTCCCGACCGATCGGGGGCGACGCGGCTCCCCCGCCCAGCGCCGCGGTCGCACCGACCGAGGCGTTGGGATCGGGCTTCGGAACAGGCGGCGGGGGGCCTGTGAAGGTGGTCGGCACTGCGTCCGACGGCAGCCCGGCCGAGGCGCCGCCGGGTGGCGCCGCCGGTCGTGCTGGGCCCGACGGCGCCGGCGCAGACAATGCCGTCTCCGCCGATGGCGGCGTGGGGGGCGGGCCGACGACCGGGCCCGTCGCCGCCGCTCGTCCCGGTGCCGGCGGCGCGGTCGCGCCCGGTGCGGTGGGCGGCCCCTGATCGGTCGGCCCGCCGCTGCCGGCGGTCGACTCGTCGGGCGTCGGCGCTCCCGGCACGGGGGGCGGCGTCGCTCCGGGTGCGGTGGGGCCCACCTCCGGGACCGGGCCGGCCACGGTGGGCGCGGTGGGCGGACCGGGAACGACAGGAGCGAAGCCGACGGCGGTGTCGCCGCTGTCGGAGCGGCTGGAGTCGACCACCTCCCGGGTCGAGCGGGCCGGGGTCCCGGGGAACCCGTGGTCGGCCTGGAGGGCCTGCAGCCGTCGGGCCACCTCGGCCGCGCTCTGAGGTCGGTCCTCCGGGATTACCCGCAACATCCCCCGCACCAGCTCGGCCAGGTCCGGGGCACCGACTCCGGCAGTGGGGCCGGATCGGAGCGGATCACCCGGGCGATGATCGCGGCCGGAGACTCGTCGTGGCCGCCCACGAACGGGTTGGCCCCGGCCAACAGGGTGTACAGGGTGGCACCCAGGGCCCACACGTCGCCGCTGGGTGCGGCCCGGCGGCCCGAGAACACCTCCGGGGGGGTGTAGGCGATGGTGCCCAGCACGTTCCCGGCCGCGGTGGCCGTCCCCTCGGACAGCCGGGCGATGCCGAAGTCGCCCAGCTTGGGGGTGCCGGTGTCGTCCAGCAGCACGTTGGCCGGCTTCACGTCGCGGTGGAGGATGCCGGCGTCGTGGGCCGCGGAGAGGGCGTCAGCCACGTGCACCCCGACGGTCAGCACCTCGGGCCAGGGCAGGGCACCCCCGGCCACCAGGCGGTCGTGCAGAGAGCCGCCGGGTAGGTGCTCCATGACCAGGTAGGGGTGGCCCTCGTCGGTGGTCCCGGCGTCGTGCACGGTGACCACCGCCGGGTGGCCGGAGAGACGCCCGATGGCCCGGCACTCGGCCAGGAACCGGCGCTGGCGCTCGGCGTCCTCCAACGTCTCGCCCAGCAGCTTGACCGCGACCCGTCGCCCGAGCCGACCCTGTTCGGCCAGCCACACGGTGGCGAAGCCACCGGAGCCGAGCTTCCGGACCAGCGTGTAGCCCTCCGGGAGGGGCACGTCGTCCGGGCTGCGCCAGTCCTCAGCCATGCGTCACCGGAGACGCGTCATCTCGACCACCACGGTGTCGACGGTACACCCGTCCCCTCTCGCCCGGTCCGGGGTCGGGGGTGGAGCCCCGCCCCGTCAGCCCCGGGGTCGAGCCCGGCCAGGGACCGGGTGCGCCGCCGGTAGCCTGCGCCCGTGCCCGCCGACCTCACCGGCCTGTCGACCGACGACCTCCTCGCCCGCGCCGCCGCGGTGCGCGACGCGGCCGCCGGGCGCCGTGTCACCTTCTCGCCCAAGGTGTTCATCCCGCTGACCAAGCTGTGCCGGGACCGCTGCGGGTACTGCACCTTCGCCCAGCCCCCGGCCCGGGTGGAGTCCCCGTTCATGGACCTGGCCGACGTGGCGGTCCTGGCCCGCCGCGGTGCCGCCGCCGGCTGCCACGAGGCTCTGTTCACCCTGGGCGAGGCGCCCGAGGAGCGCTATCCGGCGGCTCGGGGGTGGCTCGACGAGCACGGCTACGCCTCCACCACCGACTACCTGGTCGCCGCCTGCCGGGCCGTCCTGGACGAGACCGGCCTGCTCCCCCACGCCAACCCCGGCGCCCTGCCCGCCGACGAGCTGGCCCGCCTCCGCGAGGTCAGCCCCAGCCAGGGGATGATGGTGGAGACCCTGCGCTCCGACCTCCTGGCCCACCGGGGCGCGCCGGACAAGACCCCGGAGCGGCGCCTGGCCACCCTCGAGCACGCCGGTGAGCTGCGGATCCCCTACACGACCGGGATCCTCTGCGGCATCGGCGAGGACGAGGCCGACCGGATGGAGGCCCTGGAGGCCATCGCCGCCTCCCACGCCCGCCACGGCCACGTGCAGGAGGTGATCGTGCAGAACTTCCTGCCCAAGCCGGGCACCGCCATGCACGGCCACCCGCCGTGCCCGCCCGAGGACCACCTGCGGGCCATCGCCCTGGCCCGGCTGGTCCTGCCGCCCGAGGTCCACGTCCAGGCCCCGCCCAACCTGGCCGACGGGGTCGCCCCGCTGCTGGCCGCCGGCGTGTCAGACCTGGGCGGCGTGTCGCCGGTGACGATCGACCATGTGAACCCCGAGCGCCCCTGGCCCCACCTCGACAGCCTCCGGGAGGCGACCGAGGCCGTCGGGCGCCAGCTGGCCCCCCGCCTCACCGTCCACCCGCAGTACGTGGCCGATGCCGCCACCTGGATCGATCCGGGCCTGCACACCGCGGTCATGGATCGGGCCGACGCCGAGGGCCTCGGCCGCGACGATCCCGGTGCGGTGTACCCCAACAAGGTGGGCGAGGTCCGCAATGTGGGCGACGGCGCCGAGGTGGTGCTGGTCGGCCGACGGTCCACCGCCTGGTACTCCGGCGCCGACGTCGAGCCGACGGTGCTCGTCCCCGGTCTGTCCTCGCCGATCGGCGGACCGGTGGCCGAGGTGCTCGACGGGGTGCGCGCCGGCCAGCAGGTCGGTCACGACGAGATCGTCACCCTGTTCTCGGCCCGCGGCCGGGAGGTGGCCGCGGTGGCCGAGGTGGCCGACGAGCTCCGGTCCCGGGCCAACGGCGACGCGGTCACCTACGTCCAGAACCGCAACATCAACTACACCAACGTCTGCACCTTCAAGTGCCGGTTCTGCGGGTTCTCCAAGGGCCCCAAGTCGCTCAACCTGCGGGGCACGCCCTATCTGCTGACCCTCGACGACATCGCCGGTCGCGTCTCGGAGGCCTGGGACCTGGGCGCCACCGAGGTCTGCCTGCAAGGCGGCATCCACCCCAGCTTCGACGGCGACTACTACATCGACGTGGCCCGGGCGGTGAAGGAGGCGGCGCCGGACATCCACGTCCACGGCTTCACCGCCCTCGAGGTCACCGAGGGGGCCAAGCGCCTGGGCGAGCCCCTGGCCGACTACCTCCGACGCCTGATGGACGCCGGACTGCGCACCCTGCCCGGCACCGCAGCCGAGATCCTCGACGACGACGTCCGGGAGATCCTGTGTCCGGACAAGATCGACACCGATGAGTGGCTCGACGCCCATCGCACCGCCCACCAGGTCGGGCTGCGGTCCAACGTCACCATCATGTTCGGGGCGGTGGAGAGCCCCGACGCCTGGGCCCGCCACCTGCTGCGCACCCGGGCCCTCCAGGCCGAGACCGGCGGGTTCACCGAGTTCGTCCCCCTGCCCTTCGTGCACATGGCCGCGCCGCTGTACCTCCAGGGCAAGGCCCGGCGGGGCCCGACCTTCCGCGAGGTAGTCCTCATGCACGCGGTCGGGCGCATCGCCTACGACGGGTTCATCCCCCACATCCAGGCCTCGTGGGTGAAGCTGGGGGCGTGCGGTGCGCGCCAGCTGCTCCGGTCCGGGGTCGACGACCTGGGCGGCACCCTGATGGACGAGAGCATCTCCCGCGCCGCCGGTGCGTCGCACGGCCAGGGCATGGACGAGGCCGGCTTCCGGGCCATCGTCGAGCCCCTGGGTCGCACCCTGGAGCAGCGCACCACCCTGTACGGCCGCGTGGCCGGCGCGCCCACGGGCTGAGATGTCGCCCGACCCGCTCCCCGAGGTGCCGGCCGCACCCGACCCGGTCGCGGCGACCCTCAGCGATGAGCTCGACCCTGCCGTCGAGGACGCCATCGGCACGCTGATGGAGGCGGTGGGCGATCCGGAGGAGGCCGACCTCATCCGCGACATCGTGCGCACCGCGGCCCTCCTGGGCCGCGACGACACCGAGCGCCTCGACATCAAGATCGTCGACGCCGCGGTGGCCGAGATGCGCAAGGCGTTCGCGGTGTTCGCCCCCTACCGGGACGTGCCCAAGGTGACCATCTTCGGCTCGGCCCGCACCGCCATGGGCAGCCCCCTCTACGACCAGGCCCGCCGCATCGCGGCCGAGGTGGCCGATGCCGGGTGGATGGTCATCACCGGCGCCGGGCCCGGGATCATGCAGGCCGGCATGGAGGGCGCAGGCCGGGACCGCTCCATCGGGGTCAACATCCGCCTCCCGTTCGAGCAGGACGCCAACGACGTGATCACCGGTGACCCGAAGCTGGTCACCATGAAGTACTTCTTCACCCGCAAGCTCATGCTCATCAAGGAGTCAGCCGGGTTCGTGGCCCTGCCCGGCGGGTTCGGCACCATCGACGAGACCATGGAGCTGCTGACCCTGCAGCAGACCGGCAAGGCGGTGCCCGCCCCGGTGATCCTCCTCGACGAGCCCGGCGGCACCTACTGGGACGGCTGGGCCCGGTTCGTTACCGACGAGCTCATCACCGGCGGCTACATCCACGCGGATGACCTCCGCCTGGCCGACCGCACCGACGACGTCGCCGTGGCCACCGGTCTCATCACCGGCTTCTACCGCCGGTACCACTCCATCCGCTGGGTCGGCACCCGCCTCGTGATCCGCACCACCACCCCGGTGTCCGACGAGGACCTCGAGGACCTCAACGCCCGCTTCGGCCAGCTCTGTAGCAAGGCCCAGATCGAGCGGGCCACCCCCTTCTCCCCCGAGCGCCATGACGACGACCACCTCGACCTCCCCCGCCTGGCCTGCACCTACGACGTCCAGCAGATGGCCGGCCTCCACCACCTCGTGAGAGCCATCAACGCCACCGGCGGCTGACGTCCTCTACAGGGTGTCGTCGGGCTCGGTGAGCAGGTTGACGGCCTTCTCGATGGCCCGGCGGGCCCGCGTGAGGCGCTTCTCGTCGACGGGGAGCTCGTGGCCGCCGGCGTCGATGGACTCCTGGAGGCGGACGATGGCCAGGTCGGCCAGCTCCTCGCCGATGCCCTCCAGACGGGTGCGGATGTCGTCGAACTCGCCGGCCATGGCCCGATCCTGCCACGGGATGGGCTCCCCGGGCCCCGACACCGGGCCGGGTGTTCTCGGGGGGCTCTCGCGCGCGGCACACTCGTCGAGTGCACGCCGTCGCTCTCACCGCGCTCAAGGGAGGGGTGGGCAAGACCAGCACCACGGTGAACCTGGCCGCCCTGTCCGCCGCCGCCGGGCACCGCACCCTGGTGTGGGACATCGATCCGCAAGCCGGAGCCACCGCCTGCCTGGGCGTGAAGCCCAAGCTCCGGGGTGGCGCCCAACGGCTGCTTGGGTCGGACCGCGACCTGAGCCGCTCCATCCGACCCTCCTCGCTCCCCCACCTCGATGTCCTGCCCGGCGACGTCACCCTGCGAGAGGCCGACCTCATCGTGGGCGGAGCCCGCAAGCCCAAGCGGTCCCTGCGCCGGGTGCTGAGCGCGGTGGCCAAGGACTACGACGTCGTCCTCATCGACTGCCCACCCGGGGTGGGTCCGGTCACCGAGGTGCTGGTCCGCTCGGTCGACCTCCTGCTGGTGCCGGTGGTGCCCGCTCCCCTCGACCTCCGGGCCCTCGACCGCTTCCGCGACATCGTCATCGACCTGGGTGCTGCGCCCGAGCTGCTGGCTCCGTTTCTGTCGCTGGTCGACCGGCGCAAGCCCCTGCACCGCCGACTGGTCGACGAGGTCCGCACCCAGCAAAGGTTCCTCGCCTCAGCCGTCCCCGTCTCCTCCGCCGTCGAGCGCATGCCCCTCGAGCAGGTGCCGACCGTCGTCGACAGCCCCCGCAGCCTGGCCGCCATCGCCCTGCGGGAGCTCTGGGCCGAGGTGTCCGAGCGCCTCGACCTGGCTCCCGCCTGACGGCGGGCTCCCCTCCCGGCCCCGTTACTCACGACGCGGCGACCGTTCACAGGTGCACGTCTGGACGCCACGTCGACCTCAAGGCTGAACCAGGGACCATTCGCGTCCTCCTGGCAGCGCGTTTGGTCCCCACTTCGACCTGAACGCTGAACCAGGGACCATTCGCGTCGCCCTGCCAACGCGTTTGGTCGCTGGTTCGCCTGAGACCCGGAGGTGGGCAGCGCGGTGCGAGGCGTCGGGGCGCCGGTAGGGTCGCGCCGTGGCCCGCCGCGCACCCGACGACATGCACGAGCACCTCTCGTTCGAGGACCCCGACGAGGAGCGCACCTGGGTGTTCGACATCACCTTCCTCACCAGCCCGTGGACCTGCATCTTCGGCCGGGGCTGCCCCGGCGTGCTCGACGCACCGACCCCCGAGCTGGTCCAGGGCTGCTGCTCCTACGGCGCCCACTTCGTCGACGAGGACGACCGGGCCCACGTCGAGAAGATGGCCGAGCGCCTCACCGACGACCAGTGGCAGTTCCGCAAGGTGTCCAAGCGGCGGGGCGGACCGACCAAGGTCAACCCGGACGGCGAGATCGTCTCCCGCCTCGTCGATGACGCCTGCATCTTCCTCAACCGGCCGGGCTTCGGCGCCGGCGCGGGCTGCGCGCTCCACACCGCCGCGGTCGACGCCGGCGAGCGCTTCATGGACTGGAAGCCCGAGGTCTGCTGGCAGGTGCCGCTGCGCCGGGTCGACGACACCGACCCCTACGGCCACGTCACCTCCACCGTGCGGGAGTGGAAGCGCCGGGACTGGGGCGAGGGCGGCGAAGACTTCCACTGGTGGTGCACCGCGGATGACGGCGCCTTCGACGGCCACCAGCCCGTCTACAAGGAGATGCGCGACGAGCTCATCGCCATGACCTCCAAGAAGGCCTACCGGGCCGTGGTCGACCACATCGAGGCCCGGGGCACCGACACCTTCCTGCCCCACCCGGTGCTGCGTCGACGCCCCGCAGGGACGGCCGAGGCGTCGTGAGCCCCGGAGCGGCGTGAAGCAGTCCGTCGACGCGGCCTGGGACGACCACCCGGTCGACCCCGACGATCAGGAGGACACCCCGCCGGCCTGGTGGATCGTGAACCTGGTCGACGACGTGGAGGGCATCGACGACCTGCGGGTGCAGCTGGTGCTCGAGGTGCCCGGCACCACCGAGCGCATCAGCGCCCACCTGGCCCCCGACACCGTCCGTCGCCTCCGTCGGGCCCTCACCACCGCCCTGGAGACCATCGGCGAGGCCGTGGACTGAGGGACGAGGCGACCTCAGCCGCCGGCGAGGGTGGTGAGGAACCGGGCCGCGATGGGCGCCGCCACCTCGCCGCCCGACGCCCCGCCCTCGATGAACACCGCGAAGGCCAGGTCACCCTGGAAGCCGATGACCCAGGCGTGGGTCTCGGGCGGGTCCTCGTCGCCGAACTCGGCGGTGCCGGTCTTGGCCATCACCGGGTCGCCCGGCAGGCCATCGAGGGCCCCGGCACTGCCGTCGGTGACCACACCCCGCATCAGGGTCCGCAAGATCTCCGGCTCGCCGGGCGCCAGCGGCCTCTCCTCGGGGATCTCGACCGGCGGGTCGGTCACCAGGGTGGGGGCCCGCCAACGGCCGGAGGCCACGGTGGAGGCCACCCCGGCCATGTCCAGCGGACTGACCACGATGCGCCCCTGCCCGAGGGAGGAGGCGGCCGCGCCGACGATGCCCTCGGTGTTGGGCACCGAGCCGGTGTAGGTGGGGATCCCGGTGGTCCACTCGACACCGATGCCGAAGCTGGCTGCGGCATCGGTCAGGTCGGTCGGAGCGAGCTGGTCGGCGAGCCCGGCGAAAGCCGTGTTGCAGGACTGGGCGAAGTCCTCCGAGAAGGGCACGTCGCCGAGGGCGAAGTCCTCGAAGTTCTTGAACTCGCGACCGCCGACGTTGATGGTCTGCGGGCAGGGGACGATCTGCTCGGGCGTCAGCCCCTTCCGCAGGTGGGCTGTGGTGCTGACCACCTTGAACGTCGATCCCGGCGGGACCTGGGCCCGAGCGCCGTAGTCGAAACCGCCGTTGTTGATGTTGGCATCCGCGAGGATGGCGCCGGTGCTGGGCCGGATGGCGACCAGGGAGGCGATCGTGGTCTGGCCCACCAGAGCGGCCTCCGCCGCCTCCTGGACCCCGACCTCCAGCGAGGTGGTCACCGGCTGGCCGTCGACCGGCGGGATCGTCTCCAGCACCTCCGGGGTGCCGGCGGGCGCGGACGTGGCCGGTGCGGAGGACGAGGACGCCGATCCGTCGGGAGCACCGTCATCCACCGGCGCCCGGGTCACGGTGACCTCCAGCCCCGGGGTGCCGGCCAGGCGCTCGTCGTAGGCCTGCTGGATGCCGCCGACGCCGGTGACCTGGCCCGGCTGGATGCGTCCGTCGGACTCGGCGACCTGCTCCGAGGTCGCCGGCTCGACCTGACCCAACACGGCCGACGCGAAGGTGCGGGACACGGCGAGGTTCTGCTCGTCGCGCCGGAAGACGGTACCGGGCAGGGGTTGGAGCTGGTCCCGGAGCAGTCCGTAGGCGTCCTCTCGCAGGGTGATGACCTCGACGAAGGCATCCGGCGCGGCGGACGCGATGCGTGCGGCCAGTGCTTCAGCATCGATGTCGAGCAGCCGGGCCAGCTCGGCCGTGAGGGCGGGCACGTCCGTCGCTCGCTGGGGCTCGACGCCGACCACGATCACCGAGGAGGCGCCGGCCAGCTCCTCACCACCGGCGGCCAGGACCGTGCCCCGGGTCGGGTCGGTGCGGTCGGCGGCCAGGAGATCGCCGGGCCGCAGTCGGTCGTCGAGGGCGCTCAGACTCCACCGCGACTGCCAGGTCCCGTCGCCCCCGGAGTCGATCCGCACCAGATCGAGGGTCCCGGGCGTGGTCCAGGACGATCCTCCCACGGTCCAGGTCGTCTCCAGCATCGCCGTGCCCGCATCGCCGGCGACCTCGACCGAGCCCACGGTCGCCTCCAGGGAGACCGCCCCCAAGCCCTCGACCGCAGGCAGGAACTCTCCGTTGACCTCGGCTGCGGGCTGCACGGTCCCCCCGTCGCCCGGGAGCCCGGTGGTCACCGCGGTGGCGAAGGCGTCGGCGGCGCGCTGGGCCCCGGCCTGGTCGGGCGCCAAGGTCGTCGAGGTGCTGGTCCCTCCGTCGTCCCGAACGACGAAGAAGGCGGCGATGGCCACCGCCAGGACGACCGCTGCCCCCGCTCCGGCCAGGATCGCCGGCCGCTTGCCGCCTCGCGCCGTCATCGGCGCCAGCCTGGCACAGGCACGCGGCGGAGGAGGGCCAGTGCGCCCAGCGAGCTCCGCGCCCCCTCCCCCATGGCCGCGGCGATCCCCTACGACGCCGCCGGGGCGGCCCGCTTGTTGGCCCGGCGGCGGTCAGGCTCGGCCAGGAGGCGCTTGCGGATGCGGATGGCGTCGGGCGTGACCTCGACCAGCTCGTCGTCGGCGATCCACTCGATCGCCGTCTCCAGGGTGTGGGTCTTGGGCGGGGCCAGCTTGGCCGCGTCGTCGTGGCTGTGGGTGCGGATGTTGGTCTGCTGCTTCTCCCGGACCGCGTTGACCACCATGTCGCCGCCGCGGGCGCCCTCGCCGATCACCATGCCCTCGTAGACGGTGACCCCGGGGCCGACGAACAGCTCGCCGCGGAGCTGGAGGTTGTCGAGTGCGTGGGGGGTGGTGGGGCCCTTGCGGTCGGCCAGCATGGCCCCGCCCTGGCGGTGGGGCAGGTCGCCGACCCAGTCGACCCAGCCCACGTGGTGGGTGTGGAGCAGAGCGGTGCCCCGGGTCGCGGTCAGCAGCTGGCCCCGGAACCCGACCAGGCCCCGGGCTGGGGCCTCGAAGGTGACGATGGTGCGGTTGGCATCGCCGGCGGCCAGATCCGTGACCCGGCCCTTCCGGGGGGCGAGGGCCTGGGTGACGGTGCCGACGTGGTCGTTGGGCACATCGACCACGCCCCGCTCCAGCGGCTCGTGTCGGCGGCCGTTGATCTCCTTGACGATGACCTCAGGTCGGCTGACCTGCATCTCGTAGCCCTCGCGCCGCATGGACTCGATCAGGACCGCCAGCTGGAGCTCGCCCCGGCCCGCCACCTCGATGACATCGGGCGTGGAGGTCTCGTTGACCTTGATCGACACGTTGCCCAGCACCTCGCGGTCGAGGCGCTCCTTGAGCTGGCGGGACGTGACGAACTTGCCCACCTGGCCGGCGAGGGGCGAGGTGTTGACGCCGAAGGTCATCCGCAGGACGGGCTCGTCGACGCTGAGGCGGGGCAGTGGCTCCGGCGTGGCCGGGTCCGAGAAGGTGTCGCCGATCTCGACCTCGGGGTAGCCGGCGATGACGAACAGGTCGCCTGCGGTGCGGATCTCGGCGTCGACCCGACCGATGCCTTCGAACCCGAGCAGGGCGGCGGGCTTGCGGGTCACCGCGGGGGCCCCTTCGGCGACCTCCTCGTCGAGGAGAGCCATCATCTGATCCTTGGCCATGGTCCCCCGCACCACGCGGCCCACGGCCAGCCGGCCCAGGTAGTCCGAGGCGTCGAGGTTGGTCACGATGGCCTGGAGGGGGGCGTCGGGGTCGCCCTCGGGGGCGGGGACGGTGGCCACGATGGCTTCGAGCAGGGGGGTCAGGTCGGCGTCCTCAGCGGGCATGCCGATGCCGGTCATGGCCCGGCCCTCGCGGGCGACGGCGCAGACGATCGGGAAGTCGATGTCGTCGGCGTCGGTGGCCAGGTCGAGGAACAGCTCCTCGACCTCGGACAAGACCTCGGCCGCCCGGGAGTCGTGGCGGTCGACCTTGTTGATCACCAGAACGGTCGGGAGCCGGAGGGCCAGGGCCTTCGAGAGGACGTAGCGGGTCTGGGGCAGGGGCCCCTCGGCCGCATCGACGAGCAAGACGATGCCGTCGACCAGGGCCAACGCCCGCTCCACCTCGCCGCCGAAGTCGGCGTGGCCGGGGGTGTCGACCAGGTTGATCTTGACGTCACCCCACTGCACCGAGGCGGCCTTGGCCAGGATGGTGATGCCCCGCTCCCGCTCCTGGTCGTTGGAGTCCATCACCCGGTCGACCAGGTCCTGGTGGGCGCGGAAGACCCCGGTGGTGCGGAGCAGGGCGTCGACCAGGGTGGTCTTGCCGTGGTCCACGTGGGCCACAAGGGCCACGTTGCGGATGGTCGGGGCAGGCGTCACGAAGGGCCTCGGTCGGTCGGGCGCGGACCAGCGGGGCCTCGCGGGGGTGGGGGTTGTGCGGGGGGAACGCGGGGAGGGAGCGGGGCTCAGCCCCAGGGCTCCTCGGCCTCGGACACCCGGCTCTCCTCCGGGACGAGGCACCAGCTGGCATGGTCGTGGCCAGGGCCGGCGTCGCACTCCGGGCAGGACCGCTCACTGGCCCTCTCGGCGAGGTCATCGTAGGAAGGCTCGGTGGTGCGCTTCAGCGCTCGAGCCTCTTCAAAGCGGCGGTGCCGACCCTTCTTCAACGGGCCCTCTCCAGCGTCAGTTGTGGTCAATCCAGATCCCCCACCCTATCGGTCGGACCCGGTCTCGCCGCATCCCGGCCCGGACCGGGACCTTCACCACCGCAGGTGGTCGTGCGTCGACCGAACGACCACGGTGCGTGGCCGAGAGGAGGGATCAGTGCGCAGCGCGGGGCTCCAGCACCAGACTGTCGCCCTCGAAGGCCAGGGCGGCGCGCCCGTCCACCAGGTCCCGGACCGGTCCGCCCACCAGCTCCTTCCGCCACCCCTCGGTCAGTCGGCCGGTGCCCGAGGTCAGCAGCTCCTCGATGTCAGATCGGGTGCCGAGCAGGGCGGTGTCGATCTTGTGGGTGCGACCCAGCTGGGCCACCCAGGCCGAGACCAGTGCGACCGCCGGTCGGAGCTTCCGGTCGACCTGCTGGTCCCCGGTTCGCGTGCGGGGCGGGGGGCCCTCCTCCTTGCCCTGGGCCACCGCGGCGACGATCTGCTCAGCCAGGGCTCCCCTGCGGAGCCGGTCGTCGAGGCCCCGGATGCCCTTGAGGTCCTCGACCCGCGTCGGGGCCCGGTTGGCCACCGTGACCACGACCAGGTCGGCCATGACGTGGCGGCCGGGGATGTCGATCTCCGCCGCCCGCCGCTCGCGCCAGGCGGCCACGGCCCCGACGATGCCCAGCGCCGTCCCCCGCAGCTGACGGGCCTCCTTGATCCGGGTGTAGGCCAGCTCCGGCTCCCGCACCGGGCGCCAGGTGCGCTGGGCCTCGTTCTCGGCCGCCACCCACGCCGAGCGGCCCTCGGCGTCGAGGCGTGCGACCAGGCGGTCGTGGATCTCGAACAGGTGGGCCACGTCGGAGGCGGCGTAGGCCTTCTGGCGATCGTCGAGCGGTCGGCGCATCCAGTCGGTGAGCCGATCCCCCTTGGGCAGCCGGAACCCCAGCTCGCCCTCGACCAGCGCGGTCAGCGACGGGGTGCCGTAGCCGAGGAACCCGGCGGCGATCTGGGTGTCGAACAGCCGGGAGGGCACCGAGCCCACCGAGCGCTCGAAGACCTCGATGTCCTGGCTGGCGGCATGCATGACGGCCAGGCCGGGACCGGCGAAGACCTCGGCCAGCGGCTCCAGGTCGACTGCCAGGGGGTCGATCAAGACGATGTGATCGGCCCAGGCGACCTGCACCAGGGCGACCTGGGGCCAGTAGGACTTCTCTCGGTGGAACTCGGTGTCGACCGCGTAGCGGTCGGCGGTCAGAAGGCCCTCGACCACCTCGGCCAGGCCATCCTCATCAACGATGTCGTCGGCGTCGTTGTCGGGGACATCGGCCCCTCGGTCGCCGTCGTCCCGTCCTCTCCCCCTTCGCATCCCGGCCGCTCAGCTCGCCGACGAGCCGGTGACGGTGGGGTGCCCGGCGTCGATCCACGCCGTGGTGCCACCGCCGACGTTGACCACGTCGCGCCCGAGCCCCGCCAGGTGCTCGGCGGCCCGCATGCTGCGACCGCCCTTGGCGCACACCAGGTAGACGGTGCGATCGGCGGGGACCTCATCGGCCCGGTCGGCCACCTCGCCCAGGGGGATCGGGACGGCGCCGGGCACGTGACCACCGGTGTACTCGTCGGGTTCCCGCACGTCGATGACGGCCACGCCCTCGGCGTGACGTTCGGCGAAGGTGGCGATGTCGACCTCGGGGACGTCCACGGGCAACCTCTCCGACGGGGACCTGGCGATGCTACCGGCTGCTCTCGGTGGGCTCAGCACCTGGGGTCGACCGCGGGGGCCAGGACCCCGCCACCCTCCCCAGAACCGCCCCGGAGTCAGACGTCGAGGTCCTCGGGGCGGTCGGCGTCAGCCAGTGCGGCCGGGTCGATCCCTGCGACGGCCTGGGCCAGGGCCACCTCGGCCACCGCGTCCAGCCGACGCCGACCCGAGGCGACCAGCCCCTCGACGGCGACGGTCACCGCCGGCCGCACCCGCCAGGCCGCGTGGATCCACTCGTCGCGGCCGGCCACCCGGGGCACGGCCACATCGACCTCGCTCGGCGCCGAGGCCAGGGCGACCACCACCGGGCGGATGGCGGCGGGGTCGGGGTCGAGGACGTCGCACGGGGCCAGGACCAGCGTCGCTCCAGGGGCTGCCGCAGCCAGGGCCGTCGCCAGCCCGCCCAGCGGCCCCTCTCCCGGGTGCCGGTCGGCCACGACGATCAGCCCGAGGGCTGCGAGGGCGTCGCCGTCGCCGCCGATGGCCCACACCTCCTCACAACCGGCGCGCCGCAGCGCATCGGCCACCCGGACGGCGAGGGCCCGCCCGTCCCGCTCGATGAGCGCCTTGTCCCGGCCCATGCGGCGGCGCGAGCCGCCGCACAACACCGCCCCCACGAGGGCCGGGCGCCGCGGTACCGCTCCGTCGTCGACGCGGGCCGCGCCTGGCTCCCTCGGCTCAGGCCAGTTCACCGGTGCGCACCATCCTCGACCGCAGCGTCAGGCGATGCCGCCGTAGGTGCCGGTGGGGCCGTCGGGATCGGCATCGCCGAGGGGCACCTCGGCCAGTGAGTCGGCCAGGTCCGTCCCGAAGCGATCCGCCACCTGCAGGTGGTACGGCGAGAGCATCACGTGCATGCCGCCCTGCTGGAGGTCGAGGTTCCAGCCCTTGGCGTCCATGGCTGCCCCGACCGCGTTGTGGTCGCGACCAGGCGTGGTGACCTGGAACACCGGACCGTCGGGGATCGGGTCGACGACGGCGCCGTCGGTGGCGTCGATCGCCTTGCGGAAGGCGCGGTTGGCGTCGACCACCTGCTCGGTCATGCGGAGGAAGCCGGCCTCGCCCAGGTGCATCAGCGAGGCCCAGGCGCCGGCGATGGGCGGGGCCGGACGGGTGCCGGCGGGGGTGGACGAGGCGTAGAGGCCGCCGGGCCAGGAGTCGTACCAGAAGTACTGGCGCTTCAGGAGGTCCCGGTCCCGGTAGAGCACCAGCGAGGCACCCTTGAAGGCGTAGCCGTACTTGTGGATGTCGGCCGACATCGAGGTGACCCCCTCGACCCGGAAGTCCCACGGCGGCACCGGCTCGCCGACCCGCTCCCAGAACGGGAGCAGGAACCCGCCCAGGCAGGCGTCGACGTGGCACAGCACACCGGCCTCGGACGCGATGGCGGCCACGTCAGCAACCGGGTCGATGGTGCCGTAGGGGTAGTTCGGGGCCGAGACGACCATCAGGCCGGTGCGGTCGGTCATGGCATCGGCCATGACGTCCGGCGCCACCCGTCCGTCGGGCTGGACCGGGACCCGGACCTGCTCGATGTCGAGGTAGTCGCAGGCCTTGGCGAAGGCGGGGTGGGCGGTCTCGGCCGTCAGGACCTGCGGCTCGGCGATGTCCCGGACCTCACGGGCGTGGTCCCTGGCGGTGTGCACCGCGCAGAAGATGCTGGCCGTGCCGCCGGAGGTGACCGCGGCGCAGTCCGGCCCGGTGTGGAAGAGGGCGCCGCCCATCGATCCGAGGTCCAGCTCCATCTGGAGCAGGCTCGGGTAGCGCAGCGGGTTGAGGGCGTTCTCGTGCAGGTACCGCTCGGCCACCTGGTGGAGCAGCTCCTCGTGGGCCTCGTTGCCGGGGTGGTACACCAGGCTGAAGGCCCGACCGCCCCGCCAGTCGAGGTCTGCCACCCGGGCCTCGTCGATGCGGGCCAGGAGCTCCTCCGGCGGCACCCCCTCGGCGGGAAGCGTGGCCGGTCCGTCGGTGGCTGCGTCGCTCATGACGTCCGACAGTACGGGACGCCCGCCGCCGACGTGAGCAGTCCGATCCGGGTGCTCAGCCGGTGAGACCGTCGACGTAGTGCTGGCGGCACAGGAGCTCGTAGGTGACCACGTCGCCGAACAGCGGGGTCTCGGGGGCCTCGGTGTCGCCGATGACGACGGTCTCGCCCTCCAGGGTCATCTGCCCGTTGATCAGTCGGGCGTTGTGGGTGGCCCGCCGGCCGCACCAGCACCGGGCCTCGACGCTGAGGGGCACGTGCTCGTCGGCCAGCTCCATCATCCGCTGGGTGCCCTCGAAGAGGCGGCCTCGGAAGTCGGTGAGCAGGCCGTAGGCGAACACGTCGGCCCCGAGCTCATCGACCACCGCCCCCAGCTGGTCGATCTGGGCCGCGTCGTAGAACTGGACCTCGTCGCACACCAGGAAGTCCAGCATCCCGTTGGCGGCGACGAACTCCCGGGCCATGGCCAGCAGGTCGACCTCCGGGGTGACCTCGACCGCCGGCCGGGACACGCCCAGCCGGCTCGACACTGCGGTGCCGTCGCGGTCGAACAGGGTGCAGAGCACGCCGAGCAGGCCCCGACGGATCAGGTTGTGGTGGACCTGGAGGGCCACGGTCGACTTGCCCGACCCCATGATCCCGTAGGAGAACCGGAGCACCCCCGGTGTGGTCGCGTCCCCCACGACGACCTCGCCGGTCAGCCGCCGTAGGACATGCGGGTGTCCTCCATGCGGAGCACCTCGGTGTCCTCGGCCTGCTGGAAGGCGGTGTCGACCACCTCGCCGATGAAGAGGGTGTGGCCACCGCAGTCGACCGCTTGGCGGACCTGGCAGTCGACGTAGGCCGGGGCCTGGTCGAGGATGGGCACGCCCGTCACCCCGTCGTGGAACGGGAACCCGTTGAGGGTCATGGCCTCGAGGTCGACCTCGACCGGCTTGGTGAACTTCCGGACGATGGCCCGGTCCTCCCGCGACACGGTGTTGACGCTGAACGCACCCCCGGCCTCGACCAGCTCGTGGGTGAACGCCGACTTCTCGATGCCCACCGCCACCAGCTTCGGGTCGAAGCTGACCTGGGTGACCCAGTTGATCGTCATGCCGTTGCGGCGATCGCCGTCCCGGGAGCCCAGGACGTAGAGCCCGTACGGGAAGCTCCACAGCACCCGCCGGCGGAGCTTGTCGTACTCCTCGCGGGACTCGTCGTCGTCACCCACCCCCTCCGGGAACGGTCCGATCGGTCCAGATCCACCGGGTGCAGCCATGAGCGGGACCGTACCGCGGCGCGCGACGATCGGGGACGTGGATCGCGACGGAGTGGCCCTTCGCCCCCGACCAACCCGACGGCCACTGAGCGGGGCGGACCCCGACCTGCCGCAGGGCCTGCGCAAGACCGTCCACATCTGCCGCAGGTTCGCGCTCTGGGTCAGGAGCTCCGGAACGTTGACGAGGACCGGCAGGCGTCGGCGAAGGAGCGGAAGAGGGCGTGTTGGACGGGGTCGGTGGCCGAGGAGTCCTCGGGGTGCCACTGGACGGCGACGACCCAATCGTCGCCGTCGATCGGCTCCAGGCCCTCGACGGTGCCGTCGCTGGCTCGGGCCACCACCTTGAGGTCGTCGGCCACCCGGTCGACCGCCTGGTGGTGGTGGCAGACCCCGATGGCCTCGACCGTGCCCAGGGCCTGGGCCAGCCGTGACCCCGGCTGGACCGCAGCCCCGATCTCGGAACCACCGCCGCCCATGGGGATGCCGTGGAGCAGCCGGCCCGGCTCGCCCACGATGTGCTGGCTGAGGGTGCCGCCGTGGACCACGTTGAGCAGTTGCGCGCCACGGCAGATGGCCAGCACCGGGAGGCCCCGCCGCCGGGCCGCCCGGTACAGGGCCCCCTCGGCCCGGTCGATGCCCCCGTCGTGACCGTAGGTCTCCGGCACCGGCTCCTGGCCGTAGAGGGCCGGATCGACGTCCTCTCCCCCGGTCAGCACCAGGCCGTCGAAGCGGGCCATCACCGCGTCGGCCTCCTCGGCCGGCACAGCCGCGGGCGACAGCATCACACCCAGGGCGCCCGCCGAGAGGAGCTCCGCGTGGTAGTCGGCTGGCAGGCCCACGTAGTCCTCGTTGGTCGAGGAGATCCGGGCCTCGGGCAACGGCCGCCCGGTGACCGCCACCAGCGGCCGCACCGGGCTCACAGGCGCTCGAAGCCGCGGACCAGCTCCCAGTCGGTGACGGTGCGGTTGGCGGCGGCCCACTCCTGGCGGCCGGTGTTGAGCAGGTGGT
>JBBSME010000020.1:0-30987 GCA_038233335.1 Acidimicrobiales bacterium | reverse complement strand
GCTGGCCCGGGAGGGGGGCCACAGTCAGGCCCGGATCGTCCACGCCGGCGGCGCCGCGACGGGGGCAGAGGTGGAGCGCGCCCTGGTGGTCGCCGTGCACCGGGGGGCGGCCGCGCTCTACGAGCACCACTTCGCCGTCGACCTCATCGTCGAGGGCGGCCGGTGTCGCGGCGTCACCGCGGTGGCGCCCGACGGCCAGCCGATCGCCGTGCGGGCCGCAGACCACAACATGCGGGTCGGCGTGCTCACCAAGGGCGAGCTGCCCCAGGCCACCACCCGATGGGCCCAGGGCGGGGTGGCCGCGGTGCTCCGCGACGACCCCGACTCGACCGACCTCCACCTGGCCGACACCCTGGCCTGCGGCGCCGGTCTCTGCGACACCGAGGCGGTGCGCGTGCTGGTCGACGAGGGCCCGGCGCGGGTGCTCGACCTCATCGCGCTGGGCGCAGCCTTCGACCGGGACCCGGACGGATCGCTGCAGCTGGCCCGGGAGGGCGGCCACAGTCAGGCCCGGATCGTCCACGCCGGCGGCGCCGCGACGGGGGCAGAGGTGGAGCGCGCCCTGGTGGTCGCCGTGCAACGGGGTGCGGCCGCGCTCTACGAGCACCACTTCGCCGTCGACCTCATCGTCGAGGGCGGCCGGTGCCGGGGGGTGACGGCGGTGGCGCCCGACGGCCAGCCGATCGCCGTGCGGGCCGCCAACGTCCTGGTCACCACCGGTGGCGCCGGCCAGCTGTTCGCGGTCACCACCAACCCCCTGGAGGCCACCGGCGACGGCATCGCCATGGCCCTCCGGGCCGGGGTGGCGGTGGCCGACGTGGAGTTCGTCCAGTTCCACCCCACCGCCCTGCACCACCAGTCGATGCCCCGCCCGCTGCTGTCGGAGGCCCTCCGGGGTCACGGGGCCAAGCTCCGCGACGCCAACGGCGAGCGCTTCGTCGACGAGCTCCAGCCCCGCGACGTGGTGAGTCGAGCCGAGCTCGAGGTCATGGTCGCCCAGGGCATCGACCACGTCTTTCTCGACGCACGGGAGCTGGAGGACTTCGCGGCCCGGTTCCCGACCATCGACGCCGCCCTCCGCGCCGCCGGGCTCGATCCCACCGTCGACCTCCTGCCGGTCGCCCCGGCCGCGCACTACACCTGCGGCGGGATGGTGACCGACCTGGACGGGGCCTCGTCGCTGCCCGGGCTGTGGGCCGCCGGAGAGGCGTCCTGCACGGGCGTCCACGGCGCCAACCGCCTGGCCTCCAACTCGCTGCTGGAGGGCATGGTCTTCGGGCCCCGAGCCGTCGAGGCCATCGAGCGGGGCCAGGTCGGCGCGGCCGCCACCGGAGCCATGCGGGCGGTCCTGGGCGGCGACGTCGACGGCGGTGCTGTCGGCCCCGGCACCATCGGCGGGCACCTCCTGTCCCGGCCCGACCCCACCGCTCCGGCCACCGGAGCCGCGCCCGAGGAGCCTTCCGACTGGGCCCGGCTGCGCGACCAGCTCCAGCGGGCCATGAGCGCCGGTGCCGGCGTGGTGCGCGACGCGGCGTCGCTGTCCCAGGCGGGTCTCGTGGCCGACGCGGCCGCCGGCGCAGTCGCCGCCGCCGACCCCGTGCCCCTCCTGCCGACCGCGGCCTACGAGGTGGCCAACCTGACCGAGGTGGCCCGGGCCGTGGTCCTATCGGCCACCGCCCGCCGGGAGAGCCGTGGCGCCCACGCCCGCCGCGACTTCCCCGGCACCTCCGCCGCCCTCCGCCACCGCTTCGTGTTGGCGTGATCGAGCTCAGTGCGGAGCCCTTCGCTCGAGCTGGTCGTGTCTCGCGGGCTCGACGCTCACCGGTGCACGCATCGACCAGCAAGCTGGATCGATGCGTGGGTGGGGGGCTCCGGCGGAGCCTCTGCCCCCCACACCCCCCGCCGGCGCGGGGTGGGTCACCGTGTCGGCTGTCCTCGCGCACCGTTGTAGCTGTTGCCGCCATCCCTGTTCGGGAACGGAGTTGGCGTCTCTTGGCGGAGAGGGTTTGATGCCGGGGCTGTGTCTGTCGCTGATCCACCCCTGGCCCACGACCGGGAACCCGTCCCTGTCGATCCCGTCGATCCCCTCGCCCCGGCCGGCGACGGGCGGACGGTGCTGCGGCGGGGGATGGCGCTGCTGGCTCGCTCGGTGCGCACGCACCCGTGGCCCTTCGCGGTGTCGGTCGTCGGGGCCACTCTCTTCGCCCTGATGACGGTGGCCTCCACCATCGTCCTGGGCCGCGTCACCGACGACGTCATCGTCCCGGGGCTGGACAGCGAGCGGGGCGCGGGCACCTTCGGCGGGGTGGACGGTCGCACCGTCGCCCTCGTGTCCGGCGCCGTCCTGATCATCGCCCTGGCCCGGGCCGTCGGGGTGGTGGCCCGGCGGTTCTTCTGTGCCGTCACCACCTTCCGCATGGGTGCCACCTGGCGCGGTCGGCTGGCCGAGCGCTACCTCGCGGCCCCGCTGCGGTTCCACACCCGTCACCCGGCCGGCCAGCTCATGGCCCACGCCGACAACGACGCGGTCAAGGCCATCGAGTTCATCAATCCGGCCCCGTTCTCGATGAGCGCCTTCGTCATCGGCGCCGCCGCCTTCGTCCGCCTGGCCATGGTCGACTGGGTCCTGGCCCTGGTGGCCATCACCGTGTTCCCGGCGCTGGTCCTGATGAACCGGGTGTACACCGCCCGGGTGGAGGCCCCCGC
The DNA here is from genome assembly GCA_038233335.1 of Acidimicrobiales bacterium. Classification (GTDB taxonomy): domain Bacteria; phylum Actinomycetota; class Acidimicrobiia; order Acidimicrobiales; family Iamiaceae; genus Iamia. Next base: position 28,281 of record JBBSME010000020.1, on the reverse strand, counting down.
CGCCCGGGGCCAGGCCCGCTACGGCGACATGGCCGCGGTGGCCCACGAGAGCTTCGACGGGGCGCTGGTGGTGAAGCTGCTCGGCCTGGGTGACCACGAGCGCGACCGCTTCGCCCGGAGCACCGATGCCCTGCGGGCCGAGCGGGTCACGGTGGGGGAGCTGCGGTCCTGGTTCGAGCCCGGCCTCACGGCCCTGCCCACCCTCGGGTCGGTGGTCGTGCTCGGGCTGGGGGCGTGGCGCCTGTCCACCGGGGCGGTCACCGAGGGCGGCATCGTCGAGGCCCTCGCCCTCTTCGCGGTGCTGGCCACCCCCATGCGGGTCATGGGCTACCTCCTCCAGTCGATGCCCCCATCGGTGGTCGCCGCCGACCGCCTGGACGAGGTGCTGGCCGTCGACCCCACCGAGCAGCACCCGGCCCGGGGCGCCGAGACCCTTCCGTCGGGGCCGCTGGGCGTCGAGGCCCGGGGCCTCCAGTTCGCCCACGACCCCGACGTCCCGGTGCTGGCGGACGTGTCGCTGTCGGTCGTGCCGGGCGAGGTGGTCGCCCTCACCGGCGTCACCGCCGGGGGCAAGACCTCGCTCTGCCTGTGCCTGGCCGGGCTGCTCGAGCCGACCGCAGGCTCGGTGCACCTCGGGGGGATCGATGTGGTCGACCTCGACCCGGACGAGCTCCCCGCCGCGGTCGGGTTCGTGTTCCAGGAGGCGTTCCTGTTCGCCGACTCGGTCGCGGCCAACGTGCGGGCCGGGCTCGACGGCGCCGCCGATCCCGACGGCGACGACGAGGACCTGGATCGGGCGCTGGCGCTGGCCCGGGCCGACGGCTTCGTGGCCGCCCTGCCCGACGGCCTCGACACCGTCCTGGGGGAACGGGGGGTCACCCTGTCGGGCGGCCAGCGTCAGCGCCTGGCCCTGGCCCGGGCGCTGGTGCGCCGGCCCCGCCTGCTGGTCCTCGACGATGCCACCAGTGCCATCGACCCGTCGATCGAGGCCGAGATCCTCACCGGGCTGGGCCGGACCCTCGACACCACCACGATCGTGGTCGCCCACCGGGTGTCCACCATCCGCCTGGCCGACCGGGTCGTGTTCCTCGACGCCGGACGGGTCGCGGCGGTGGGGCCCCACGGCCACCTCCTGGCCACCGTGCCGGCCTACGCGGCCCTGGTGCGGGCCTACGAGCAGGGCGAGGCTCAGATCGATGTGGACCTCGACGGGATCGATGTGGACGTGGACGTGGACGCGTGACGTCCCTTCCGGTGGAGACGGGGTCCGTCGAGGTCCACCAGCGCGAGCCCGACGATCCCCTCGAGGTGGCGGACTCCCAGGCCGGCGGGGCCGTCGCCGCGTTCCGGCGCATCGTGGGCGCCACGCCCGAGCTGCGGGTGGGGGTCGGCCTCTCGGCCGGGCTGGCCCTGGCCACCTCGGCAGGACGGGTGATCGTCCCGATCCTGGTCCAGCAGGTGCTGGACCGGGGGATCCTCGGGCCGGAGGGCTACCGGCCCGGGTTCGTCGCCGCGGCCACCGCCATCGGCGTCGTCGCGGTGGTGGGGTTCTGGCTGCTGGGCCGGGTCACCCTGGCCCGCCTCACGCGGGCGGCCGAGGCCGGGCTGGCCGGCCTGCGGGTGCGGACCTTCGCCCACGTCCACCGCCTGTCGGCCGCGGACCACACCGAGTCGCGGCGGGGGGTGCTGGTGTCCCGGGTGACCAGCGACGTCGAGACCCTCGCCCAGTTCTGGCAGTGGGGGGCCATGGTGTGGATCACCTCCATCGCCACCATCACCGGGATCCTCCTGGTCATGCTGGTGTACAGCTGGCAGCTGGCCCTGCTCACGGTGGGGGTGTTCGCGCCGCTGAGCGTGGCCCTGCGCATCCTCCAGCACCGCCAGCTGCGGATCTGGGACACGGTCCGCACCCGGGTGGGTGACACCCTGGGCGAGTTCTCCGAGACCATCGGCGGGGCGCCGGTGATCCGGGCCTACGGCCTGGAGGAGCGGAACCGGGTCCGCCTGGCCGAGTCCGTCGACCGCCAGTACCGCTCCGAGGTCCGCGCCGCCCGCCTCTTCGCCGTCATGTTCCCGCTCGGTGACATCGTCGGCGCCCTGGCCATCGCGGTGGTCGCCGCCGTCGGTGTGTGGCGGGGCCCGGCGTGGGGCCTCGATGCCGGGGAGATGGTGGCCTTCCTCTTCCTGGTCACCCTCCTGACCCAGCCGGTGGCCGAGCTGGGCGAGGTGCTGGACCAGACCCAGGCCGCGGCGGCCGGATCCCGGAAGGTGCTGGCCACCCTCGACATCCCGGTGACGGTGGTCGAGCCGTCGGCCGGGCGGCCGCTCCCCGACGGACCGCTCTCGGTGGCCGTGCGCCAGGTCGACTTCGCCTACCGCACCGGTCCGACCGTGCTCCACGGCGTCGACCTGGACATCGAGGCCGGTGCCGCCATCGCCGTCGTGGGTGAGACCGGTTCCGGCAAGACCACCTTCGCCAGCCTGCTGGCTCGCCTGGCCGACCCCGTCGCCGGTCGCATCGAGGTGGGCGGCGTCGACCTGCGACAGGTGGACCCGGCTTCGCGGCTGGTCCGGGTCCGGATGGTCCCCCAGGACGGGTTCCTCTTCGCGGCGACGGTGAGGGACAACATCCGCCTCGGCCACCCCGAGGCCACCGACGCCGACATCGAGGCCGCGGTGGACACCCTGGCGCTGCGCTGGTGGGTCGACCGCCTGCCGCGCGGCCTCGACACCGAGGCGGGGGAGCGGGGCGGGTCGCTGTCGGTCGGCGAGCGCCAGCTGGTCGCCCTGGTCCGGGCCCAGGTGTCCGACCCCGGCCTGCTGGTCCTGGACGAGGCCACCTCCGCGGTCGACCCCGAGACGGAGATGGGCCTGGCCGTCGCCCTGACCCGGCTGGCGGCGGGCCGGACCACCGTCACCGTCGCCCACCGACTGTCGACCGCCGAGCGGGCCGACGTCATCCTGGTCTTCGACGCCGGACGCCTGGTCGAGTCCGGCGCGCACGCCGAGCTGGTGGCCGCGGGCGGGACCTACGCCGCTCTCCACCGCTCCTGGGTCGGCGGCACCCGCTCCGGCTGAACCTCAGTGAGCGGGTGCTCAGGCGCGGGCGGATGGTCCTCCTGGCGGCCGGGGAGGATCGACGTGGCGATCGTGCCAGGCTGGGCCGGTGCAGCACGTGGTCTGCGTCCCTGATGGTTGTGCCGACGAGCCGGTGGCCGAGCTCGGCGGTCGACCACCCCGGGTGGCGGCATCCACGCCGGTCCTCGACGCGCTGGCGGCGCGGGGGCGGGTGGGCCGGGCTGCGGTCATCCCCCCGGGCATGGCTCCCGGCAGCGACATCGGGAACATGAGCATCCTGGGCTACGACCCGGCCCTCCACCACACCGGTCGGGCGCCGATCGAGGCCGCGGCCATGGGCCTGCGCCTCGCGCCCGACCAGGTCGCCTACCGCTGCAACCTGGTCACCCTGGCCGACGATGGCTCCCCGGACGGGGTCATGGCCGACTTCGCCGGCGGGCACCCCGACACCGAGGCCGCGGCCGAGGTGATCCGGGCCCTCGACGCCGAGCTGGGCGGCGACGGCATCGAATTCCACCCCGGGGTGCAGTACCGCCACATCGTCGTCGCCCCCCGGGAGCTGGCCGAGGCCGACTGCGTCCCCCCGCACGACCTGTCGGACAAGGCCGCGGTGTGGCCCACCGGGCCCTCCGCTCCCCGTCTCCGGGAGATCATGGAGGCCAGCCGCGACATCGTGGGCCGCTCGGACCTGGCCGCCACCCAGGTCTGGCTGTGGGGCCAGGGGCCGCAGCCGCAGCTGCCGTCGTTCTCCGCCATTCACGGCGTCGAGGCCGGGATGGTCACCGCCGTTGACCTGGTCCGGGGGCTAGGGGTGCTCACCGACATGCAGGTTGTGGATGTCCCGGGCGCGACCGGCTGGTACGACACCGACTACGAGGCCAAGCGCGACGCGGCCCTGAAGGGTCTGGCCGACGGGGCCGACCTGTTCGTGATCCACGTGGAGGCCACCGACGAGGCCGGCCACGCCGGTGATGTGGAGGAGAAGGTCAAGGCCCTGGAGGCCTGGGACAGCCGCATCCTGGCCGACCTCGTCGCCGGGCTCGACGACCTCGGCCCGTGGCGCCTGCTCCTGCTGCCGGACCACGGCACCCCTCTGCGGACCAAGACCCACACCGACGAACCGGTCCCGTACCTCCTGGTCGACTCGCGCCACGACGGGCCCGGCGGCACCTACACCGAGGCCGCGGTGGCCGACCAGCCCGCGGTGCCCGGTCACTCCCTCCTGCCCACCCTGGTCGCCCCCACCTCCTGACCCGGCTGGTCGGGGCGGACCCCGGCCTCGCTATGCTGTCGGCCGTCCCTACGGGGTTGTCCGGCGGTCACCGCCGGCCCCGCAGCGGCACCGTCCCCCTCCGCTCCCGTCCCGGCTGATCGTCGCGGCGCAGCGGACCCCCGGAGCCATCGGGCTCCCTGACAGCGAGGCAGCATCCCCATGAGTGGCTTCGAACGGTCCCTCCTCGAGGGCAAGGAGCGCGAGGAGCTCAGCCAGATCGCCGAGTCCCTGGGCAAGAAGCCCCCGGCCCGGGCCAAGAAGGCGACCATGATCAACCTCATCCTCGATCTGGCCGGGGTGACCGGTGACGGAGAGGGTGACGCTGCGGGCGACAGCACCGGCGCCGAGGACCCCTCCGCAGCTGTCGCGTCCGACGCTGGGGCCGACGCCGCAGCCGAGGGGAACGGGCAGGGCGGTGACGGTCCGACCGACGGCAGGCCCGACAGCCAGGGCCACGGCGGCGACGACCGGTCGAGCGGGTCGCGAGGATCGGCCAACGACGGGGAGGCGCCCGACCGCGACCAGCCCGGAACCACGCAAGGCTCGTCCAAGGGCGACGCCAGGGGTGGGGGCGAGCAGTCGGACCGCAGCCAGGGCGGTCGTGACCAGGGCGGCCAGCAGGACCAGGGCGGCGGCGACAAGGGCGGACAGCAGCGCAAGGGCGGGAACCAGGACCAGGGCGGCCAGGACCAGGGCCAGGGGGGCCAGGACCCCAACCAGAAGCAGGGCGGCGGCAAGGACCAGACCGACGAGGACGGGAACCGCCGTCGCCGTCGTCGGGGCCGGGGCCGCGACAACCAGCCGAACGACTCCTTCGAGGGCGACCCCGTCGATGTCGAGGGCCTGCTCGACCTGCGCGACGACGGCTACGGCTTCCTGCGCCTGCGCGGCTACCTGCCCTCGAGCGACGACGTCTACGTGTCGGTCAAGCAGGTCCGTCAGTTCGGACTGCGCAAGGGCGACCGGGTCAAGGGCAAGAGCCGCCCGGCGTCTCGGAACGAGAAGAACCCGGCCCTCCTCCAGATCGACGGCGTCAACGACGCCGCCCCCGACGCATCTCGCGACCGGCGCCGGTTCGCCGACCTCACCCCTCTGTTCCCCGACGAGAGGTTCCGCCTGGAGACAGAGGGTGCGTCGGCCTCCATGACCACCCGCATCATCGACCTGCTCTCGCCCATCGGGAGGGGCCAGCGGGGGCTCATCGTCTCGCCGCCCAAGGCGGGCAAGACCACGATCATGAAGCAGATCGCCCGGGCCATCGAGCTCAACGACCCCGAGGTCGAGCTGATCGTGCTGCTGGTCGACGAGCGGCCCGAAGAGGTCACCGACATGAAGCGGTGGCTGATCAAGGGTGAGGTGGCGGCGTCCACCTTCGATCGCCCCAGCGAGGAGCACATCGCCGTCTCCGAGCTGGTCATCGAGCGGGCCAAGCGCATGGTCGAGGACGGCAAGGACGTCGTCATCATCCTTGACGGCATCACCCGCCTGGCTCGGGCCCACAACCTGGCCGCACCGCCCAGCGGGCGCATCATGTCCGGTGGCATCGACGCCGCCGCCCTGTACCCGCCCACGCGGTTCTTCGGAGCGGCCCGCAACGCTGAGGAGGGCGGGTCGCTCACCATCCTGGCCACGGCCCTGGTGGAGACCGGCTCCAAGATGGACGAGCACATCTTCGAGGAGTTCAAGGGCACCGGGAACATGGAGCTGCGGCTGAGCCGCCGCCTGGCCGAGCGTCGGATATTCCCCGCCATCGACGTCGACGCCAGCTCCACCCGTCACGAGGAGCTGCTGTTCGAGCGCAAGCAGGTGGCTCAGGTCACCACGCTGCGCAAGGTGCTCGGGGCGCTCAAGGACGGCGAAGGCGCCAGCGACGCCGCCTCCCTGGAGCTGCTGCTCGACCGCATGAAGACCTTCAAGACCAACGACGAGTTCTTGGTCGAGATCGGGAAGGCGAAGGCGGGCACGTGACGTTGTCGCGGTCCCGGGAAGGCGCGGGCGTTGTACGGATCGAGAGGCCCTTTTGGGCCGCAGGGCCCGTCAGGGCGAGACTGGAGAGACCATGAAGACCGACATCCACCCCTCCTACACCGAGACCACGGTCACCTGCTCGTGCGGGAGCTCGTTCACCACCCGTTCCACCGCTGATGGGCTGACCAGCGAGCTGTGCAACGAGTGCCACCCCTTCTACACCGGCAAGCAGAAGCTGGTGGACACCGGTGGGCGCATCGACCGCTTCGAGCGGCGCTACGGGGCCCGCAAGGGCGCCAAGCCCGCCGAGAAGTAGGCCCCATCGACCCAGCCCGGGTCGCCGCCCTGCGAGCGACCCAGCTGCGCGCCCTCACCCGGGATCGCGTGGGGGCGTCTGCCGCGCCCTCGGCCTTCCCGGGCGGTGCGGCACTGGTCGACGGGACCGTCGGCTGGGTGCTGCTGGCCGGTGACGCCGCCTCCCGCCTCGGCGGAGCCCTGGCCTGGGCCCACCGGGTCGAGGCGGCCGACCTCCATCTGGTGGTCGACGACGCCCGCGCCGCGGGCCTGGTGGCCCGGCGGGCCGCGCCGTTCGCACCGGCGCCGTCGGTGTGGGGGATCGACGGTGCCGATCTGGTGGCGGCGGAGCCCACCCCCGCCCCCGTGCCCCTCCCGGCGCCCGAGGCCCCTGAGCTCCGTGCCCTCCTCACCCAGGCCGGGTTGGCTCTCGTCGAGGAGGACGGGATGGTCCTGGGCGAGCTGCTCGGCCTGGAGGTGGCGCGCGTCGTCCACGGGCCCGACGGCCCCGAGATGGAGGTCGGCGTCGGGCGAGTCGATCGCGAGCTGACCGAGATGGCCCACGCGGAGCTGTCGGACGCCGACCGCCTGGCCCGCGTGGTCGACATCGTCGGTCGAGAGCGTCGGCCGGGCGCACCGCCTCACCCGATCAACCAGCTGGTGCCGGAGCGCTGGCTCCGCGCCTCCCTGGTCGCCGAGCCGAGCCTGGTGGGGGCGGCCGAGCTGGTCGCGGTGTCGTCGGTGGTGGGTCGAGCGAACCTGAAGGAGACGGCGGTGGCCCCCGCCGTCGGCACCGACCCCCACGCTGAGTCCCTGGTCGTGACCTGCTCCGTCGGCGTCGACCTCGACCTGGTCCCCGCCGCCGCCGACGACCGGGCCGCCCATGCGCCCGACGCCCGCCTGGTCCTCGCCGTGCCGGCCCGCGATGCCCTCGGCCTCACCGCCGAGCTCGCAGCGCGCCTGGTCGACCCCGCGCGGGTCCTCCCGGTCGATGGCGACTGGCGCATCCCCTGGTCCCCCACCTGACCCGGTTGGCATCGGGATCAGGTCGCGCGGGGCGGGACGACGATCATCTTCTGCTCGACGTAGAAGCCCCCGAGGGGGACGGCCGACAGGATCAGGGCCAGGAGCGTCTCGCCCAGGCTCCAGCCCTGCTCGTCGCGACCCATCAGCACCAGCGCGGCGTAGACCAGGACGATGATCCCGTGGATCGGCCCGGCGATGGGCACGCCGCCCTCGCCCCCGGCGTCGAAGGCGTACTTGGCCACCATCGTGCACAGCAGCAGGAGGTAGGAGATGCCCTCCAAGAGCGCGGCGGCTCGCAGGGGGCGGGCCACCGATGGCATCGAGGAGGTCGATGCGGTGGAGGAGGAGGTCGAGGTGTCGGGCACCGCCCCAGGTTCGCGGCCGACCGGCCGGGGAGCCAACCCGAGCCGCGGGTCGGGCCCGGGGCTGCGATGATCCAGTGCGTGACGACGCCTCGGAGGAGCCGCTGATGGCGGCCCAGTGGAAGCGGTGGCTGGCCTACGCCAAGGCCAAGGTCGACCAGACCGTCGACCAGGGACACCAGGAGCTCGACCGCCGCGAGGCCGACCTGGAGGCCAAGGGCAAGGATCGGGCCTGGCTCCAGAGCGACCGCGACGCTCCCGACCTCGACGATGTCCGGGCCCGGATCGAGGGGGAGGCCAGGGAGGCCGATGCCCGGGCCCGACGCGAGGCGGCCCCGTCGGGAGCGGCAGGGTCACCCGGTGCCGGATCGGCGTCCGGCAGTGCCCCGTCGTTCGAGGACTTCGACGTCGCGGCCCGTCAGAAGGCCACCGACGACCGCCTGGCCGCCATCCGCGACGAGCTCGGCCTCGGCCCCGCGGCGAAGGACGACCCTCCCAAGGGCTGAGCGCCAGCTCCCCGCCGGTGACGCCGACCGACCGGACCCCGGCAAGGGGTCGGGCCAGGGGGTGACCGCTACCGTGACCCGGATGCTGGAACGACTCGAGGACCTCGGTCACGAGCTCGACGACGTCGAGGCCCAGCTCTCGGACCCCGACGTCTACGCCGACCAGGCCCGCTCCACCGCCCTCGGACGTCGCCACAAGGATCTGGAGGCCATCGTCTCCCGGCTGCGCAGCCTCGAGGGGCGGACCGAGGACCTGGCCACGGCCCGGGAGATGTACGCCGGAGCCGAGGGCGACGACCGCACCATGCTGCGGGCCGAGATCGACGAGGCCGAGGCCGCCATCGAATCCCTCACCGCCGAGGTGCGCCTCCTGCTGCTGCCTCGCGACCCCAACGACGATCGCAACGTGATCGTCGAGATCCGGGGAGCCGAGGGCGGCGAGGAGGGCAACCTCTTCGCCCGGGACCTGTTCGAGATGTACCAGGCCTGGGTGTCGCGCCACCCGTGGTCGCTCGAGGTGCTGGGCGCCGAGCCATCCGACATGGGCGGTTACGACCAGATCACCTTCCAGGTCAAGGGCGACGGCGTGTGGTCCCGGCTCAAGCACGAGGGCGGTCCGCACCGGGTGCAGCGGGTGCCGGCCACCGAGGCCAAGGGCCGGGTCCACACCTCCATCGCCACCGTCACCGTGCTCCCCGAGGCCGACGAGGTCGACGTCACCATCGACCCCAACGACCTCCAGGTCGACGTGTACCGCTCCTCCGGGCCCGGCGGCCAGTCGGTGAACACCACCGACTCGGCGGTGCGGATCACCCACCTGCCCACCGGGCTGGTGGTGTCCATGCAGGACGAGAAGAGCCAGCTCCAGAACAAGGAGCGGGCACTGCGCGTGCTGCGCAGCCGCATGCTCAAGGCGGAACAGGACCGCCAGGCGGCCGAGGCCTCCGAGGCCCGCCGCAGCCAGGTGGGCGGGGGCAGCCGCAGCGAGAAGATCCGCACCTACAACGTGAAGGACAACCGGGTGACCGACCACCGCCTGGGCCTCACCCTCCACCGGCTGGAGCAGATCCTGGCCGGCGACCTGGACGAGGTGAGCGACGCGCTGGTCGCGGCCGAGCAGGCCGAGCGCCTCACGGAGGCCTGAGGTGCCCGATCCCGACGAGGTGGACGGCGCCGTGCCCGACGACCAGGTCGCACCCGAGCCCACCGGTCCCGCGCCCGACGACCTGTCGGCCGCCGAGCCGCCCCCCGAGGAACCGGGACCGGCGCGCGCCGACGTCGGCCTTGCCGACGGGACCGTCCCCTGGCGAGCCCTCATGGCCGAGGCCGCCGACGCCCTGGTGGCTGCGGGCCTCCTGTCGGCCGACGTCGATGCCCGCCGGATCGTGGAGGAGGCCTCCGGACACGAGGGCGCCGCCCTCCACGCCCACCTCGACGACCCCGCCACAGTCAACGGCGTGGCCGCCCTCGACCGCATGGTCGAGCGCCGACGGAACGGGGAGCCGCTCCAGTACGTGCTCGGGCGGTGGGGGTTCCGGACCCTCGACCTCATGGTCGACGCCCGCGTGCTCATCCCCCGTCCCGAGACCGAGGGCCTGGTCGACCACGTCCACCGCGAGCTGGAGCGCATCAACGGCCAGGGCGGCCAGGACCCGCTGGTGGTGCTGGACCTGGGCTGCGGGTCCGGGGCCATCGGCCTGGCCGTGGCCGCCGAGCGGCGCGACGTCGAGGTGCACGCGGTGGACCGGGACCCCGAGGCCGTCGCGGTCACCCGGGCCAACCTGGCCGGACTGGGCGTCGCCGGCGCCTCGGTGGCGGTGCACGAGGGCTCGTGGTTCGCCCCGTTGCCGGCCGATCTGGCCGGTCGGGTGGCCGCCGTCGTCGCCAACCCGCCCTACGTCGCCGCCTCCGACGAGCTGCCGACCGAGGTCGGTGGGTGGGAGCCGGCCGGGGCTCTGGTGTCGGGCGCGACCGGGCTGGAGGCGATCGCGGAGATCTTGGCCGACGCCCCGACCTGGCTGGTTCCCGGCGGCGCGGTGGTGATCGAGATCGGTGAGACCCAGGGCCCTGCGGCCCGGGATCGGGCCGAAGCGGCCGGGCTGATCGAGGCCGAGGTGCGCACGGACCTCCTGGGTCGAGACCGAGTGCTGGTCGCCCGGTCGCCGGCCCGGCCCTCCGAGTGAGCGGCTCCGCAGCGGAGTCTGGGGGGGCGGAGCTGGTCGAGCGGCTGGCCTCGGCTCTTCGCGCCGGCGAGGCGGTGGTGCTGCCCACCGACACCGTCTACGGAGTGGCCGCGCTGCCCGGTGTCCCCGGCGCGACCCAGCGGCTCTACGCCCTCAAGGGACGCCGTCCAGAGGTGCCTCTGGCCGTGCTGGTGGCCGACGCCGCCGCGGCCGAGGCGCTGGCTGCCGTCTGGAGCCCGGCCATGGACCGCCTGGCCGAGCGCTTCTGGCCCGGCGCCCTCACCCTCGTCGTCGACCGGGCCCCCTCGGTGGACGCCTGGGACCTCGGTGGCGATCCCCGCACCATCGGAGTCCGATGCCCGGCCCACCCGTTGGTGCGGGCGGTGACGGCCAAGGTCGGACCGGTGGCGACCACCAGCGCCAACGCCCACGGCCAGCCCACCCCGGCCTCCGCGGCGGAGGCGGTCGAGGCCCTGGCCGGACCGGTGGCCGCGGTGGCCGACGGCGGCCGGCTCGTCGGGACGGCGTCGACCGTCGTCGACCTGACCGGCGCAGAGCCCGTCCTCCGCCGCGAGGGCCCCATCCCCTTCGCCGACGTCCAGGCCGCCGCGTCCGAAGCCTGACCCTCCAACTTCGTACGGAAGTTGCCCTCACCGGCACAGTTCCGTACGAAGTTCGGAGGGGGGTCGTCTTGTGCGCGGGGCGTGGGCGTGGTCCGATGGGTCGGTGACGATCGCTCCGCTCCGTGCGACGCTGGTGCGGGCGGACCGATGAGCGGGACGCGGGTGGGGGTGGGCTTCATGGTCGCAGGAGCGATCCTCATCATCATCGGGTCCCTCGACGTCGGCCGGAACGACGTCATCCACACCGTGGCCACCACGCTGATCGTGTTCGGCGCGGTGGTGCTCTCGGTGGGGACCGAGGGCAACGACGAGGCCACCGACTGAGCGAGGCCACCGACTGAGCGAGGCCACCGACTGACCGAGGCCGCACCGCGGGCCGGCCGACGGGCGGGGCGGGGCCTACCCCTCGAGGTCGCGGGTGCGCCGGGCGCCGGGGTGCAGGTACGTGTAGAGCACCAGCCCGAGGGCGGCGACGCCGATGGGCACGAAGGCATCGATCTTCCGGGTGTAGACGGGGAAGAGCACGAGGGCCGAGAGCAGGCCGGTCCACGTCCACAGGATCAGGACGCTGCGGCGCTGGCCGTGACCCAGGCGCATGAGCCGGTGGTGGAGGTGGTCCTTGTCGGCGTGGGCCGGGCTCTGTCCCTTGCGGGCCCGGCGGATGATGGCCCACAGGGTGTCGAGGATGGGGACGCCCATGATCACGATCGGGATCAGCGGCAGGTAGAAGAACACGACCTGGCCGCTGAACTGGTTGGGGCTCTGGCCCCCGACGAGCATGGTGGACCCGGCCATCAGCACCCCCAGCATCAGCGCCCCGCCGTCGCCCATGAAGATGCGGGCGGGGTGGAAGTTGTAGGGCAGGAAACCCACGCAGATGCCGACGATGATCACCGCCAGCATGGGGCTCGGGTTGTCCGGGCGGATCACCGCGGCCTCGCCTGCCACTCGGTGGCCGTAGAGGAAGAAGGCGCCGGCGGCGATGGCCACGATCCCGGCGGCCAGGCCGTCGAGGCCGTCGATGAAGTTGGTGGCGTTGGCCACGACCAGCACCCACAGGACGGTGACGAGGGGGGCCATGTCGGGCGAGAGCAGCACCTGGTCGAGGAAGGGCAGGGGCAGGATGACCACCGAGGCGCCGAGCAGGTAGAGGGTGCAGCCGGCCAGGACGAGGCCCGACATCTTGGCCGGCGGGGACACCGGGCGGAGGTCGTCGATCGTGCCCACCGCGCAGGCGATGACCGCCCCCAGGGTCACGCCGATCGACGCCCGCGGGGCGGCGAAGATGGCCGAGAAGGCGTCCATCTGCCAGGCCACGGCCAGGGCGCCGACCAGGCCGAGGAGCATGGCCAGGCCGCCGAGGTAGGGGGTGGGGACCTCGTGGACCTTGCGCTCGTCGGGCTGGGCCAGGGCTCCGACCCGCCGGGCCACCCATCCGGCCACCGGCGTGAGGACGAGGGTGATGCCGAAGGCCACCGCGAACACCACGCCGTAGGCGGCGGTCGAGGGGGTCAGCACCGGATCGGTCCGGCGCCGGCCGCGGGGGCGAGGCGCTCCATCCCGGCCGACGCTACCGCCGCACCCGGGTCGGTCTGGGCCACCCGGGGCGGGGGAGGCTCAGGCAGTGAGGTCGGGGTACGGCGCGAACTGGGCGCAGAGATCGGCGACCTCGGCCCGCACCTCGACCAGCACGTCCTCGTCCTCCCGGTGGCTGAGCACCCGGAAGATGAGGTCCCCGATGGCCTGCATCTCGGCCGGGCCCATGCCCTGGGTGGTGACCGCGGGCGTGCCGATGCGGAGACCGCTGGTGATGTAGGGCGGGCGCGGGTCGTCGGGCACCGTGTTCTCGTTCAGGCTGATGCCGGCCCGGTCGAGGGCCAGCCGGGCCTTCTTGCCCGACAGGTCCTCGTCCACGCTGCGCAGGTCGACCAGCATCAGGTGGTTGTCGGTGCCACCGGAGACGAGGCGGAGCCCGTGGCCGCCCAGGCGCTCCGCCAGGGCGGCGGCGTTGGTCACCACCGTCTGCGCGTAGTCGGTGAACGAGGGGTCGGCGGCCTCGGCGAAGGCCACCGCCTTGGCCGCGATGACGTGGTCGAGGGGGCCGCCCTGCGAGCCGGGGAAGACGGCCTTGTCGATCGCCGCCGCGTGCTCGGACCGACACAGGATGGCTCCGCCGCGAGGACCCCGCAGGGTCTTGTGCGTGGTGAAGGTGACCACGTCGGCGTGGGGCACGGGGTCGGGGTGCGCGCCGCCGGCGATCAGCCCGGCGATGTGGGCCGCGTCGAACATGAACAGGGCGCCCACCTCGTCGGCGATCTCGCGGAACGGCACCGGGTCGATCAGCCGGGGGTACGCGGTGGCCCCGGCCACGATGATCTTGGGCTGGTGCTCCTTGGCCAGGGCCCGCACCTGGTCGAAGTCGATCCGCTCGTCGGACTCGGTGACGCCGTAGTTGACGAAGTCGTAGAGGATGCCGCTGGCGTTCACGGGCGAGCCGTGGGTCAGGTGGCCGCCCTGGTCGAGTCGGAGGGCGAGGACGGTGTCGCCGTGGTCGAGCAGGGCCAGGTAGGTGGCCATGTTGGCGTTGGCCCCGGAGTGGGGCTGGACGTTGGCGTGGTCGGCGCCGAAGAGGGCCTTCACCCGGTCGCGGGCCATGTCCTCGACCTGGTCGATGACCTCGTTGCCGCCGTAGTAGCGCTTGCCGGGGTAGCCCTCGCTGTACTTGTTGGTGAGGACCGAGCCGGTGGCCCGCAGCACTGCCGGGGACGTGAAGTTCTCCGAGGCGATGAGCTGGAGGGTCGAGTTCTGGCGGTCGATCTCGTCGCCGATGGCGGCGAACAGCTCGGTGTCGTCGACGGGGGGCCAGGCCATGGGGGGTCTCCTCGGGTCAGGTGGGGTCGTCGACGGGGCCCCGAGCACGGATGCGGGTGCCGGGGGCGAGGCGGTCGATGAGGGCATCTTGGGCCGCGGGGTCTCCCGCGAGTGAAGCGATCTCCGCCAGCTGCTCGACCCGGCGGACGTGGCGGTCGCCCTCGAACTCGGTGGCCAGCCACAGGCTGACGATCTCCTCGGCCAGTCCGGTGCCCACGATCCGTCCGCCGAGGGACACGACGTTGGCATCGTTGTGCTGACGGCTCATGCGCGCCGTGTAGAGGTCGTTGCCCAGCGCCGCTCGGACTCCCCGCACCGCGTTGGCGGCCAGCTGCTCGCCCTGGCCCGAGCCGCCCACGACGATGCCGCGCTCCACTGCACCGACGGCGACGGCCCGGGCCACGGCGGCGCAGTACGCCGGGTAGTCGACCGAGGCCTCGGCGTCGGTCCCGGCGTCGCGCACCTCGTGGCCCAACGCGGTGAGGTAGGCCACCAGGTGGATCTTGAGGGCGTAGCCGGCGTGGTCGGAACCAATGGCGAGGAGCATCGGGTCGAGCATGTCAGAGGCCGAGGCCAGGGGCGAGCCCGTCGACGACGCGATCGCTGACGCCTCGGCTCCGGGTGTCAGGGCGTGGCCGCGACGGGGGTCGGGAGGGCGACGTCGAGGAACCGGGTCACCAGGTCCTCGATCTCCGCCGCGGTGCGCTCGTAGAAGCGCCGGGAGCGGCCCATCGGGTCGGTCACGTCGTCGGCCGGGTCGTCACCGATCAGGTCGGTGGCCCGCCGCCCGGCGCTCAGCCGAGACAGCCAGGCGGACAGGGGCTCCAGGCCGGGCGCACCCATGCCCGTGGTCGGTCCGCCCGGGACCACCACCGGGCCCAGATCCGCAGGGGGACCCACATCCTCGGCCCGCCGCACCAGCTCGCGGAGCGTGAAGGCCCGCTCGAAGGCCTCGGGGACGAGCACCACGGCCTCCCGCACGTGCTCGCGGGTCATCCCCACGATCAGGTCGGCGGTGACCACGGCATCAGCCTCCAGCGGCGTGCTGCGGTGGCCCTCGAGGTCGAGGCCCCGCTTGGCCATGGCCCGGACGCTGCCCCCGGAGGCCGGGACGCCCTCGCTGATCAGCCCGGCCGAGGAGACCCGGCCGTCGACGCCCCGCCGGGCCAGCCCGTCACGGAAGAGCACATCGGCCATGGGGGAGCGGCACTGGTTGCCGGTGCAGATCACGAGGATGTCGATGGACGCGGATTGTAGCGACGCCCCGGGTCGCCCCTACCGTGACCGACCGCCCGGACGCCACGCTCGACGGCGTCGTCGACCGCCCGCCGGAGGCACTGCATGTCCGACGCCGCTTCGCTCGACCCCCGTCTCCCCGTCCTGGTCGGGGTGGGCCAGCTGAACGTCCGCGTCGACCGGGGTGAGGCTCCGCTCGAACCCACCGAGATGATCGCCCAGGCGGCCCGAGCGGCGGCCGCCGACAGCGGTGCGTCCGCGCCCGACGCACTGCTGCGCGACCTGGACACCGTCGGGGTGATCAAGGTGATGTCCTGGCGCTACCCGGACCCGGCCGCCCTGGTGGCCTCGGCGGTGGGCGCCGAGCCGGCCCGCCGGTGGGCCACGACCGACGGCGGGAACCACCCGCAGTCGCTCCTCAGCCGGGCCGCATCGGACATCTCCGCCGGCCGGGCTGACGCGGTCCTCATCGGCGGGGCGGAGGCGTGGCGGACCCGCTCAGCGGCTCGGGCCGACGACCGCGAGCTGGACTGGACCCGCCAGCCCCAGGGAGCGGAGCCGACCGAGCTGATCGGTGACGAGACTCCCCTCGCCTCGCCCGACGAGATCTCCCGCGGGCTGTTCCTGCCCGTCACCCACTACCCGATGTTCGAGAGCGCGGTGCGGGCCGCAGCCGGTCGGACGCAGGCCGAGCACCAGGAGGTGCTGGGCGCCTTGTGGGCTCGGTTCAGCGAGGTGGCGGCGTCGAACCCCGACGCCTGGATCCGTGAGGCGATGACTGCGGAAGAGGTCCGCACGCCTGGTCCGACCAACCGCGTCGTCGGCCACCCGTACACCAAGGTGATGAACTCCAACAGCAGCGTGGAGCAGGCCGCCGCCTTCCTCCTGTGCTCGGTGGAGCGGGCGCGAGCCCTCGGCGTCCCCACCGATCGTTGGGTGTTCCCGTGGACCGGGACCGACGCCCACGACACCTGGTGGGTCGGCAACCGGGTCTCTCTCCACCATTCACCGGCGATCGGCATCGCCGGGGGGAAGGCGCTCGAGATGGCCGACGTCGGGGTCGACGACCTGGCCCACGTCGACGTCTACTCCTGCTTCCCCTCGTCGGTGCAGGTGACCGCGACCGAGCTGGGCCTCGACCTGGAGCGCCCGCTTACCGTCACCGGCGGGCTGAGCTTCGCCGGTGGACCGTGGAACGACTACGTCTCCCACTCCATCGCCACCATGGCCCGGGTGCTCCGCGACGACGCGGGCTCGGTCGGGTTCATCACCGCCAACGGTGGCTTCCTCACCAAGCACGCCTTCGGCGTCTACTCCACGACGCCGCCGCCCCGAGGCCGGTTCGTCCACCGCGACTGCCAGGCCGAGGTCGACGACGTGGGCCTGGTGGAGCTGGTCGCGGACTGGGAGGGCGCCGTCCGCATCGAGGGGGCCACGGTGATGCACGACCGCGACGGCACACCGGAGCGAGCCTTCCTCGCCACCCGCACCCCGGAGCGCCACCGGGCCTGGTGCACCAGCACCGACGCCGACGTGATGGCCCTCATCACCGACGACGAACCCGTCGGGGTCGCCGCCCACCGCGCCGCCGACGGGTCCATCTCCCTCTGATCTGGGTCAGAGCTCATTTGGCGTGGCGGGGCGCCGGATGCCAGATTTGCGGCCGAACCCCCGGCTCGCTAGTTTGCGCGCTGGTTCACAAGCGTCCACCGGAGATCGCCGGTGCGCACCCCGTCAAGGATGATCGCGTGTTCGATCTGCGAGCGAGACAAGACCTCAACCGGGGCTTCAGCGACTCCCTCACCCGGGGCATCGAGCTGGCCCTCACCCCCCTCGCCTTCGCCCTCATCGGTTGGCTGATCGATCGGGTGGCTGGCACGGGCCCGGTGTTCGCCATCGCCTTCTTCGCCTTCGGGGTGATCGGGACGAGTGTGAAGATCAAGCTCGGCTACGACCGCCAGATGGCGGCCCACGACGGATCGGCCGTCACCGCGGCCCGGCAGGTCGCCCCGTACCTCGATCCCCGCAACGGATCCCGATGACGACGGCCATCGCGGATCCCACCACGGGACGGGCCCCCGAGGCCGAGCTCATCTCCGACATGCTGCGTCGGGGTCTGCCGGTGCTGCCCCTCTTCGTGGTCGTGGCCGGGCTCATCTGGGGCTGGGGCGGCGCCGCCTCGGCGGCCTTCGCCATCGGTCTGGTCATCGTCAACTTCGCGCTGACGGCGGTCATCCTCAACCTCACCGGGCGCATCTCGGTCACCGCCCTGATGGCTGGCGTGCTCGTCGGCTACGTGGTGCGCATGGGGCTGGTCGTGCTGGCCCTGTACCTGGTCAAGGATCGCTCCTGGGCCGAGCTCGTCCCCCTCGGCATCACCCTGGTGGCCACCCACCTGGGCCTGCTGTTCTCGGAGATGCGCCACGTGTCGGCGTCTCTCGCCTTCCCCGGCGTCAAGCCCACCCGTCCCAGCCTCAAGGAGGCTCGCCCGTCGTGATCCTGGGTCTCGAGTTCCCACCGGTCAGCCACGCCATCAACTGGCCTGGCATCTTCTTCGAGGGCACCCCCTTCGAGGTCAACAAGGTCGTCATCTTGATGTGGATGTCGGTGGCGCTCGTCTTCGGCTTCTACATGGCGGCCGGCCGCAAGCAGGAGCTGGTCCCGAGGGGCCTCCAGAACGCGGCCGAGTCCGCCGTCGAGTTCATCCGCGAAGGCATCATCGTCCAGACGATGGGCCAGTCCGGGATGGGCTACGCGCCCTTCCTGTTGGGGATGTTCAGCTTCATCTTCGTGTGCAACATCTGGGAGATCATCCCTGGGGCCCAGATGCCGGTGAACGCCCGCATCGCCGTCCCGATCCTGATGACCGCCATCGTCTGGGTCATGTACATCGTGGTGGGCATCAAGAACCAGGGGCCCATCGGCTACTTCAAGAACTCGGTGTTCCCGCCGGGCGTACCCAAGCCCCTCTACGTCCTGGTCGCCCCCATCGAGCTGGCCACCCTCCTCTTCGTGCGGCCCCTCTCGCTCTCGGTCCGGCTCTTCGCCAACATGCTGGCCGGCCACCTCCTGCTGATCAGCTTCGCCGTGTTGAGCACGGCGCTGGTGGCGGCCAAGTTCTGGGCCGTGCTGGCCATCGCCACCGGCGGTCTGCTGGTCGGCCTGGTCGCCTTCGAGATCCTGGTCTCGTTCCTCCAGGCCTACATCTTCACCATCCTCACCGCCGTGTATATCGGCGACTCGCAAAATCCCGAGCACTAGAAGAAAGCCACAAGGAGACCACCGAATGCTCACCACCATCCTGGCCCAGACCACAGGCGACATGGAAGCGGGCCTGACCGCCGTCGGCCGCGGCATCGTCTACGGCGGCGCCGCCATCGGCCCCGGCATCGGCATCGGTCTGGTGGTCGGCAACGCCATCACCGCCATGGCCCGTCAGCCTGAGGCCGCGGGCATGGTGCGCACCACCATGTTCCTGGGCATCGCCTTCACCGAGGCCCTGGCCCTGTTCGGGTTCGTCCTCGCCTTCATCATCTCGGGCTGAGGGGGTCCACGTGCGCACACGAGTTCTGTTCGCAGGCCTGGCCCTCGCCGTCGTCGCCGTCCTGGCCGGCACGGCTCCCGTCGGCGCGGCCGAGGGCGACGCCAGCCCCGAGGAGCTCCAGGCCCAGTTCGACGAGTTCGTCGAGGGTCTGCCGCCAGCTGAGCGCGAGGAGCTCACCGAGCTGCTCGAATCTCAGGTCGAGGCCAACGGCGGCACGCACTTCGACGCCGAGTGCATCCCGATCCTCGTCGAGGGCGGCTCGGTCGACGACTGCCAGGAGGCCCCGAGCCCCATCGTCCCACCGCTCAACGAGCTGGTCTGGGGCACGATCTCCTTTGCCGTGGTCATCGGCCTGATGTGGAAGTTCGCCTGGCCCGGCATCACCAAGGCCATGGATGGGCGCACCGAGCGCATTCGCTCCGACCTGGAGAAGGCCGAAGGGGCCCGCACCGAGGCCGAGGATGTCCTGTCGGGCTACCAGGCCAAGCTGGCCGACGCCAAGCAGGAGTCGGCCCGGATCCTGGAGGAAGCCCGCCAGGACGCTGACGCGGTCCGGTCCGAACGCATCGCCGCCATCGACGGCGAGATCGCGGAGATGCGTCAGCGCGCCGCGGCCGACGTGGAAGCGTCCAAGGCCCAGGCCATGGCCGACCTGCGCGGCGAGGTCACCGCCCTGGCCCTCGGGGCGGCCGAGCGGGTCATCGAGGCCAACCTCGACGATGCCACCAACCGGGCCCTCGTCGAGTCCTACATCGATTCGGTGGGAGCCAGCACCTGATGGCCGACGACCAGCTCATCGCCGCCTACGCCCAGGCCTTCCACTCCGTGATCAGCGTGGAGGACAGCCTGAACGAGGTGGAGGACGAGCTCTTCCGGTTCGCCCGGGTGCTCGAGGGCAACGACGAGTTGCTGTCCACGTTGGCCGACGCCCACCTCGAGCCGCCCCGCCGCCAGCAGATCGTGACCGACCTGCTGGGGGGTCGGGCCCAGCCGACCACGGTGAGCCTGGTGGGCCTGGTGGTCGGCAACGGCCGGGCCCGCGAGCTGCCCACCATCGTCGATGCCCTCGTGGCGGTGCGGGCCGGTCTCCGGGAGAAGGCCGTGGCCGAGGTCCGGTCGGCCATCGCCCTGTCCGACGATCAGCTCACGCGGCTGGCCGACGCTCTTGGGACCGCCACCGGCAAAAGCGTCGAGGTGAAGGTCATCGTCGACCCCACCGTGCAGGGTGGCATCGTCGCCCAGATCGGTGACACCGTCATCGACGGCTCCGTCCGCCGTCGCATCGAGCAGCTGCGCGCCGCGCTGTAGCCCGACCACCCCACCCGCCCTCCGCCGGCACCACCGGCCGGTCGAACCCAGAAAGCGAGCCGATGGCTGAGCTCACCATCTCCACCGACGACATCACCGCCGCTCTCCACAAGAACCTGGAGGGCTTCACCCCCGACTCTGCCGCGGCTCAGGTTGGTCGGGTCATCGAGGTCGGCGACGGCATCGCCCGCGTCCAGGGCCTGCCCGACTGCGCCGTCAACGAGATGCTCGAGTTCTCCGACGGCACCATCGGCCTGGCCCTGAACCTCGACGAGGAGTCGATCGGCTCCGTGGTGCTGGGCGACGTGAACGACATCGCCGAGGGCCAGTCGGTGCGAGCCACCGGGGAGATCCTCTCGGTGCCCTGCGGCGACGGCCTGCTCGGCCGGGTCGTGAACACCCTGGGCGAGCCGGTGGACGGCAAGGGTCCCCTGTCCGACGTCGGCACCCGCCGCATGGAGGTCCAGGCCCCGGGGATCATGGGCCGCAAGCCCGTCCACGAGCCGCTCCAGACCGGCATCAAGGCCGTCGACTCCATGACCCCCATTGGCCGAGGCCAGCGGGAGCTGATCATCGGCGACCGCAAGACGGGCAAGACCACCGTCGCCATCGACACCATCCTCAACCAGAAGGGCCTGGGGGTGAAGTGCGTCTACGTCGCCATCGGGCAGAAGAACTCGACCGTGGCCCAGACCGTCGCCACCCTCGACCAGCACGGGGCCATGGAGTACACCGTCGTGGTCACCTCCCCGGCCTCGGACCCGGCGCCCTACAAGTACCTCGCTCCCTACGCCGGCTGCGCCATGGGCCAGCACTGGATGGAGAACGGCGAGCACGCCCTGGCCGTCTTCGACGACCTCTCCAAGCAGGCCGAGGCCTACCGCTCGGTGTCGCTGCTGCTGCGCCGCCCGCCGGGCCGCGAGGCCTACCCCGGCGACGTGTTCTACCTCCACAGCCGCCTCTTGGAGCGCGCCGCCAAGATCAACGCCGACGAGTCGATCGCACAGCAGATGAACGACCTCCCCGAGAGCCTGAAGGGCAAGGTCAAGGGCGGCGGCTCGCTCACGGCGCTCCCCGTCATCGAGACGCAGGCGGGCGACGTGTCGGCCTACATCCCGACGAACGTGATCTCGATCACGGACGGCCAGATCTACCTCGAGACCGACCTGTTCAACGCCGGTGTTCGCCCGGCGATCAACGTCGGGATCTCGGTCTCGCGTGTGGGTGGGAACGCCCAGATCAAGGCGATGAAGAAGGTCTCCGGCACGCTCCGCCTCGACCTCGCGCAGTACCGCGAGCTCGAAGCGTTCGCCAAGTTCGGCTCCGACCTCGACGCCGCCACGCAGCGCCAGCTCGCGCGTGGGGCACGCCTCGTCGAAGTGCTCAAGCAGCGGCAGTACGTCCCGGTCCCGGTCGAGGAGCAGGTCGCCATCATCTACGCCGCCGGCCAGGGCCTGCTCGACCGCGTGCCCGTCGATAAGATCCGCGAGTTCGAGCGGGAGTACCGCGAGCGCCTGCGGATGCAGCACGGCGATGCCCTCGCCTCAATCCGCGACACGGGCGTGATGAGCGACGAGGTCGCGGCGACGCTCCGGCAGCAGGCCGAAGACCTCGCCTCCATCTACACGAACCAGCCCGCCTAGCGAACGCCGAGTGTCGAGCGACGAACGTCGAGTAGGTCACCCGTTTGGCGTTCGTCACTCGTAAATCGTACCTCTCCCCATGGCTTCTCTCCGCGACATCCGCACGCGCATCGCGTCGGTCAAGAACACACAGCAGATCACGCGCGCCATGAAGATGGTGGCGGCGGCGAAGCTGCGCCGGGCGCAGGAGCAGATCTTCCAGACCCGCCCCTACGCCTTCAAGATCCGCGAGATGATCGGCCACCTCCGCGAGCACGTGGACCCGGAGAGCCACCCGCTCTTCCAGCCGCGCGAGGAGGGGACCGGTAACGTCCTCGTGATCGTCGTGACCTCGGACCGTGGGCTCGCGGGCGCGTTCAACGCGAACATCCTGAAAGAGGCCCAGGCCGCGCTCGACACGCAGTACGCCGACGCGCGGGCCCAGGGGCGGATCAAGATCCTCGCGGTCGGGCGGAAGGCGCACGAGTACTTCTCGAAGCGCGGCTACACGCTCGTCGGCGACTACCGCGGCTTCTTCAACGATCTGGGGTTCGCCGCCACCAACGCGGTCGCCGACCGCGCCGTGGACGGCTGGTACGATGGCGACTGGGACGAGGTCGTGGTCGTCTACAACGAGTTCAAGAACACGATCTCGCAGAACCGCATCGTCGAGCCGTTCCTGCCCGTCCCGTCGCACACGTTCACGACGCCCGTGATGGAAGCTGACGAGACGTATTACGAAGTGACCGACGAGCGAAAGGGCGATGTGGATTACATCTTCGAGCCGAGCGCCGAGGCGATCCTCGAGCGGCTGATCCCGCAGTACCTCAGCTATCAGCTCTGGCGGATCGTCCTCGAAAGCAACGCCGCCGAGCAGGGCGCGCGGATGGTGGCGATGGACAACGCCACGAGCAACGCCGGCGAGCTCCTCGACCAGCTCCGCCTCACCTACAACCGCGCCCGCCAGGCCGCGATCACGACGGAGATCATCGAGATCTCGTCCGGGGCCGAAGCGCTCAAGCAAGCGTAGCGCCCTCGGACGACCTCGCTTCAAGTTCTTGGATACGGGGATGAAGGCTAGCCTCCGCTTCTTTCTGACTGCTCTCTGCATCGCCGCAATCACGGGGTGCGCCGACCGCCCGGCTCCAGAAGCCACTCCGTCCGAAGAGGTCGCCCAGGCGTCGGCACCGGCCGGTCCGGCCGTGCCGTACCGGGTCGAAGGCGCGTGCCCGTTCGAGTGCTGTATGTACGGCGAGTGGACGGCGACCCGTCCCCTCACCGCCTACGCCGAAGCCGGTGACACGACGGGCGTCGCGTTTACCATCGAGCCTGGCGCGACGTTCAGTGCGGACACCGGCTACGTCGCCGTCATCCAGACGGGCCTCGTCGTCACAAGCCGTCCAGTGGAGGTCTACCGTAGCTTCGAGAGCAGCCGCTCTGTCGGCGCAGGCGACACGCTCTACCTGCTCGACTACGTCGGCGAAGGCGTCTACAACGCGTGGCTCGCCGACAGCGTGTACCAGATCGAAGCGGCGATGCCGGGCGACCCGGCCTACCGCACACTCCGCGATCCCGAGCAGACGTGGTGGGCGCACGCCGTGCTAGCCGACGGGCGTGCGGGCTGGCTCTGGAGGGACGAGAATGAAGACGGGGCAATCAGCGGCTATGACGGCTGCGGATGATCGTAGCGCGGTGCGCCTCGCAGACGACAGCGTGTTGACGAGGGGTCCGTCTAGCGACGCCCGTAGACCAGCACTGTATCGCCCGAGGTGAGTCGCAGGATGCCGTCGGATTGCTCCGCGCGGACGGTGCGTTCGGCCAGGGCGCTCAAGAGCACCTCGCTGAGCGCAGCGAACGGGGGAGGACAGGCCCGCTTGGTCGAGGCGAGGGGACCTACGGCGATTGAGCCCTCGTCCGTCATCTGCGCGGTCCCGCTGAACTGGTTGCACCCGTCCGAGCCGGCGACCTGATCGCCCTCGAACCGAAGCAGGGGCGGGGCGTCGGTCTCCGGGGCGAGCGCACCCTTCGGCGTCTCGGCAACTTGGAGCGTCCACTCCGTGCCGTCGAGCGAGGCGGTGCTCACAGGGAGGCGGACGCACGCGCCGAGGGCGAGAGCGAGACAGAGCGCGAACAGGAGCTGTGTCATAGTCGAGCGAGGTAGGTGGGTGTGAGAGGCTAAAGTAGGACATGGGCCAAGCAGTTGCAGGAAGAACGCAACGGTCGTTTCTTCTGCCGAGGCGGATCTTCTCTGCCGTCCAGGGCAATCGGCTGCGATGCCTTCTTCTTCTCCACCTTCTTCGACGGAACTCATGCCGTTATGTTCGAAGGCCGTGCTGTATCCGGCCCTTCTCCTCCTTGGCCTTGTGATCGCCGGGTGCGCCGCGACGCAGCCCGCCGCCACGGCCGACAAAGACGCCGCCGAACAGGCGTCCGCCGATACGCTGACGAGCCTCGACCGCCCGCAGTACCCCTCCACCTACGAGCGGATCGCCTTCGGGCCAGTCGTTATCCAGAACGCCACGGTGATGACGGCGGCGGGGGATGAGATCACGGGCGGTGCCGTCGCATTTCAGGACGGGAAGATTGTCGCCGTTGGGACGGATGTGGCAATCCCGGACGGTGCGACGGTCGTAGACGGGACGGGCAAATACGTTACGCCCGGCGTCATCGACACGCACAGCCACCTCGGCGTCTACGCCGCACCGGGCACGACGGCCGAGGCCGACGGCAACGAAGCCGTAGCGGCGAACACGGCGCATGTCTGGGCCGAGCACTCGGTCTGGCCGCAGGACCCGCAGATCCCGCTCGCCGTGGCCGGCGGCGTCACGACGATCCAGGTGCTGCCAGGCTCGGCCAACCTCTTCGGCGGGCGGAGCGCCACGCTCCGGCTCGTCCCGGCGACCTCGGTGCAGGCGATGAAGTTTCCCGGCGCGCCGTACGGCCTCAAGATGGCGTGCGGCGAGAACCCCAAGCGCGTCTACGGCTCGCGCGGCGGGCCGTCCACGCGGATGGGCAACATGGCGGGCTACCGCGCCGCGTTCATCGCAGCCGAGAAGTATCGCCGCGAGTGGAACATCTGGCTGGCCGACCGGAGCAAGACGCGCCCCGACCGCGACCTCGGCAAGGAGACGCTCGCGGGCGTGCTCGCCGGGGAGATCCTCGTCCACAACCACTGCTACCGCGCCGACGAGATGATCAACATGCTCGACCTCGGGCGCGAGTTCGGCTTCCAGATCCGCTCGTTCCACCACGCCGTCGAGTCCTACAAGATTGCCGACCGCCTCGCCGAAGCGGGCACGGCGTCCTCGGTCTGGGCCGACTGGTGGGGATTCAAGGAGGAGGCGATGGATGGGATTCCCGAGAACGCCGCGCTCCTCCAGACGGCCGGGGCACGGACGATCATCCACTCCGACAGCGGCGAGGGGATCCAGCGCCTGAATCAGGAAGCCGCCAAAGCGATGTACGCCGGTCGCCGCGCCGGCCTCGACATCTCGCGAAACGATGCGCTCCGCTGGATCACTGCCGTGCCTGCGTGGGCGCTCGGGATCGACGACGTGACGGGCACGCTCGAAGTCGGCAAAGCCGCCGACGTGGTGGTCTGGAGCGGCGACCCGTTCTCCGTCTACACCCGCGCCGAGAAAGTCTACAACGAGGGGGCGCTCGTCTACGACCGCGCGAGCGGCCAGAGCGCCTGGCAAACCGACTTCGAACTCCAGCAGGTACGACGATGACGCGATTCTCCGGCATCCAGCGAAGCGTGGGTTTCGCGTTCCTGTTGTTCTTCGCCCACGTCGGCTTTGCCCAATCGCTTGCGATCACCGGCGGCCGGGTCTACGTCGGCAATAGTGAAGTGATAGAGGGCGGTACCGTCCTGATCGAGAACGGACGGATTACGGCGGTCGGGACGGACGTGGCGCTGCCGGCGGATGCGCAGCGCGTGGATGCGGCGGGCAAGTGGGTCACGCCCGGCCTCGTCAACAGCTCCACCCAACTCGGCCTCGTCGAGATCGGCTCCTCGACGACCGAGTACAGCCTGGGCGGCAACGAGGTGGCGGCGGCATTCCAGGTGTTCGAAGCTATCAACCCGGCCTCGCAGCTTATCCCCGTCACCCGGACCGACGGGATCACGACCGTCATCGCCATGCCGTCGGGCGGGCTGATCTCGGGCCAGGCCGCCGCGCTCGACCTCGCGGGCGAGACCGTCGAGGCCCTCGTGATGAAGACCTCCGTGGGCATCGTGGCGCACCTCAACGAGGGCGCACGCTCGGCCGGCGGCGGCTCGCGCGCCGGAGCCATCGCTCGCCTCCGCCGCGTGCTCCGCGACGCGCAGGACTACGCGGCCCGACGGGAGGACTACCTCACCGGCCAGATGCAACCGCTCGCCGCCTCGCAGGACGACCTCGAAGCGCTCCTCCCCGTCCTCCAAGGCGAGCTTCCGCTCATCGTGACGGCGAACCGCCGCAGTGACATCGAAGCCGCCCTCCGCCTCGCCGATGAGTTCGGGCTTCGGATCATCCTCCTCCGTGCCCGCGAGGCGTGGCAGGTCGCCGACCGGCTCGCTGCGCAGGGCATCGGCGTCGTGCTCGACCCGCTCGACGACGTGCCGTCCTACGACGCACCGAGCCCGCGGCTCGACAACGCCGCGATGCTCGCTGAGGCCGGCGTCCCTGTTGCCTTCGCCACGTTCGACGCGCACAATGCCCGGAACGTCCGGCAGCTCGCGGGGAATGCCGTCGCCAACGGGATGGAATGGGCGGATGCGCTTCAGGCCGTCACCAGTACGCCGGCCGCACTCTTCGGGCTGGACGATGCCGGGACGCTCGCGCCCGGCCACTGGGCGAACGTCGTCGTATGGAGCGGCGACCCGTTCGAGTTCTCGACGGCTGCCGAGCACGTCTTTATCCACGGACGGGAGATGCCAACCATGACGCGGCAGCGCGCGCTCATGGAGCGGTACCGGGCGCGGACTCAGTAAGCGGCCCGTTCGGTTTTTGGAAGCCGCGTCAAAAATCTGCGGAGCGCTGGGATCGGCTGGGGGCACGCCCTATCTTCGGCCCTTGCTCGCTTCAGCAGGACCCCCGGAGAGGTGGCCGAGTGGCTGAAGGCGCGCCCCTGCTAAGGGTGTATACCGTTTATAGCGGTATCGAGGGTTCGAATCCCTCCCTCTCCGCTGTGCTCTACCGCCTGACCCGGTGCCGACTTTTCGGTGCCGGGTCTCGTGTTAGCCGGACCTCCCGGCGAACGCGTGCTGTACGAAGAGTTAAAAAATCTTACTAAATCCGTGGCTCGCTGGAAACGGATACTGGTTTCCCCCATAGGAAGGAGGGTTATCGCCCCAACCTCACCGTCTTCACCATTAACGCGACGAACATGTACGTACCCCGGCAGCAGCGGATGTTGGATCAGTATCTGGATGAGATCAGCCAAGTGCAGCTGCTCAAGCCAGAGGAGGAGGTGGAGCTCGCCCAGCGTATCAAGAAGGGAGACCAGGAGGCGTTGCACGCCCTCGTCCGCGCCAACCTCCGCTTCGTCGTCTCCGTCGCGAAGAAGTACCAGGGGCAGGGCCTCAGCCTGACCGACCTCATCAGTGAGGGCAACTACGGCCTCGTCAAGGCCGCCCGCCGCTTCGACGAGACGCGCGGGTTCAAGTTCATCTCGTATGCCGTCTGGTGGATTCGCCAGTCGATCCTCAAGGCGCTCTCGGACCAGGCGCGGACCGTCCGCCTCCCGCAGAACCGGATCGGGACGCTCTCGAAGATGCGCAAGGCCAGCGCCCGGCTCCAGCAGGAGCATGGCCGCCAGCCCACGACCGACGAGCTCGCCGAGGAACTGGAGATGAAGCCGCATAAGGTGGAAGAAGGCTTCCGCCACAGCCGCCGCTCGCTCTCGATGGACGCCCCCTTCGCCGAGGACTCGACGCAGAGCCTCCTCGACGTCCTCCCCGACCACGACCTCGTCGCCCCGGACGAGCCGATCACGGCCGAGTCGATCAAGATCGACGTGGAGCGGATCCTCTGCCAGCTGCAGCCGCGCGAGGCCGAGATCACCCGGCTCTACTTCGGGATCGGCCACGAGCGCCCGCTCACGCTCGGCGCGATCGGCGAGCAGATCGGGCTGACGCGCGAGCGCGTGCGCCAGATCAAGGAGAAGGCGCTCCGCAAGCTCCGCCGCCACCACGTCCAGGCCGAGATGCGCGCGCACCTGAACTAAGCTCGATACGTCCTACAGCCTTTCAGCCTCGGCGCCTCACGGTGTCGGGGCTTTTTTCTCGGTCTGCTCGTCGAGCCCGGCGCGTTCTGGCGTTACGCGCCACCGTCATTCTGACTGTTCGGCGGCACCGAGGTAGCGTATTTTCCGGGTCCCGGAGGGGTGGCAGAGTGGTCGAAT
>JBBSME010000019.1:0-31474 GCA_038233335.1 Acidimicrobiales bacterium | reverse complement strand
GCGCGGCGCGCGGCGATCGTCGGTGGCCCACACTGGGGCCATGACCGACATCACCGCTCCCTCCAGATGGGAGGTCGTCGACGGCAAGCTCCACCGCGAGCTGACCTTCGCCGACTTCTCCGAAGCCTTCGCCTTCATGGCCCGCGTGGCCCTGGCCGCCGAGAAGGCCGACCACCACCCGGACTGGTCGAACTCCTGGAACACCGTGGTCATCGACCTCGTGAGCCATGACGCCGACGGGCTGACCGAGCGCGACACCGCGCTGGCCGAGACGATCAACGCCATCGCCGGCGACTGATCAGACCCCAGGGGCTGGCCTGCCCGCGGCGACCTCGAAGTGGTCGGCGTTCCTGGGGCTGGGGCCACGCCAACGCCGACCGGTACGGAGGGCTTTGGCGTCCTTCAGCCGGTGAAGGTGGCCGCGGTGGTGATGGGCTCTGCGGCCGGGGCTGGCGTGGGTGCGTCGTCGACGGGGGGAGGGTCGTCGACCGGGGGGACGGCGCCGGCGCACAGGTCACCGAGGTCCCAGCGGTAGGCCGTGGTGCTGACCCCGTTGGAGACCGACAGGTCGACGAAGTCGCCCGCCGGGCCGCTCAGGACGAGCACGTCGGGCCCCGGATCCCGCTCCTGGCGGTCAGCTCGAGGCGTCAGGGGCCGTGTCGTCCAGGTCGATCTCGAGCGCCTCGCCTGCGCCCAGGGCGGTGACCTTGCCGCCCACCCCGACCAGCACGGGCTCCTCGGCGCCGGCCTCCACCTCGATCCGCAGGCGGTGGTGGGACAGCGCGACCGCCAGGGTCCGGTCCCGGTGGACGATGTCGAAGGCCAGGTGCTCCAGGGTGGGCGGCAGCTGGGGATCGAACCAGACCTCGTCGTCGCGCAGCTCCAGGCCGCTGTAGCACCGCTGGAGCAGGTCGAGGCTCCCGGCCATGGCTCCCAGGTGGATCCCCTCGGGGGTGGTCCCGCCCTGGGTGTCATCGATGTCGGCGGCCAGCGCCTCCCGGAACAGGTCCCACGACCGGGCGGGGTCGATGCGGGCGGTGACCCACGCGTAGACGATGCGGCTCAGCGTCGAGCCGTGGGCCGTGCGCTCCAGGTAGTACTCGACGGTCCGGTGGATCATCTCCTCGTCGCACGAGTAGCCCATCGCCTCCAGCTGGTCGCAGAGGACGTCGGGGGTCATGAGGTAGAAGAGCATGAGGACGTCGGCCTGCTTGGCCAGCTTGTAGTGGTTGGTGGAGTCGCCCTCGGCCTCGAGGATCAGGTCGAGGCGCCCGATGTTGCCGTAGCGGGCCCGGTAGTCCTCCCAGTCGATCTCGGCGAGCTCGTTCCAGCCTGCGAACTGGCTGATGATCCCGTCGTGGAAGGGGACGTGGAGCAGCCGGGCCACCTCCTCCCAGTGGCCGGCCTCCTCGTCGGTGACGCCCAGGCGCTCCCAGAGCTGGACCTCGACCTGGTGGCCCTTGAACCCGCGCCGGACGTCCAGCACCCGTCGGAGGAGCCAGCTGACGAGGACGTTGGTGTAGGCGTTGTCGTCGACGCCCTGGCCCTCGGCCCCGGGGTAGCCGTCGTGGTACTCATCGGGGCCCATGACGCCCCGGATGTGGTAGCGGCCGTCGCCCGGGTCGTGCTTGGCCAGCCCGGTCCAGAACCGAGCCTGCTCGACCAGCAGCTCGGTGCCGTACTCGATCATGAACCGGTAGTCGTTGGAGGCCTGCTGGTACTGCCAGACGTTCCAGACCACAGCCAGGCCCACGTGGTGCTGGCGGCGTGAGTTGTCCGGCATCCACCGACCCGAGCGCGGGTTCCACAGCTGGCTCGGGGTCTGCTCGGAGCCGTCGCTGCCCGACTGCCACGGGAACCGGGCGCCCAGCTGGCCCAGCTCGCGGGCCTGGCGTCGGGCTGCGGGGAGCCGACGGGCCCGGTAGCGCAGGAGGGCCCGGGTGATGTCGGGGAAGCGGAAGTTGAGGAAGGGGAAGACGAACAGCTCGTCCCAGAAGATGTGGCCCCGATACCCCTCGCCGTGGAGGCCCCGCGCCGTGAGGCTGGCATCGATGTCCTTGACGTGGGGCGAGGCGGTCTGCAGGACGTGGAAGGCGTGCAGCCGCACCGACGCGATGACCTCCTCGTCGCCGCTGTCGGAGGTGACGTCGATCTCGCAGCGCTCCCACAGGTGCTTCCAGGCCAGCTCGTGCATGAACAGGAGCGTGTCGAAGGTGCCCACCCCGATCAGGGCCTCCCGCGCCGACTCCAGCGGGCGGCCGACGCCCGCATCCCGGCTGGTGTAGACGGCCACGACCTTCTCGACGGTGACCGGCCGCCCCTCGACCGCCTCGCAGGAGAGGATCCGGGTCACCAGCTCGGGGGTGTCGGACGGCTGGAACCGGACCCGTACCGGCCCCTCGGCCACCATGTGGGTCCGGGCTGCCATCGCGGTGCGGATGTGCGACCAGGAGGTGTCGACCTCGAGCCAGTCCACCCCACCCTCGCTCCAGCCGACGTCGACCGCGGTCAGGTGCTCGTTGGCCAGCAGCCGGTCCTCGACCACGTTGGTGTTGGACACCCGCCCGTCGAGGCGCGACCGCACGTCCAGCCGACCGGACCAGTTCTCCGGCGTGTACACCTGCTCGACGGCGGCGATGTGGGGATCGTCCATGGAGACGATGCGGCGCTCGTCGATGGAGGTGATGCGACCCTCGTCGTCGCGCACCCGCACGTGGCGACGGAGGGTGCCCCGGTGCATGTCGAGGGTCTGGCGCAGCTCCAGGACCTCGTTCAGGCCGGACCCGAACCAGGCCGCGGGCCGAGCCTCGGCCGCGCTGGCGGGACCGCCCCGGAACGAGAGGGGGAGCCAGTTGGGCAGGTTGACCAGGCTCTCGTGGTCGATGTGGGTGCCGGCCAGCTCGGTGGTCAGGCGGTTGTAGGCGCCGGCGACGTAGGTGCCCGGGTAGTGGACGCCGTCGGCCACCGCCTCCGGCGCCGCGCCCCGGGTGCCCATGTAGCCGTTGCCCAGGGTGCACAGGGCCTCCCGGCGCCCCTCGACGTCGGGGTGCACCCCGACGTAGGTGAACTCCCAACCCGTGCGGGAGATCAGCCCCGGGTCGTTGACCGACTCCCCTCCACCGCCCACTAGTGATCCGTCGCAGAAGGCGTCAGGCGCATCGCAGCATCGTCGCGCGTGCGAGCGTGCATCGCGACTCAGCTGCAAGCTCAGGTGACGGTGACCTCGGCCAGGTCGGCCACCACCACGTGGGCGCCGGCGGCCAGCAGGGCGGCAGGGTCGTCGTGGCGGGCCACCCCGATGACGAGGCCGAACCCGCCGGCGGCACCAGCCGCCACGCCGGACTCTGCGTCCTCCACCACCACGGCGCCCGCCGGGTCGGCGCCCAGGCGGCGGGCCGCCTCCAGGAAGGTGTCGGGGGCGGGCTTGCCGGCCAGGCCCCGGTCCTCGATGTCGGTGCCGTCGACGGCGGCGTCGAAGCGGTCGGCCAGACCGGCGGCCTCGAGGATGTCGACCCGGTTGCGGCTGGCGGTGACGACGGCGACGGGCACGCCCGCGGCCCGCACGCGGTCGAGGACGGCGATGGAGCTGGGGAACGTGGCCACCCCCTCGACCGCGACGGCGTCGTGGAAGTGGCCGTTCTTGCGGTTGGCCAGGGCCCAGGCGGTGGCGGTCCCTGGCGCGTCGGCGGTGGTGCCGCGGGGGAGCGCGATGCCTCGGTCGGCCAGGACGGCCTCGACGCCGTCGATGCGGGGTCGGCCGTCGAGCAGGCGGCGGTAGTCGGCGTCGGAGAACGGCGGGTGCACGGTGTCGGGTGCCAGGACAGGCAGGGCATCGTCGAAGAGCCGGGCCCAGGCCGTCATGTGGACCGATGCGGTGTCGGTGAGGACGCCGTCCATGTCGAACAGGACGGCCGACACCGCGGCGGTGTCGATGGTGGTGCTCACAGCGTGGTCAGGCGTTGGCCGCGGCCTCGGACAGCGCCTGGGCCAGCGTGTTCCACGACAGGGTGGCGCACTTGATGCGGACCGGGAACTTCACCACGCCCTGGAGGGCCTCCAGGTCGCCCAGCTTCACGTCCGGGGCCTCGATGACCTCGCCGTCGGGATCTGGTGCACCACCGTCGAGGTGGGACTCGTGGATCGACATCATGGCCTTGAAGGCGGTGGTGAGGTCGGTGACCTCGGCGAGAGTCTTGCCCTTGACCGCGGCCGACATCATGGATGCCGAGGACTGGCTGATGGAGCAGCCCTGGCCGGCGATGCGGATGTCGGAGACGGTGTTGCCGTCGAGCTCCACGAAGACCACGATCTCGTCGCCGCACAGCGGGTTGAACCCCTCCGTGCGGGTGGCCGGGGGCGCCGACAGCTCGCCCCGGTTCCGGGGGCTCCGGTAGTGATCGAGGATGATCTCCCGGTAGAGGTCTTCGAGTCCGGGCATGGGGTCTCCGGGGCGAGGGGGGTCAGAAGGCGAAGAAGTCTGCCGCGGCGGCCAGGGCATCGGCCAACGCGTCGACGTCGTCGGTGTCGTTGTAGAGGTAGAGCGAAGCGCGGGCGGTGGCTCCGACGCCGAGCACCTTCATCAGGGGTTTGGCGCAGTGGTGGCCAGGGCGGACGCAGACGTTGTGCTCGTCCATGACCTGGGCCAGGTCGTGGGGGTGCACGTCGTCGACGGCGAGGGAGAGCACCCCGCCCCGCTGGGCCGGCTCGGACGGGCCGTGGATGGTGAGGCGGTCGCCCAGGCGCTCGGTGAGGGTGCGCAGGGCGTAGGCGGTGAGGCTGACCTCGTGGGCTCGGATGGCGTCCATCCCCAGGGCATCGAGGTAGTCGATGGCGGCGTGGAGGCCGATGGCCTCGATGATCGGCGGTGTGCCCGCTTCGAACTTGGCCGGGGCCGCGTCCGGGGTGAAGCCCTCCATGTCGACGGTGAGGATCATGCCGCCGCCGCCCAGGAAGGGGGGCATGGCTTCGAGCAGCTCGGCTCGGGCCCACAGGACACCGATGCCGGTGGGCCCGACCATCTTGTGGCCGCTGAAGGCGATGAAGTCGGCGCCCAGGGACACGACGTCGGTGGCCAGGTGGGGGACGTACTGGCAGGCGTCCAGGCAGACGAGAGCGCCGGCGGCGTGGGCCACGTCGGTGATGTTGCGCACCGGGGGGAGGGTGCCCAGCACGTTGGACATGGCGCTGATGCTGACCAGCTTGGCCCCGTCGACCAGGCGATTGAGATCGGTGAGGTCCAGCTGGTGGTCGGTCCCGACCGGGATCCAGCGGATCTCGAAGCCCTTCTCGGCCTGGAGCTGGAACCAGGGCACGATGTTGGCGTGGTGCTCCATCTGGGTGAGCACGATGCTGTCGCCCGGGCCCAGGTTGGCCCGGCCCCACGAGCCCGCGACCAGGTTCAGGGCCTCGGTGGCGTTCTTGGTGAAGATGACCTCGGAGGCGCTGGGGGCGCCGATGAACCGGGCCACCGCGGCCCGGGCCCCCTCGTAGCGGGAGGTGGCCCGCTCGGAGAGGGCGTAGACGCCACGGTGGACGTTGGCGTAGTCGTTCTCGGCGAAGCTCGACATGGCGTCGATGACGGCTCGCGGGCGCTGGGCCGAGGAGGCGGAGTCGAGGAACACCAGACGCCGGCCGTTGCGCTCCTGGTCGAGGACCGGGAAGTCGGCCCGGATGGCGGCCACGTCGAGGGTGTCGGCCGGGTTGGCCGCAGGTCCGACTGCCGACGCCGTCGTCATCGGTGCCCCGCCCCGTGCTGTCTGGCTCGCTCGCTGCGCTCGCTCATGCCGGGGTCATCCAGCGGGCGTAGCCCTCGTCCTCCAGCTGGTGGGCCAGGTCGGGCCCCCCGGTCTCGGCGATCTGGCCGTCGACCAGGAGGTGGACGGCGTCCGGCTTCAGCTCGTCGAGCAGGCGCTGATAGTGGGTGATGCAGAGGATGCCCAGCTGGGGGCGGTCGGTCCGCACCTCCTCCACACCACGAGCCACGGTGCGCAGGGCGTCGATGTCGAGGCCGGAGTCGGTCTCGTCCAGCAC
The DNA here is from genome assembly GCA_038233335.1 of Acidimicrobiales bacterium. GTDB lineage: Bacteria > Actinomycetota > Acidimicrobiia > Acidimicrobiales > Iamiaceae > Iamia. The sequence continues at coordinate 25,444 of JBBSME010000019.1, read as the reverse complement.
GGCCAGCTCGGGCTCGAGGATCGCCATCTGGAGCACCTCGTTGCGCTTCTTCTCGCCGCCGGAGAACCCGTCGTTGAGGTAGCGGTCGGCGAAGGAGGGGTCGATGCCCAGGCGCTCCATCCACTCCATGATGGACAGGCGGAGCTCCATCATGGACAGGTCGATGCCCTTGCGGGACGACAGGGCCTGGCGGAGGAAGTTGAGGACGGACACCCCCGGGATGACCTGGGGGTACTGGAAGGCCAGGAACATGCCCGCCGCACCCCGCACGTCGGGGCCCCAGTCGGTGATGTCGTCGCCCAGGAAGCGGATGGAGCCGCTGGTGATCGTGTACTCGGGGCTGCCCAGCAGCACGTTGGCCAGGGTCGACTTGCCCGAGCCGTTGGGCCCCATCACCGCATGGACCTCGCCCGCGCCCACGGTGAGGGTGAGCCCGTTCAAGATGTCGTCGCCGCCCTCGGCCGGTGCGGCGCAGAGGTCGGTGATCTCGAGCACGGGAGTGCTCTCGGCGGCGTCAGGATCAGCCATGAGCACAGGGTAGGACGTGGGCCGACATTCGCACTACCCGCGTAGGAGAAATGCCCGGGCCGGTGGCCGGGTGGCCCGTCGCGTGGTCGGACGGCACGCGGCAGCCTGTTGGTCCCGTCGACGATCGGCGCGACTGTCACTCGTTGTCACGCAGGTCCTCCTTCCAGGTGCGGAAGCGCTGGTGGCTGGCCCCGGAGGGCCCGGTTCCGTCGCCGCTGCCGTCGGGCGTGAAGGTGAAGGTGAAGGTCTCGGCCAGGTCCTCGGCCCGGGCGGCCCAGCAACGGGCCTCAGCCTTGCGGGGCGGGCCGGCCCGCCAGAGCAGCCAGGGACCGATGCGACGGATGTAGCGGGCCACCGGCGTCTCCGGCAGGTCCTCACCCAGTCGCAGCAGGGAGTCGGGCGCCTCGGCCCACGCGGTGGCCGGGATGGCCCGGTCGCGCCGCGGCGTGTCCGGGAGGTCCTCGGTGTGGACCGGCGTGTGGTCCAGCGGCCGTTGCGGCGAGGGCAGAGCGTCGGCCATCGGCCCATCCTCGCCCAGATCGTTCTTCACGAGCCGCGATCGGTGCCGGGGCGACCGCCGCGTCGGCGCGACGGTTGCGGGTCGGACTCGTTCAGGTGTCGCAGTGGCCGCGCTGGTTGATCTCGATGGCGCGACCGTCGGGGTCCTCGGCCACCGTGCGACACCCCCAGGACCGGACCTCGTGTTCGAGCAGGATGAGGTGGTCGTCGCCCCTCAGCGCCTCAGCGGTCGCATCGAGGTCGGCCACCCAGACGCCCGGGAAGCTGCTGCCGGCCTGCTGCCACGCTGGGTTGGCAGATGGTTCGGTCGGGTCGGCCTGGTGGAGCGCGAAGTGGACGTCGCCCCCGAGCCGGGTCACCGAGTGGACCGGGCCATCGCCGTGTTGCTCCTGGTGCAGGTCCAGTCCGAGAGCGCGGTAGAAGGCCTCGGTCGCCTCCAGGTCAGCCGCGTACAGGACCAGCGAGGCGACAGCGATGTCGTCCGACCGGGTGTGGTGGTCACCAGCCACGATCCACCCACGTCCTCCGACCCCGCCCGCCGCCCTGGGGGTGTCGGCTGCGCCGACGCCGTCCTGGCTGGAGTGGGTGGATCGCCCGGGTCGGGATGTCTGCGGTTCACCAGCCACGATCCACCCACTCCTGGAGGTGGGGGCGTTCGGTGCCGATGGTGGTCTGGTCGCCATGGCCGGGGAGGACGAGTGTGTCCTCGGGGAGGGTGAACAGCCGCTCCGACACCGAGGTGATGATGGTGTCGAAGTCGGCTCCGGCCAGCTGGGTGTTGCCCGGCCCACCGGGGAAGAGGGTGTCGCCGCTGAACAGCAGAGGCGTGCCCTCGACGGTGAAGCACACGGAGCCGGGGGTGTGGCCGGGGGTGGTGATGGCGTGGAGGCGCAAAAGGCCGACCTCGATCACGTCCTCGTCCTCGATGGTGGAGTCGTAGCTGGGCAGCATGTCGGCGTCGGCACCGGTGACGGCCACGTCGTAGCCGGCGTCGCGCAGCTCGGGCACGGCCTGGATGTGGTCCCAGTGGCCGTGGGTCTCGAGCACCCGGCGCACGCCCAACGCCTGGCACAGCTCCAGCAGGCGCTCGTGCTCGTTGGCCGCGTCGAGCAGCACAGCGTCGCCCGTCTCGGTGCAGCGGGCCACGTACACGTTGTTGTCCATCGGCCCGACCACCACCTGGTGCACCTCGATGCCGGTGGCGGACCAGATGAGCGTGTCGGAGGCCATGGCCCCCAGTGTGCCAACCATCGCGCCGACTCGTCGGTGTTGCTCGGTCGGGGCGGGAGCCCACCGGCTCGCCCCGCAACAGCCGGTACCGTCGGCTCCCGATGGCGACGACGGACTGGAACCCGGTGCTGAAGGCCGAGCTGGCCCAGCCCTACTTCGCCGAGCTGCGGACGTTCGTGGACGAAGAGCGCCGCCACCACCCCGTCTACCCGCCGGTCGAGGAGGTGTTCGCGGCCCTGCACCTCACCCCGTACGACGACGTCAAGGTGCTCATCCTGGGCCAGGATCCGTACCACGGCGCGGGCCAGGCCCACGGGCTGTGCTTCTCGGTCCGCCCCGGGGTCGACGTCCCCCCGTCGCTGGCCAACATCCACGCCGAGATGGAGACCGACCTGGGCCTGCCCCGGCCCGACCACGGCTGCCTCGACGCCTGGGCCACCCGGGGGGTGCTGTTGCTCAACGCCACCCTCACCGTGCGCGCCCGCCAGGCCGCCTCCCACCAGCGCCACGGCTGGGAGACCTTCACCGACGCGGTGATCCGGGCCGTCAACGACAAGCCCGAGCGGGTCGTCTTCGTGCTGTGGGGGTCCTCGGCCCGCAAGAAGAAGGCCCTGGTCGACACCAGCCGCCACACCATCATCGAGTCGCCCCACCCGTCGCCGCTGTCGGCCCACCGGGGCTTCTTGGGCAGCCGCCCCTTCAGCCGGACCAACGCCGCCCTCGAGGCCGCGGCCCGCGGCCCCGTCGACTGGCGCATCCCACCCCTCGCCGAGCGCCCGGACTGACTGCCGCCGGTCGACGGGTCCGCCGTTCTGATCGCTCACGCGCCGCAAGCAGTGCCCCTCGCCGGGGCTTCGTCGGCCACGTGGGTCGATCCGCTCCAGGCCAGCAGGGCGCGCCAGAGGCGAGCGTGGATGTCCTCGTACACCGGCCGCAGCCGGTCGAGGTCGGGATCGGTGCTCACCAGCGCCTCCTGCACACCCCTCCAGGGTGCGCAGACGCCCGAAGTGTGAACAGCGACCTCTCCGATTCCCGTGGCGAGTTCCCGAAGTGGCGACCATCCGTGTACCGGGGGGTGTCCGCCTGGTCGCCGGTTCGCAGCGGATCGGCCGACGGCGCCCCCTGAGCTGAGCGGGCGGGGAGGGGATGCCCGTCAGGCCGGTCGGGTCAGGGGTTGTCGGCGCCGTCGCGAACGAGGGAGAGCGAGGCCGAGTTCATGCAGTAGCGATCGCCGGAGGGCTGGGGACCGTCGGGGAAGACGTGGCCCAGGTGGGCTCCGCACCGGGCGCACTGCACCTCGGTGCGGCGCATGAACATCTTTCGGTCCTGGATGAGGGTGACCTTGGCCGGATCGACGGCCTCCCAGAACGAGGGCCAGCCCGTGCCCGAGTCGTACTTCACCTCGGAGCGGAACAGCGGCTCCTCGCACACCACGCAGTGGTAGGTGCCGGGTTCCTTGGCGTCCCAGTACTCCCCGGAGAACGCCCGCTCGGTGCCCTCCCGCTGGGTCACCTCGTACTGGACGGGGGTGAGGCGGGCCCTCAGGTCCTCATCGGACGGGATGGGGGCGGCGCCGGGGTCGGTGGGGGAGGAGGCGTCAGTCATGGTCCCAGCGTGCCCCGGTCGGTCGTGGGCCGCACTCGGCGTCGCCCATCCGTCACCGAATCGTGAGGATTCCAGGTCAGGCCACCGGCCAGGTCGTTGCCCTGATGACCCTGACGGCGAAGATGGGGGTGTTCCCCACCGGGGAGCGGGCGCCGGGGCACGACCTCGGATCCGCCTCTACGATCGCCCCCATGTCGGACTACGTCGCACCCATCGAGGACATCCGCTTCGCCATCGAAGGTCTGGTCGACCTCGACGGCCTGACCAAGCTCGAGCCCTATGGCGAGGTCGACGCCGACAGCGTCGCGGCCGTGCTGGAGGAGTTCGGCCGGCTGATGTCCGAGGTGTGGGCTCCGACCAACGCACCCGGCGACCAGAACGGTGCGACCATCGACGGCCACGAGGTCACCACGGCCGAGGGGTTCAAGGAGGCCTACAAGGCCTACGCCGACGCCGGCTGGGGCGCGGTTCCCTTCGAGCCCGAGTACGGCGGCGGTGGGTTCCCCTGGGTCGTGGGCATCGCCATGCAGGAGATGCTCAACAGCGCCAACATGGCCCTGGCCATGGCGCCCCTCCTCACCCAGGGCGCCATCGACGCCATCTTGTTCCACGGCAGCGAGGAGCAGCGCGAGCTCTACCTGACGCGCATGGTGTCGGGGGAGTGGGCCGGCAGCATGAACCTGACCGAGCCCGAGGCCGGCTCCGACGTCGGCGCACTGCGCACCAAGGCCGTGCCCCAAGACGACGGCACTTACCGGATCACCGGCCAGAAGATCTACATCACCTTCGGCGAGCACGACCTCACCGACAACATCGTGCACCTGGTGCTGGCCCGCACCCCGGATGCCCCCACCGGCACCAAGGGCATCTCCTGCTTCATCGTCCCCAAGTTCCTGGTCGACGAGGACGGCTCGATCGGTGAGCGCAACGACGTCAAGGTCGTGTCCCTCGAGCACAAGATGGGCATCAAGGCCAGCCCCACCTGCACCCTCTCCTACGGCGACGACGGCGAAGGCGCGATCGGCTACCTCATCGGTGAGGAGAACGCCGGCATGCGGTACATGTTCACGATGATGAACAACGCCCGCCTCGGCGTCGGCGTGGAGGGCATGGGCCTGGCCATCCGCAGCTACCAGCAGGCGGTGGCCTTCGCCCACGAGCGGCGCCAGGGCTACGCCCCCGATGCGCCTCGGGGCGAGAAGTCGCTCATCGTCGACCACCCCGACGTGCGCCGCATGTTGCTCACGATGCGCTCGACCGTCGAGGGCATGCGGGCCCTCTGCTACAAGGTCGCCGAGCACATCGACCTGGCCAAGCACGCCACCGACGAGGCCGACCGGACCGAGGCGCAGGAGATCGTCGACCTGCTCATCCCGCTGGCCAAGAGCTGGTGCACCGACGAGTCCGAGCGGGTCACCTCCATCGGCATCCAGGTCCACGGGGGGATGGGCTACATCGAGGAGACCGGTGCGGCCCAGCACTACCGCGACGCCAAGATCACCCAGATCTACGAGGGGACCAACGGCATCCAGGCCATGGACCTGGTCGGACGGAAGATGCCGATGCGGGGCGGCGCGGTGTTCACCGACCAGATCGCCCGCATGCGGGCCACGGTGGCCGACCTCGAGGGCTCCGGCGACGACCTGGCCGCCATCCACGACGAGCTGGCCAAGGCGGTCGACGCGGCCGAGACCGCGGGCCGGTGGCTGATGGAGCAGGGCATGGCCGACCCGGTCGTGGCCCTCTCGGCCGCCAGCCCGTTCCAGCGGCTCCTCTCCCTGACCGTGGTCGGTTGGCTGATGGGCCAGCAGGCCCTCCTGGCCTCCCAGCGTCTCGAGGCCGGTGACGGCGACGCCGAGTTCCTGGGCCAGAAGGTGCTCACCGCCCGGTTCTTCGCCCGCAACGTCCTGCCCGAGGTCCACGGCCTCGTGGCCCCCGCCACCTCGGGCAAGGACGACGTGATGGGCGCCGTCTTCTAGCTGGTCCAGTCGGTGGGGCAGCCTCGGGGACGCGGGACCGCCAGGCGACCGCCGCTACCACGACGCCCTCACCCACGACCGCGCCCTGGTCATCGACGCGGGCCGGAGCCTGCTCAGCCGCATCGACCCCTGACCGCGTCGCCCCGACGGCGACGGCGGCCGTCAGGCCGATCGTCGGGCCGAGGTGGCGGCGACGAGGGTGGTGATGGCCTCGGCCAGGTGCTCGGGCTGGTCGAGGGGGACGAACGTCCGGCAGTCGGCGATCGGTGCCACCTCTGCGTCGGTGAAGCAGTCGGCCAGCCGTCGGCCGAGGTCGAGGGTGAAGTAGCGGTCCTCCGCCGCCCAGGCCATGAGGACCGGCCCACCGAAGTGTCGGAGGTGGGTGGCGGCCTCGGTCAGGTCGGTGGCCGCGATCCCATCGAGCAGCTTGCGGAAGTCGCGGCGGACGTCGGGGTCGGTGCGGACGGGCGCGACCCATGCCGCGGTCAGCGCCGGGTCCAGCGGCGTGCTGACCAGCGGTGCGTAGCCCACGGCGTGGCGGATGGTCGTCGACCGCATCGCCGCCGCCATGAGCCGGGCCCATCGAGCGGTCAGGTCGTGCGGGCCACCGGCTCGGGGGGGGCGAGCCAGGTGCGGGTGGGCGGCACGTCGCTGCGGCCGTCGGGGTGCGGCTGAACGGCGAGGACCTGGTGGATCGCGGTGCGGCCGGCCTCGAAGCCCAGGGCGGATCCGGCCATGTAGAGCTGCCAGGTGCGGGCCCGCCCGGGTCCAGCCAGCTCCTGGGCCCGGTCCCAGCCGTCCTGGAGGTTGGCCACCCAGGCGCGGAGGGTGAGGGCGTAGTGCTCGCGCAGGGACTCGACGTCGCGCACCTCGAGCCCGGCGCCCTGGAGGGTGGAGACGACGTGGCCCACCTCGTGCAGCGCGGCGTCGGGGAACACGTAGCGGCCGATGAAGCTGCGGGGATCGATGGCGGCGTGGGCGTCGGGGTCGGGTCGCGAGATGGCGTGGTTGAGGAGGCGACCGCCGGGGGCGAGGAGGGCGGCGAGGGTGCGGGCGTAGGTCCGCTCCTGGCCGTCGCCCACGTGCTCGAACATGCCCACGCTGGCGATGGCCGGGAAGGGCTCCTCGTCGAGGTCGCGGTAGTCCTGGACCCGGATCTCGACCCGGTCCTCCACCCCGGCGTCGGCGACGCGCGCCCGGGCCAGGGCCGCCTGCTCCGGTGACAGGGTGACCCCCAGGGCCCGAGCCCCGTGGTCGCGGGCGGCGTGGATCACGAACGAGCCCCACCCGCAGCCGATGTCGAGCACCCGCATCCCCGGCTCGAGCCCCAGCTTGCGGCACACGAGGTCGTGCTTGGCCGCCTGGGCCGCCTCCAGGTCGTCGGCCCCGTCACCCCAGTAGGCGCAGGAGTAGGTCATCGATGGCCCCAGGACCATCCGGTAGAACTCGTTGCCCACGTCGTAGTGGTGGCGGACCGCCTGGGAGTCGCGCCGTCGGCTGTGGCGGCGGCCCCACCGGCTCGGCGCCTCCTCCTCGGGGCGGGGGAGCGGACGCCCGAGGGCGCCCAGCCGCCGGAGGGTGCCCACCACCGCTCCCAGGTCGCGGATCGTCGGGCCGACCGAGACCTGGTCGGAGACGTCGCCCAGGTGGGACCGGAGGTCGAGGAGGGCGAACACGTCGCCCTCGACGTCCAGGTCGCCGGCGATGTGGGCCCGGGCCAGCCCCAGCTCGCCGGGCGCGAAGAGGATGCGCCGGAGCGCGTCCGGCGAGCGCAGGATGAGAGTCACCGGCTCCTCGCCGGCGGGGGCCACCCCCGGATCGGGGCCGCACTCGCTGCCGTCCCAGGCCCGGACCCGGACGGGGAGGGTTCCGCCCAGCAAGCGACGGACGAGGGGGGCGAGGACAGGAGCGGCAACCATGGCGGACCTCCTGCAGGAGCGGGCGACGGTGAACCCGTTCTACCCCGATCGACGCCCGATTGCGACCACCTCTGGGCAGATCGCGGGAGCGCGTCGCTCCCGGTGGGCAGGACGCTCACCGTGGAGGCGGTGGCTCGGTCCGCCGACCGGAGCCCAGGGGGCGTCCCGGTAGGGTCCGGGGCCATGTGCGGCATCGCTGGTGAGATCCGACTCGACGGCGCGCGCCCCGACGTAGCTGCGGTCGGGGCCATGGCCGAGGCCCTGGCCCGGCGGGGGCCTGATGCGGCCGGTGTGTGGGCCCAAGGTCGGGTCGCCCTCGGCCACCGCAGGCTGCGGATCATCGATCTGTCCGAGGCCGGGTCTCAGCCCATGGCCGACCCGGAGCTGGGTCTGGCCGTCTGCTTCAACGGCTGCATCTACAACTACGAGGACCTCAGGGAGGAGCTGTCCGGCCACGGCTACCGCTTCTTCTCCCACAGCGACACCGAGGTGATCCTGAAGGGGTACCACCGCTGGGGCGATCGGGTCGTCGACCACCTCCAGGGCATGTTCGCGTTCGCGCTGGTGGAGAGGGACTCGGGCCGGGTGCTCCTGGCCCGCGACCGCCTGGGGATCAAGCCGCTCTACGTGACCGAGGACGGCGACCGGGTGCGCTTCGCGTCCTCGCTCCCTGCGCTGCTGGCCGGCGGGGGCGTCGACACCCGCATCGACCCGATGGCCCTGCACCACTACCTGAGCTTCCACTCGGTCGTGCCCCCGCCGCTCACCATCCTCCAGGGTGTGCGCAAGGTCCCGCCGGCGACGGTCGTGGTCTTCGAGGCCGACGGCCGCCGCACGGAGTCGACCTACTGGACCCCGGACTGCACGCGCCGCGAGGACCGGGCCGGGTGGACCGAGCGGGACTGGGAGGACGCCGTCCTCGACGCCCTTCGGCTGGCGGTCAAGCGGCGGCTGGTGGCCGACGTGCCCGTCGGCTGTCTCCTGTCCGGCGGGGTCGACTCCAGCCTCATCGTCGGGCTCCTCGCCGAGGCCGGCCAGACCGGGCTCAACACCTTCTCCATCGGCTTCGAGTCGGTCGGCGGGGTCGAAGGGGACGAGTTCAAGTACTCCGACGTGGTGGCCGAGCGCTTCGAGACCGATCACCACCAGATGCGCATCGGCGCCGATCGCATGCTGCCGGCGCTCACCGAGGCCATCGACGCCATGAGCGAGCCCATGGTGAGCCACGACTGCGTGGCCTTCTACCTGCTGAGCCAGGAGGTGTCGCGCCACGTCAAGGTGGTGCAGTCGGGCCAGGGGGCCGACGAGGTCTTCGCCGGCTACCACTGGTACCCCCCCATGGGTGCCGCGGAGGCGGCGACCGTCGAGGGGGCGCTCGACGCCTACCGTGCCGCCTTCTTCGACCGGGACCCCGAGGCCATGGCCCGACTGGCCGCCGAGGGCCGCATCGCGCCGGGCGACCCCAGCAGCGCGTTCGTGGCCGAGCACTTCGCCGCTCCCGGCGCGGCCACCGGCATCGACCGGGCCCTGCGCCTCGACACCACCGTGATGCTGGTCGACGACCCGGTGAAGCGGGTCGACAACATGACCATGGCCTGGGGCCTCGAAGGGAGGGTGCCGTTCCTCGACCACGAGCTGGTCGAGCTGGCCGCCACCTGCCCGCCCGAGCTGAAGATCGCCCACGACGGAAAGGGCGTGCTCAAGCAGGCCGCCCGAAGGGTCATCCCCTCCGAGGTCATCGATCGGCCCAAGGGCTACTTCCCGGTGCCGGCGCTGACCCACCTCCAGGGCCCGTACCTCGAGATGGTCCGCGACGCGGTCACCGCACCGGCGGCGCAGCAGCGTGGACTGTTCCGCCCGGAGGCGGTGGACGCCCTCCTGGCCGACCCCAACGGGCGCCTCACGCCGCTGCGGGGCAACGAGCTGTGGCAGGTTGGCCTCCTGGAGCTCTGGCTGCAGCGCCACGGCATCACCGGCCCGGCGGCATGACCCAGCCCGACGGGGCCGAGCCGCGGGTCGGCCGCGACGTTGACCACGCGGTCGGCTCGCCGGGCGGGCGCGGGGCCGGACCCCCCGACGACGAGCTCCCGGGCCGGGCCCGGCGTCCCCGCGACGATGGCTGGAACCACGCCGAGGCCATCACCACCACGCCCTGGGACACCCCCCCGCACCACATCCAGGAGGCCATGGACCCCGATGTCGTGCTCGATGCCGGTTGGGGCCAGCTGGTGTTCGGCCAGACCTTCGCCGACCAGCGCACGATGGCCAGCATCCTGCGTCAGGAGGTCCATGGACGACGCGACATCTGCCTCTACCTCCGCGACCCGCACGTGTTCGTGGCCCGGCACCCCCACGAGTTCTTCATCGACCCCAGTTACACGTACCGGCTCCGGTTCACGCCCGAGCGCCCGACCGTCGAGAGCGCGCCGGGCGTCGTGGTCCGTCCCATCGGCGGCACCGATGACGCCGAGGCCATGGACCGCATCTACGTGCGGTGCGGCATGGTCCCGGCTCCGCCCGAGGTGCTGTGGCGGAACCACGCCGAGACCGAGCACGTGCTCTACCTCGTCGCGGTGCGGGCCGAGACGGGGGAGATCCTGGGCACCGTCACCGGCATCGATCACCAGCGGCTGTTCCACGATCCCGAGGGCGGCTCCAGCCTGTGGTGCCTGGCCGTCGACCCGGACTGCTCGGTGCCGGGCGTCGGGCGCACCCTGGTGAGCGCGCTGGCCCAGCTGTTCCGCGACCGAGGACGGTCCTACATGGACCTCTCCGTCGTGCACGACAACGCCGCCGCCATCGCCCTGTACGAGAAGCTGGGCTTCGAGCGGGTGCCGGTGTACGGCGTCAAGCGCAAGAACGCGATCAACGAGCCGCTGTTCACGGCGCTGCCGACGGAGACGATCGAGGACCTCAACCCCTACGCCCGGATCATCGCCGACGAGGCCAGCAGGCGGGGGATCCGGGTCGAGGTGCTCGACGCCGAGGCCGGCGAGCTCCGGCTGACCCACGGGGGGCGGAGCGTCGTCACCCGCGAGGCGCTGTCGGAGTACACCACGGCGGTGGCCATGAGCCGCTGCGACGACAAGCGCCTCACCCGTCGCATCATCGCCGAGGCCGGGATCGCGGTGCCGCAGGGTCGGCTGGCCACGTTCGACCAGGCCGACGTGGATTTCCTCGACGAGGTGGGCGACGTCGTGGTCAAGCCCGTCCGGGGCGAGCAGGGCCAGGGCATCACCGTGGGCGTGGCCGACGCCGACGAGCTGGTCGCGGCCTGCGCCCGCGCCGCGGAGCACTGCCCGGACGTGCTGATCGAGCAGCGCGCCCCCGGCCAGGACCTGCGGCTGGTGGTCATCGACGGCGAGGTCGTGGCCGCCGCCGTGCGCCGACCGGCCACCGTGACCGGCACCGGGGAGAGCACCGTGCGGGACCTGATGGTCGCCCAGAGCCGACGCCGGGAAGCCGCCACCGGCGGTGAGTCCACCATCCCGATCGACGCGGTGGCGGAGGCCACCGTCCGGGAGGCCGGATGGGAGCTCGACCAGGTCCTGCCCGAGGGCGCAGCCCTCCCCGTGCGCCGCACCGCCAACCTCCACACCGGCGGCACCATCCACGACGTCACCGCCCAGGTCCACCCCGCCCTGCGCGCGGTGGCGGTGGCCGCGGCCGCGGCCATCGGCATCCCGGTCACCGGCATCGACCTCCTGGTCCCGGACGTGACCGCGCCGGAGTACGTGTTCATCGAGGCCAACGAGCGGCCCGGTCTGGCCAACCACGAGCCCCAGCCCACCGCGGCGGCGTTCGTCGACTTCCTCTTCCCCGGCAACCGGGGACTTCCCTGGGCGTGGACGCCCGAAGGAGCCCAACCCGATGCGTGAGCCTCAGCCGAGCGAGCGAGACCTGAGCGGACGTCCATGATCGAGCCCACTGACGGCCTCGATCAGGAGGCCACAGGAGTCCTGCCCATCGACATCGACTGGTCCCTCGATGTCTTGTTCCAGATGCTGCGCATCCCCAGCCCGTCGGGCCGCACCGACGCCGTCATGCAGTACGTCGGCGACGTGCTCACCGACCTCGGGCTCCCGTTCCGGCTGACCCGCCGCGGGTCGCTGCTGGCCGAGCTGCCCGGCCGATCCGAGTCGATCGACCGAGCCCTGGTCGTCCACGCCGACACCATCGGGTGCATGGTCCGCTCACTGAAGGACAACGGGCGCCTGGCCTTGGCCCCGGTGGGCACCTTCAGCGCACGCTTCGCCGAAGGGGCGCGGGTGAAGGTGTTCGCCGAGGAACCCGACCGCACCTACAGCGGCACGGTCATGCCGCTCAAGGCCAGCGGGCACGCCTTCGGAGACGAGATCGACACCCAGGGGATCGGCTGGGACCACGTCGAGGTCCGGGTCGACGAGCGGGTCGAGGACCGCGCCGGCCTCGAGGGCCTCGGCATCCAGGTCGGAGACTTCGTGGTCCTCGACGCCACCCCCGAGCTCACCGATGCCGGCTTCCTCGTCAGCCGCCACCTCGACGGCAAGGCCGGGGTGGCGGCCGCCCTGGCCGCGGCCCGCGCCCTCGTCCACGGCGACATCGTCCTGCCTCACAAGGCCAGCCTGCTGGTGACCATCGCCGAGGAGATCGGCCAGGGCGCGAGCCACGGCCTCGACGCGGACGTGGCCGAGATGATCTCGGTCGACAACGCGGTGTGCGCCCCCGGCCAGGAGAGCATCGAGGACGGCGTCACCATCCCGATGGCCGACATGACCGGGCCGTTCGACTACCACCTGACCCGGCGCCTCTGCCGGCTGTGCCGCGACCACGAGATCCCCTACGCCCGTGACCTGTTCCGCTACTACCGCTCGGACGTGGCCGCCGCCCTGGAGGCCGGCGCCGGGACCCGCGCTGCGCTGGTGGCCTTCGGGCTGGACGGCAGCCACGGATGGGAGCGGACCCACGTCCGCTCGATCGAGGCCGTGGCCCAGCTGCTCACCCTCTGGCTGCAGACCCCGCTGACCTTCGCCCGCTGGGATGCGGCCCCGACCGGCGCCCTGGCCGACTTCCCGTCCAGCCGCCAGCCCGCACCCACCGAGCAGTGGGGCCGCCTCCAGGACGAGTAAGGGGGTTTCGGTTTCGAAGCGGAGCTTCTCGACCGAGCTGGTCGGGCTCGCTGCGCTCGCTTCGAAGATCTTCCCAGCAGGGCTCGTGCCTCGCCCCCGATCCGCTTCGTGCGGGGGAGACCCCCGCGGCCCCCAGCGGCTGCGCCGGGCCGGGAGCCGTCCTGTGCGCTCGCCCTGATCGCGTTCTTGGTTCTCTGAGGCTTGCTGGTCGTGTGCTCAGTTTGCTGGCGCTGGCCCCGGGCCGGGATCTGGTCGCGGGTGCGTCGGTGGGGGCAGGTCGCGCTCCCCAGGCGGTCACCTGGGGCGGTGGTCAGTCGGCGGAGAGGACGTCGCTCGACAGGGCCGGCCACAGGGGCTTGGCCCACTCCTCGAACTCCCGGTCGGTCAGCACCACCAGGGCCCGCTCGGCCTCGGGGTCGACCCAGACGAAGGTCCCGCTGCGGCCGAAGTGCCCGAAGGTCTCCGGGCTCCCCTCCGGTGCCGTCCAGTGCGGCGACTTGGCGCCCTTGATCTCGAACCCGAGACCCCAGTCGTTCGGGCTCTGCTTGCCGTAGCCGGGCACCAGGCCATCGAGGCCGGGGAAGGCCACCGTCCGGGCCCGCTCGACCGTCGCCGGCGCGAGGAGCGACGGAGCCAGGAGCTCGCCGGCCCACCGGGCCAGGTCGGCCGCCGTGCTGGTGGCGGCGTAGGCCGGTGAGCCGTCGAGGCTGGTGTCCCCCATGCCGAGGGGCTTCAGCACCCCCTCGGTGAGGTAGGTGACCACGTCCAGACCGGTGTCGGCCGCCAAGGCCTCGCCCAGCTGCTCGAACCCGGTGTTGCTGTAGATCCGGCGCCGACCGGGTGGGGAGATCTCCCGGCCGTCCAGTCCCAGGCCCGAGGCGTGGGCCAGCAGGTGCGCGACCGTCGAGCCCTCGGGCCCCGCTGGGCGATCGAGCGACAGGCTGCCCTCCTCCACGGCCAGCAGCACCGCAGTGGCCACCAACGGCTTGGTGACCGACGCCAGCGCGAAGCGGTGGTCGAGGTCGCCGGTGGCCCACCGGATCCCGTCTCGATCGACCACCGCGGCGGCCACCTCGTCCACCGGCCACCGGTCCACGGCGGCGAGGGGCCCGGGCTCGGTCACGGGACGGCGTCGAACAGACTGGGGGACCCGGGGCCGGCGCCCAGCACCACCTCGGACGGGGCGTGCTTGTCGATGTGGCCGATGAGGCCTCGGTACACGCCGAACCCGCAGAGGTCGCGCAGGGCCGGGGAGAAGCGTCGGGCCACCTCGAGGGGGATGCCCAGCTGCTGGTTCTCCTGCTGGCGGACCCAGCCGGCGCAGTAGTTCATGGCCAAACCGGTGCGGCGCCGGGACGTGGTGTTGGCCCCACCGCCGTGCCACAGGGACCCGGGCCACACCAGAACGGACCCCCGGGCCATCTCGGCCGGGACCGAGTCGTGGTGGCTGCCGAACTGGGGATGGTGGTCGCGGCGGTGGGAGCCGGGCACGAGGCGGGTGGCCCCGTTGGCCTCGGTGAAGTCGGTCAGGGCCCACATCGAGTTGCAGATCACGGGTGGGTGGGGGCGCGGCAGGGGGATGACCGCGTCGTCGACGTGGAGGGGCTGGGCCGCTTCGCCGGGGTCGATGGCGATCGAGGACAGCGAGGAGATGAGGGCGCCCCTGCCGATCACCCCCTCGATCACCGGCAGCACGGCGGGGTGCACCGGGACGCGCTCGAACACCTGCGCCCGGGCCAGGAGGTTGTAGATGCGCACGGTGGCGTGCCCCTCGAACGCGTTGGCCGCAGGCACGGTGCCCAGCTCGTGCTCCAGTCGGGCCAGGGCGTCGTCCACCTCGGACAGGAGGTCGTCCTCCAACACGCCCTCCAGGACCGTGTACCCCTGCTCGTCGATCCGCGCCAGGTGGGCGTCGACCGCGGGAGCGTTCGGACCCGGTGGGTCCTCCTTGGAGGCGGGGGGATCGGACGTTGCGACCACGGCCCGACCCTAGGACCCACCGACCCGCCATCGTTCTCGTCGCCGTCCCTCGCGCACTGGCACGCGTTCAGGACCCGGGGGTGTCGTGAACGCGTCCCACTTCGGGGTCTGACTCGTACTGGCATGCGTCCGGGACGCCGGGGGTGTCGCGAGGCGGGCCGCTTCGGGGTGGACGCGGCAGCCGGCGGCGCGGATCGGCTTGGATGGGGGAATGGCCGTCGACCCTGCCGCCAACCCGGCTGGCCCGGGCCCTCCCGACGAGGCCGTGGCCCGGCACCGGATGGACGGGCCCGAGCCGGACCTCGAGCGAGCCGTGGCCGCCGTGCTCGGTGCGCTGGCCCCCGGTGAGGTGGTCGCCTACGGCGAGGTGGCGGCTGAGGCCGGGTGGCCCGGGCGGTCCCGGGCCGTGGGTCGGGTGCTGTCCACCTCCGACGGGGCGTTCCCCTGGTGGCGGGTGGTCAACGCCGCCGGTCGCCTGGTGCCCGGCCACGAAGCCGAGCAGGCCCGTCTCCTCGCCGGGGAGGGCGTCGAGGTCCGCGACGACCAGGCGCGCTCGGCCGGGTCGCGGCCGCGATCGGGCTGAGCGAGGGATCGGGTCCGGGACGGAGCCGGGCGGCGTGCCCGGTCTGGCCGTCGGGACCGGTAGAACGAGGGCCCAACCCCTCGACCCAGGAGACCCTGGTGGCCCTCTACGACCACGACGTCCACACCCTCGACGGCAGCGAAGCCGATCTCCACGACCTGGAGGGCAAGGCGACCCTGGTCGTCAACGTGGCCTCCAAGTGCGGCCTGACCCCCCAGTACGAGGGCCTCGAGCGGCTCCAGCAGACCTACGGGGAGCGCGGCTTCACCGTCGCCGGCTTCCCCTGCAACCAGTTCATGGGCCAGGAGCCGGGCTCGGCCGAGGAGATCCAGACCTTCTGCTCCACCACCTACGGCGTGAGCTTCCCGATGTACGAGAAGGTCGACGTCAACGGCGACGACCGCCACCCGCTCTACTCCGAGCTGACGCAGGTCGCCGACGGCGAGGGCCACGACGGCGACATCCGCTGGAACTTCGAGAAGTTCCTCATCGGCCCGGACGGCGAGGTGAAGGGCCGGTTCTCCCCGCAGGTCGAGCCCGAGGACCCGGCGCTGGTGGCCGCCATCGAGGCGACGCTGCCCTGAGCCGTGGCCCCGCGGGGCGGGCGGCCGTCCCCGGTGCATTGGGGAACGGAGATCCCTTCGCCGTAGGCTTGTCCCACAATGACAACGAGCTTCGAACAGCTCGGGGTCGACGCGGCAATGGTCAAGGCCCTCTCTGCGGGTGGCATCGACCAGGCGTTTCCGATCCAAGAGCTGTGCATCAACGACGCCCTCGCCGGGCACGACGTCTGTGGCAAGGCCAAGACGGGGTCAGGCAAGACCCTGGCCTTCGGCCTTCCGACCCTCCAACGGGTCACCGCAGCCGAGTCCCGACGACCGCGCGCCCTCATCCTCGTCCCCACCCGTGAGCTGGCCACGCAGGTCTCCGAGGAGCTCATGCCCCTCGGCAAGGCCATCGACGTGGCCGTCTCCGCGGTCTACGGCGGGGCCAACATGGCCGGCCAGATCAAGCAGCTGGAGAAGGGCTCCGACGTCGTCGTGGCCACCCCTGGCCGCATGATCGACCTGGTCGAGCGGAAGGAGGCCTGGCTCGACGACGTGGAGATCGTCGTCGTCGACGAGGCCGACCGCATGGCCGACATGGGCTTCCTGCCCCAGGTCGAGTGGCTGCTGCGCCACATCAAGGGCAGGCACCAGACCCTGCTCTTCTCCGCCACCCTCGACGGTGCCACCAAGATCCTGGTCGACCGGTACCAGACCGACCCCAAACGCCACGAGGTCGAGTCGCCCCAGGTCACGGTGGAGGAGATGACCCACCGCTTCCTCCTGGTCCACCAGATGGACAAGCCCAAGGTCATCGCAGCCATCGGCCGGGCCTCGACCCGCACCCTCGTCTTCACCCGCACCAAGCGCTACGCCGACCGTCTGGTCGACGACCTCAAGGCCGACGGCGTGAAGGCCGGTGCCATCCACGGCGACCTCCCCCAGCGGCTCCGCGAGCGGGCTCTGGCCGACTTCATCGAAGGCAAGCTGCCCGTCCTGGTGGCCACCGACGTGGCCGCCCGCGGCATCCACGTCGACGACGTCGACGTGGTCATCCACGGTGACCCGCCCGAGGACCACAAGGCCTACATCCACCGCTCGGGTCGCACGGCTCGCGCCGGGGAGGAGGGCCTGGTCGTCACGCTGGCCCTCTGGAACGAGGAGCTGGACGTGCGCCGTCTCCAGAAGCGCATCGGGATCGATCTCCCCATCGTCGAGATCTTCTCCAACGACCCGCGCCTCGAGGATCTGGCGGGCTGGGATCCCACCGCCGACTCCGGCGCAGCCTGAGCCCGCCGGTCGGCTCACCGCCGATCGCACCACCAGACGAGCCATGGGCCCGAGCCACGAGGTGGACCCCAGGCCCGATCCCGTGCTGAGCCACGAGCGGGCCACAGGTGGCGCCGCGGTGGCTCAGAACGACGGGGGACCGGGGCCGGCCGACCCCGCCGCGCACCCCGCCTGGCCGGCGTGGATCGCCCAGCTCCGGGCGCGGGTCCTGCGCCGGGCACCGGCTGAGCGGATCGAGGCCCGCCGTGACGTGGAGGCCGCCCTCCTGCGGGTCATCGCAGCCGACGCCGGGTGGGACCCGGGTGATCACCACCTCCGCCTGCTGGACGGCGAGGACGAGCCTCACCTCCCACCTCCTCCCGCGGAGCTGCTCGGGCCGGACGTGCTGGGTGCCGTGCACGAAGCGCTGCTCGAGCCGGCCCAGCGACGCACCACCGGCGCCCACTACACGCCCCCTCCGCTGGCATCGGCCCTGGTCAGCTGGGCCCTCGACGGATGGGAGCCCCCAGGAGGGGCTGCCCCCCGGGTGGTCGACCTGGCTGTGGGCGGCGGTGCGTTCCTGCTCGCCTCGGCCCGGTGGGCGCGTGCTCGAGGGTGCCCGGTGGCCGAGGTGCTGGCCGGGCTGGGCGGGGTCGACCTGGACCCGGCCGCGGTGGCGGTGGCCGAGGCGTCCCTGGTGGCCTGGGGCCGGGCCGAGGGCTGGGACGGCGCAGGTCCCGGCCCGAGCCTGTCGGTGGGCGACGGATCCGACGTCGAGGCCATCGACCCGGGCGCAGCGTTGAGGATGGGCACGGTCGACGTTGTCGTCGGCAATCCGCCCTTCCTCGGTCAGCTCGGTCGCGACACCGCCCGAGACCGGTCGGCCGCGGCCCGGCTGCGGGCCCGCTACGGGTCCGCAGTGGGGGGCTACGTCGACGAGGCTGCCGTGTTCCTACGGGTGGCCTGCGAGTGGCCGCGGTCCGGTGGCCGGGTGGTGCTGATCCAGCCCGAGTCGGTCCTCGGCGCCCGCGACGCCGAGGGCGTGCGGGCCGCGGTGGCCGACCGCGCCGACCTGGTCGGTCTCTGGGTGGCCGGCGAGCCCGCCTTCGCCGCCGCCGTCGACGTCTGCGCCCCGGTGCTGGAGGTCCGCGGGTCGTCGCCGTCCACCGGGCCCATCGGGTCGGGGCCCCTGGCCTCTGGTGCCCCGGAGAGCACCCCGACCGACCTCGACCCCCGGGGAACGGAGAGCCGAGGCGATCGGCGGCGGGCGTCGGCCGGACACCAGGCCGACGTCCCGGGGCGTGGAGCCGCGCCCGTGCCCCGGACGGTCGAGGTGCCCGGGGCGGTTGCGCATGAGGTCTCGGGGGCCGATGGCGTCGGTGCCGCGGTGCGGGGTGCGGTAGGCGGGCAGGCGTTGGTGGCCCGTGCCGACGGGGTCGGGGTGCGTGCCGGCGCGTCGGTGCCCCGCCCCACGGGCCCGGCGTGGGCGCCGTTGTTGGCCGAGGCCCGGGGGGTGCCCGTCGTGGCCCTCGGGCCGGGGGCGGGGGAGGTGGGTGACATGGCCACCGCCACCGCCGGGTTCCGCCAGCACTTCTACGCCCTCGCACCGCACCTGTCCGAGCACCCCGACGTCGACGCCCCCGCCGCGGTCGCCGGGGACCTGGCCCCCGTGCTCACGACGGGGCTGGTCGACCCGGTGACCTTCCTGTGGGGGACCCGCCGGGCCCGGATCGCGGGGATGTCGTGGTCCAGGCCGATGGTGGATCTGGGCGCCGTGGCGGGCGAGGATCCGACCGTGGCCGAGTGGCTGCGCTCCCGGCTGCAGCCCAAGGTGGTGGTGGCGCCTCAGACCCGCGTGGTGGAGGCCGCGGTCGACGCCGGCGGCCGGTTCGTGCCGGGTGTGCCCCTGGTGTCGGTCGAGCTCATCCACCCGGCGGCCGACCCGGAGCCCGACCTCTGGCTGCTGGTGGCCGCCCTGTCCGCCCCGCCGGTCACGGCCTGGGCCCTTTCTCTGGCCGCCGGAACCGCCCGCCACCGTGACGCCCTGCGCCTGTCCGCCCGCCAGGTACGGACGGTGCCGCTACCGACCGATCGCGCCACATGGGAGGCCGCCGCAGCGCGACTCCGCGCCGGCCGCCCCCTCGCCGAGGTGGGTCCGGACCTGACCGCCGCCTACGGCCTGGACCCCGATCACCCCGTCACCGACTGGTGGCGGGCCCGCCTCCCGGCCCCCCGACGGTGAGTCGGAGCCGCAGGTGCGCTTCTGTGGGTCAGCCGCGCCGGACACAGCGCGTCCAGCCCACAGAACCACGACGGGATCGGGGGTCCCGGTTGGGACCTCAGGCCTCGCCGGGAGGCCGGGGTAGGCCCATGGGGTTGGGGAAGGCGACCTCGCCGGCCGCCGCGATCCGCCGGCGCGCCGGCTCCAGGGCCTCGATGAGCGCTGCGACCCGTTCCTGGCCCAGGGCCGCGTAGGGCGGGACGGCCAGCTGGTCGGTCCGGTGCTCGATGTCGGCTCGCAGCGCGCGCCCCGGGCCGGTGATCGCGCCCTCCGAGGTCAGGAGCCCGCGGTCCGACAGGCGAGCCTGTGCCGCGCGCCAGTCGTCGGAGGACCACCCCCGGCTCTGGCGGTACAGGTCCGGCGAGCCCCCCTCGCCGGCCACGAACAGGACGTGGGCCTCGCAGCCGTCCAGACCGGCCGCCACCAGGAGGGCCACGTGGCCATCGCCTCGGTGCTCCCGGAGCGTCGTGGCCGCCTGCCACAACCCGGCCACGGGGTCCTCCGGCGCGCCCATCTGCCGGTTGGCCGCGAACATCGCTCGCCCGGCGGGATCGGCCCGGGCGATGGCGTCGTGGGCCGGGGGCAGCACCGCACGCGCGAGCTGCTCTGCGGCCTTCGCGCCCAGCAGGCGTCGGAGGGCGGCGGCCGCCCCGTTGGCCCGGGCCGTGAGCACGTCCTCGGGGTGGGCGAGCGACCAGGCTGCGGGCAGGGCGCGCCGCACCCGATCGGGGTGGAAGTTGAAGAAGGTCGCCTCCACCGCCCCTGGAGCCATGGGGCCGAGAGGGGCGGCCCGGCAGGCGAAGTAGCCCATCCAGAAGCCCTTGAGGCCCAGGCCGACGGATGCGTCGCGGCACTCGGGCGAGAAGTAGGTGACAGCGTTGATGGTCTCCAGCGGGTGCCACAGCGAGCGGGCCAGGGCCGGTTCCACCGCCCCATCCTGACCGCTCCCGCACCGTCCTACGCCCGAGTGGCTCGCGCCGCCGGTCCGCGACCTCAGCCGGGCCGGAGGGGGTCTCCGTTGCCGTCGAGCATCTCTGCCGGGCCGTCGATGTCCTGGTCGGTCTCCAGCGCGAACCAGGGGAACCCCGCCGTCTGGCTGCGGCGGACGTCGACCACCGGCTCGGACCCGTCCTCCAGCCGGAGCCGGACCTGCTCGGTCTGGCCCGGCACCGGGCCGAAGACCAAGGTGGTGCCGTCCTCCAGGACGGTGGAGGTGACCTTGTAGCGGGTCGGTTCGTCGATGTCGAGGGCCGAACCGCACTGGCCGGTGACCTCCTCGCCGTCGCGACGGAGGGTCACGCAGGGATCGCCGATCTCGTCGCTCCGGCCCACGATCTCGTAGGCGTCGTCGCCGGCGACGCTGCTGGCGAGGGTGACCGCCTCGCTGCCGTCGGTGGTGTCGGAGTCCGGGCGCAGGATCACCCCCACCGTGAAGCTGATGATCACCAGGACGAGGAAGCCTCCGGCCCAGAGGGCACAGCCGGTGTAGTCGCCGCGGTTGGCCTGCGGAGCCCGCCGCCCGGGGCCCATCGTCGGCCGGGCCGCGGGCGCGGGGCGGGGGTCGCGGGCCGCCGCCGGTTCGGGCTGGCCGCCCGGCCCGTCGCCGTCGTCTCCCGCAGGGTGGTCCATGGGCGGCGAGGCTACCGGCGGGCCCTCGCCTGGCCTGGGTCGCGAGCCTGCGGGCAAGAGGTTGCGCAGCGGGTCGCTCCTCGGCCTACGCTGCGGCGGTCATCATGAGCGGCCCGGGTCACCGGGTCCGGCAACCTGGGACGGACACCCAAGGTGCCTCCCGCCTCCGGGCGGGGATGTGGTCGGTCCTCGGATCGGCAACGAAGTGTCCGGGTCCGCCCGGCGCGAGGCACCGAAGGTCCGCCCCCCGACACCGGGAGGAGCGACACGACCATGGGCGACGACATCAGTGACCTGGTCGATGCCGACTCCGCCCTGGAGCAGCCGTCGTGGACCCGAGCCCACGACAGCACCCTCCCCGCGTCGGGTGCCTGGCGGCCGAGCGATCCGGCCGCCGACCGCCAGTTCCTCCGGACCTTCGTGGATCGCACCTTCGTGCTGGAGGGCGGCGGGCAGATGCGGGACATCACCGTGGCCTTCGAGACCTGGGGCACCCTGGCCCCGGACGCCTCCAACGCCATCCTCCTCTGCCACGCCCTCACCGGCGACGCCCACGCCGCGGGGCCGGCCGGCCCCGGCCAGGCCTCCCCCGGGTGGTGGGACGGCCTCATCGGGCCGGGCCGGGTGATCGACACCGACAGGTGGTTCGTGGTCTGCGCCAACGTGCTCGGCGGCTGTCAGGGCACGACCGGCCCCGCGTCGCATCGATCCGACCGCCTCGGCGTCTACGGCCCGACCTTCCCGGTCGTCACGGTGCGGGACATGGTCCGCACCCAGGCCCGTCTGGCCGACGCCCTCGGCATCCACGCCTGGGCCGCGGTGGTGGGGGGGTCGATGGGTGGGATGCAGGTCCTCGAGTGGGGGGTGATGTTCCCCGACCGGGTCCGGGCCCTGGTCCCCATCGCCACCTGCACCGAGGCCACCGCCCAGCAGATCGCCTACTGGAGCACGGGACGGCGGGCCATCGCCCTGGACCCGGCCTGGAACAGCGGTGACTACTACGACGCCCCCCCGGGCCAGGGCCCCCACGCCGGGCTGGCCCTGGCCCGGATGATCTCCCAGATCACGTTCCGCACGGACCGGGTGTTCACCGACAAGTTCGGGCGAGACGAGGTGGAGCCCCTCTCGGGCCGCTTCGGCCTCTGGCACCGCTTCCAGGTGGAGCGCTACCTCGAGCACCACGGCGACAAGCTCATCCGTCGCTTCGACGCCAACTCCTACCTCCTCCTGACCAAGGCCATGGACCTCCACGACCTCAGCCGCGGCCGCGGCGGCCTCGGGCCCGCCCTGGCGCGGATCAAGGCGCCGGTGCTGGCCGTCGGTGTCTCCAGCGACACCCTCTACCCCGCCTACCAGTCCCAGGAGATGGTCCGCGCCCTGCGGGCCCACGGCCAAGCGGCCCGCTACGCGGAGATCGTCAGCCCCCACGGCCATGATGCCTTCCTGCTCGAGCTGGGGCAGGTGGGCGAGCTGCTCGGCCCCCTCCTCGCCGACCTGGAGACCCTGTGACCCCGATCCTGCAAGGCTGTCGGACGTGACCGCGGACAGTCCCCTGCACCCCGACACCGTGGCCGTGCGGAGCGGTCGAGAGGGCTCGAAACCGGCCCTGGCCCCGGTGGTGTGGGCCAGCTCCACCTTCGTGTCCGAGTCGGTCGACGAGGCGCAGGCCGCGGCCACCACCGTGGGCAACGACCGCTTCTACTCCCGCTACGGGAACCCGACGGTGTCGGACTTCGAGGACGCGGTGGCCGACCTGGAGGGGGCGGAGGCGGCCCGCGCCTTCGGGTCCGGCATGGGCGCGGTCACCGCCGTCGTGCTGGGCCTGTGCTCGCAGGGCGACCACATCGTCGCCGCGCGCCAGATCTACGCCGGCACCCAGCTGGTGCTCCAGGCCATGTGCCCCCGGTTCGGCATCGATGTGACCTTCGTCGACGGCACCGACCCCTCGTCCTTCGCGGCGGCGGTGCGACCGGGCAAGACGATGCTGGTGTGGGCCGAGACCCCGGCCAACCCACGGCTGGACCTGGTCGACCTCGAGGCCCTGGGCGCCATCGCCGGTCCGATGACCGTGGTGGACTCCACCTTCGCCACCCCCCTTGGGCAGCGGCCCCTCGACCACGGGGTCGACATCGTCGTCCACTCCGCCACCAAGGCCATGGCCGGCCACAACGACGCCACCCTCGGCGTGGTGGCCGCCTCGGCCGAGCTCATCACCTGGCTCACCGGCTTCGCGGTGCTTCAGGGGGCCACCGCCTCGCCCTACGACGCGGCCAACGGGATCCGGGGCCTGCGGACCCTGCCCGTGCGCTTCGCCCGCCAGTCGGCCTCCGCCCTGGAGCTGGCCCGGTGGCTGGAGAAGGACGGGCGGGTCTCCGAGGTGCGCCACCCCGGGCTCGAGTCCCATCCCCAGCACGAGCTGGCCCGCCGCCAGATGCGGGAGCTGGGGGGACTGGTCTGCTTCGACGTCCCCGGGGGGATCGACGCCGGGCGTCGCTTCGTGGAGGCGGTGGAGCTGGCCCAGCTGGCCTCGTCGCTGGGCGGTCCCGAGACCTTGGTGACCCACCCGGCGTCCACCACCCACGTCAACCTGCTGCCCGAGGAGCTGGCGGCGGTCGGCATCGGGGCGGGCACCATCCGGCTGTCGGTGGGCCTGGAGCACGCCGAGGACCTCCGGGTCGACCTCGACCAGGCCCTGGCCGCCGCCATCGGCTCCTGACCACGGTGCGACCTGCCGCCCCGAGGTTCTCGCGACGATTCCTACACGCACGTGTGTCGTATTCGTCGCGAGAACGGGTCCCGGGCGAGGTGATGTGCCCGAGCTGATCGAGGTCGAGGCCTACCGGGTCGTCGCCGACTGCACCGTCGGCCGGGTCATCCGCGCCGCGCACGCGCCGGATCCCTGGTTCTGCAAGGGCACCGAGCCGGCCGAGGTCGAGGCGCTGCTGGCCGGGCGTCGGGTGGTCGGCACCCGGCGTCGGGGCAAGCTGCTCATGCTGGACACCGACGGTCCGGTCCTGGGGCTCCGCTTCGGGATGACCGGGAAGCTGCTCGTCGACGGCATCGGACCCATCGAGAAGCTGGAGTACTCGTCGGATCGAGACGACCCGGCCTGGCACCGGTTCGGCCTCTCCTTCGTGGGTGGCGGTGACCTCAGCCTGGTGGACCCTCGGCGCCTGGGCGGGGTGGAGATCGACCCCGACGAGGAGCGCCTGGGCCCCGACGCGGCCACGATCGGGAAGGCGGCGCTGCGCGACGCGCTGGCCGGCTCCTCGGCACCCCTGAAGGCCCGACTGCTCGACCAGGCCCGGGTGGCCGGCATCGGCAACCTGATCTGCGACGAGGCCCTGTGGCGAGCGCGGCTCGACCCGGCCCGACTCGCCGGGGCGCTCGAGGACCGGGAGG
This sequence comes from Acidimicrobiales bacterium, assembly GCA_038233335.1. GTDB lineage: Bacteria > Actinomycetota > Acidimicrobiia > Acidimicrobiales > Iamiaceae > Iamia. The sequence continues at coordinate 867 of JBBSME010000019.1, read as the reverse complement.
TGGCGCGCCTGCACCGACAGCTCCGGGCCACCATCGCCCTGCTGACCGAGCGCGGCGGTTCCCACACGGGAGACCTGCAGATCCAGCGGTCCCGCGAGGGTCGGTGCCCCCGGTGCCATCGGCCGCTCCAGCGGCGCACGGTGGGCGGACGGACGACCTACTCCTGCCCCCACCACCAGCGATGATCGCCCGCCCCGTGGGAGCCGAACCGGGCCGTCGCGCGGTCCGCCGTTAGCATCATCAGATGGTGCGCGACCGACCCCTGACGCCTGTGACCGCCGCCTTCGTGGCGTTGGCCGCAGTGGTCGCGCTGAGCGTGCCGGGGGTGGCGGCTGCGTCGCCGGTGCGGTCCGGTCCTGCGGCTCAGGTCGACCCGACCGACACGACCGTGCCCGGTGATCCGGTCACCTCGGCGCCCGAGGCGGAGACGCCGGTCGGCGACGACGAGGTGCGGTTGGAACCGACCGACACCGACGAGGCCCAGCAACAGGCGGACCAGGACCTGCGCAGCGTGTGGTACGTCGTGGCCGGCCTCGCCGCCGTGGCCGTCGGTCTGCTCGTCCTGTTGGTCCTCTACGTGCGGGCCACCAACCCGGCCCGGGCGGAGGCCCGTCGCGAGGAGCGGCTGGCCAAGGCCCGCGCCCAGGCCGGCCTGCCCGAGGAGCCGGCCACGACGGACGTCGCCGACCCGGGGCCCACGCCCAGGCCCAAGGCCAAGGTTCCCCGTGCTGCCCCGGGGCCCACGCCCAGGCCCAAGGCCAAGGTTCCCCGTGCTGCCCCGGGGCCCTCCCCGCGGCCGAAGGCCCAGGTGCCCCGTGCTGCCCCGGGGCCCACGCCCAGGCCCGAGGCGCGGGTGCCCCGTGCGGC
>JBBSME010000018.1:0-32631 GCA_038233335.1 Acidimicrobiales bacterium | reverse complement strand
GCCTCTCCCTGGCCGGCGCGGCGACGCTGGAGCCGGACCGGTTGGTCCGCGTCCTCCGGGCTGCGACCGAGACGGGTCCTGACGACGCGCTGACCGTCGACCAGCTGCGGGCCTGTCGGACCGTCATCGCTGCGGTCGGGAGCCGGCGGGGTGAGCAGGTGCTGGTCGACGCGACCAGACCGGGCGGCACGGCCCGACTTCGGGAGGTGGCCCGGCTCTGGCCGGACGTGTCCGCACGGCTGCCGACTCGGCTGCCTGGCCGACTGCCGGCCCTGGCCGACCGGTGCCGGGCCCTGGTCGTCACCGAGCCAGCCATCCCCGCCCGGGGACGACCGGCCCGGAGGGCGCCGACCGGCGGTCAGCGTGCGACCACGTCATCGGTCGCCCGACGCCCTCGCCCGACCCTACCGCCCACCCGCCCCCACCAGGGGATGCTCGCAGGCCCACCCCGCCTCGATCTCCCCCTGGCCGACCTGATCCTGCCGACCGACGCAGGACCGCGGCGCGGCCCGCGTCCCGCCCCTCGCCCGCGGCCACCCGGGGCCGGCGGCGGTCTCCACCCCCCGCCGACCCGGAGCACCGTCAGGCCGACCACACCCGTCCCGACCAGCGCCCGGCTCACCCGCCTCGACGGATGGGAGGTGGAGGGCATCTGGTTCAGCCGGGCCCGGACCTGCGGCGACCTGGAGCGCTGGGGCCGCATGCTGCGCACCTGCGTCGGCGACTTCGGGCCGGCCGCGGCCGAGGGGCGCAGCGAGCTGCTCGCGCTGTACCGGGGAACGGAGATCCGGGGCTGCCTCGAGCTCACCCCGGACGGCACGATCCGCCAGCTGCTGGGCCCCGCCAATCGAGCCCTCGACCCACCCACCCTTCGCATCGTGCTCACCGCCCTCGTCGACCGGGGCGGCCTCGACCCCGACGACCCGGGCAACCGCCCCTGGTACTCGCGGCCGGGCTGAGCGCACGGGCGGGTCGCCCCCTCACCTGCCCCGACGCGATCTTCTCGTCTTCCTTTGCATCAAGGGGGCTGTCGTGGGGTAGACAGCAGGTTCCTCGTCGGGTCGGTCTCCCCCCCTCCGGCCCGGCGAGGATCACAACCGGTGCGAGCGACAACCCCCACCTCACCGCCGATGCGGCCCACCGCCTGGCCCAGCGTGATGCTGCGGTCGTCGGGATCGACTCGGTGAACATCGATGCCATCACCGACGGGGAGCGCCCCGCCCACACGGCCCTGCTCGACGCCGGGGTCCCGGTGGTCGAGCACCTCACCGGACTCGAGCGACTGGTCGGCGCTGAGTTCCGGTTCACCGCCCTGCCTCCGGCGGTCGTCGGCATGGGCACCTTCCCGGTGCGCGCCGTGGCCGCCCTCGCCGGAGACGGCTGACGGGTCAGCGAACGATCGGGGGCCGCCGGTCCGCCCAGGGGTGGGCCTCCTCGACCTGTGAGGCGACGCGGATCAGCACGTCCTCCCGGGCCGGGGCGGCGACCAGCTGCAGCCCGATGGGCACGCCGGCCGTGGTCCGGGCCAGGGGCAGCGAGATGGCCGGCTGCCCGGTCACGTTGAACGCCGCGCAGAAGGCCACGATCGAGGTCGAGCGCACCAGGCCGGTGAGCGGCTCGGCCTCGGTGGAGGCGAACTGGCCGAGGGTGGGCGGTACCTCGGGGATCGTCGGCGTGAGCAGGAGGTCGAACCCGTCGACCTCCCACCAGGACACGATGTCGCGGGCCGCGGCGTGCAGGCCCTCCAGGCCGGCCAGGTACTGGGCGGCGGTGACGGTGCGGCCCATCTCGGCCACGGCCCAGGTCCCCCGCTCCACCCCGTCCTCGGTGACCGGCTCCCCGATCATCTCGCCGATGTGGTCCAGCTCCCGGGCGGTCCAGGCCCCGAAGCAGGTCAGGAAGTGCGCGGCGACAGCCCCCTCGGCCAACGCCGGAGGGAACGTGCGCTCGACGTCGTGGCCCAGCGCCTCCAGTGCGGCTGCGGCCTGGCCCACGGCCAGTGCCACCTCCGGATCCGAGGTGGCCGACCCGTCGGGCGCCTCCGACACCCACCCGATGCGCAGCCGGCCGGGGTCGGCGCCGACCTCCTCGAGGAAGGGGCGCTCAGGGGGCGGCGCCCACGACGGCGCGCCGACGTCCTTCCCCGCGACCGCGTCGAGGAGGGCGGCGGTGTCGCGCACGGAACGGGTGACGGCCAGGCGGCTGACCAGCCCGGCCCAGGCCTCGCCGACGGTCGGGCCGACCGGCACCCGGCCCCGCGACGGCTTGAGCCCCACCAGTCCGCAGGCGCTGGCCGGAATGCGGATGGAGCCTCCGCCGTCGCCGGCGTGGCCCATGGGGACGATCTCGGCCGCGACCGCGGCGGCCGACCCGCCGCTCGACCCGCCGGCGGTGCGGCCCAGGTCCCACGGGTTGTGGGTGGGGCCGGTGGCCTCCGGCTCGGTCGAGGGGATCAGACCGAGCTCGGGGGTGTTGGTCTTGCCGATCACCACCAGGCCGGCGGCCCGGAACCGTCCGATCAGGGTGTCGTCGGCCGGAGCGACGTAGCCCCGGTCGCGCAGCACCTTCGTCCCCATGTGCAGCGGCAGGCCCGCGGCGGTGCCGTCGAGGTCCTTGAGGACGAAGGGCACCCCGCGGAACGGGCCGTCGGGCAGGTCCCCACCCGCCTCGGCCACCGCCTCCTCGTACCGGGGGTGGATGATGGCGTTCAGGTCGTCGTTGAGGGCGGCGGCCCGCTCGACCGCGGCGGTGACCAGCTCCGAGGCCGTGGCCTCACCGGAGCGGACCAGCGCGGCCTGGGCGGTGGCGTCGAGGGCGTGGAGGTCGTCCATGGCCCGACCCTACGGCCGCTCCCGGATCGGCGCGTCCGAGCACGGCGAGGCCCTCAGCCCAGTGGATCGTCGGGGGCCGGCTCGTCGCCGCGCCGGTGCAGGACCCATGCGGCCAGCACGCCACCGACCGCCCCGAAGGCGTGACCCGTCCACGACACGCCGGGCCGAGGCAGGAGCCCCCAGAGGATGCCGCCGTACACCAGCAGGATCAGCGCGCCGCCGGCCAGCCACAGCACGTTGCGAGCGAATATGCCCCGGCCGATGAGGTAGGTCAGGTAGCCGAAGACCAGCCCGCTGGCCCCCAGGTGGACGGTGCCGGGGCTGGCGAACAGCCAGGTGCCCAGGCCGCTGACCAGGCCGACGATCACCGAGACCCGCACGAACCGCCCGATGCCCCCGCTGGCGATGATGCCGCCGAGGATCAGGAACGGGAGCGTGTTGGCCAGCAGGTGGCGGAACCCCGAGTGGAGGAACGGGGCCAGGGGGACGCCCACCAGCCCGTCGAGGCTCCGGGGCTCGATCCCCCACGAGTCGAACGGTGTCCCCGGGATGAGGTCGATGACCTCCTCGACCCCCATCACCGCGACCAGCAGGCCCACGATGACGAAGGGACGGAGGAGGTCCGACGTCGGGGTGTCGGCTTGGGAGGAGTCCGATCGGGAGGGGGGGCCCACGCCACCATGCTCGCGCGGCTCGGGTCGCTCCGGGCGGGCAGATGTGGCAGGGTCGACGGGAACCGCGACCGGAGGAGGATGACGTGGCCGAGACATGGTGGTGGGACCTGACCGAGAAGCGCGCCGTCACTGGCAACGAGCGTCCTCGGGACGCCGAGGTGCTCGGGCCCTACCCGAGCAAGGCCGCGGCCGAGGCCTGGCAGGACCAGGTCGAGGCCCGCAACGAGGCCTGGAAGGAAGAGGACGAGCGCTGGGAGCAGAAGGGCCGCACCGAGGAGCAGTGAGCGGTCGCCGCGTCTGTCGGCTGAGCGCTTCTGTCTGCTGAGCGCACCGGAAACAGCGCGTCTGACGCTCAGAACGAGCGGGCGGGTCAGCGGGAGCGGAGGACGAGGCCCCGGTAGGAGTCGACGAAGCCGGCCGCCCGCAGGACGTCGGCCGCAGGCACCTCCCGCACCGGCTCGCCGTCGACCTTGGTGATCTCCAGGGTACGCCGCCTGCCGCGGCGTACCAGGGCGGCCAGCGCGTCAGCCCACCGGGGATCGTCCTCGGAGCCGTCCACGACCACCGAGGCGCCGGCCTCGGCCCGGCCCGCGGCCCCGGGGAACAGGCTCACGCTGCGCCCGCCTCTCTCCAGGTAGGCCAGCGGGCGACCGTCGAACAGCACCACCTGCGCCCCGGCGGTCCGGCCCGGCCGCCCTGCCGTCGCCGGCCACGGCAGGGCCGCGCCGTAGGGCAGGGCCGGGTCGGTGGCCGGCAGGACCAGCGGAGCCGGTTCGGGATCCGAGGCGACGTCCTCCCCGCTGTCACCCCACACGTCGTCGCTGCCGGGGTACCTGCCCTCGGCTCGCCAGTCGGGCTCCTCGACCGGGGTCGGGCCCCACCCCGTCGACAGCGGCGCGGGCACGCCTCCGACCACATCCGCCCCGAGGCCCTGATCGGTGGTGGGGTCGGCCACCCCCGGTCCGAGGCCGGGTGCGACGCCCGTCCCGGCCGGTAGAGCGTCGGCGTGGTCGAGCTCGGCCGGCGCCGGCGATGGGCCCCCGCGGGGAGCGCCGCGACGCTGCGCCGTCGGGTCGCGCTCGGCTCGGAGCCGGTCGACCGCGCCGGGCAGGGCGAACTGGGCCGCGCCCAGCCCGGTCACGAAGTAGCCCCGGCGCACGGTGCCCTTGTCCTCCATGGCCCGCAGCACGGGGTAGACGCCGGCGAAGCCGCCCTCGATGCCCTCGGCCAGGGCCGCTTCGCGGGTGAGGACTCCGTGGCGCTCGAGCAGCTGGGTGGCCCGGGCCAGCGCCGTCTCACTGGGGCTGGGGCCCGGGGCGCGCAGCGAAGTCACCAACGACCAGCGACCAGCAGCCGCGGGCGGGCCCGACCGGCTGAGCCGACCGGGTCGAGGCCGGCCCGACCGGCCCCGGCCACCGCCCGACGGGCTGCGACCGCCCCGGGCGCCCGCCCCCACCAGGGCTCGCAGCGGCGCCAGCGTGTCGTTGGTGATCTCCCCGGCCCAGACCAGGTCCCAGAGGGCGGCCAGCAGGGAGGCGTCGTCCCACTCCTGGTCGGCGTCGGCCACGGCGCGTTGCAGGTCGGGCCAGAACGAAGCCCCCCGGACCGCGAGGTGGTCGCGCAGGGCGTCGTGGACCGGGCCGGCCGGGGCCACCTCGCCGTCGGGTTCGGGGACCAGCAGGCCCAGCTCGTCCCGGAACACCAGCCTGACCCGGCCGTCGCCTGAGCCGATGGCCCCCGCGCCCACCCAGACCAAGTCGCCTGAGGCGGCCAGGGCGTCGAGGTCGGCCGGTCGGTACTGGTCCATCCGGGCGGGGAGCACATCGGCCTCCAGCACCGAGGCGGGGAGCGGCGCACCCTGCAGCACCCCGAGGACCTCGACCAGCCCGTCGATCCCCCGGCGGGGCAGGCCCACCCCCTGCCAGCGGGGCAGGAACCGGGCCAGGGCCTCGGCCTCGACCGGCTCCACCTCTCGGCGCAGGGCGGCCAACGACCGGCGGCGGATCCGCCGCAGCACCTCGTTGTCGCACCACTCCCGCTCCACCCCGCCCGGGCGGAACTCGCCCTGGACCAATCGGCCCTCGGCCGAGAGGTCGGCCAGGGCTCCGACCACCCGGGGCTCGTCAACCGCATAGCGGCGGCCCACCTCGCGGGCGAGGAACGGCCCGTGGGTGCGGGCATGGCGGGCCACCAGATCGTGCAGGGGACGATCGACGGGCTCGGTGAACGCGGAGGGCAGCCCAACCGGCACCGCGCAGCCCAGCGCGTCGCGCAGGCGGGCCCCGTCCTCGGCCGCGGCCACCTGCTCCTCCCCCGCGACCCCGACCCGGATGGCGCGTCGGGCCGACACCAGATCGTCGACCCAGCCCTCGACGACGGCGCGCACGGCGGTCTCGTTCCGGTCCGGGGGCGGCCACAGCGGCTCCTCGGGCGCCGGCTCGGGGCTGCCGTCGGGCCACTCCCCCGTCGCCACCCGTCCGTCGGGCGCCGATTCGCTGTCGATCCGCTGGCCGACATCCGAGGTCGATCCGTCGGCGATCGGCTGGACCTCGGACGGGCGCGAGGCGGCGCCTGACCGTCGCGCCCGGCTGGCCTCGCCGCCGGGGTCGCTGCGCTGCGCCAGCTGGTCCAGGGTGAGCGGACCGAGGGTGCGCACCAGGTCGTGCAGCTCGTCGGGGTCGCGGGCCGCCATGCGACCGTCGAGGTGCTGGAGGGAGCGCTCCACCTCGTCGAGGACGTCGACGGCGAGCAGGTCGCGCAGCTCGTCGGCCCCGAGCAGCTCGGCCAGCAGGTCGCGGTCGAGGGCCAGGGCCGCGGCCCGGCGCTCGGCCAGCGGCGCGTCGCCCTCGTACATGTAGACCGCGATCCAGCCGAAGAGCAGCGACTGGGCGAAGGGTGAGGCCTTGGGGGTGTCGATGGCGACGGCCCGCACCCGCCGGGCGCGGAGGTCGCCCAGCAGCTCCCGAAGGGCGGGCACGTCGAAGACGTCGGTCAAGATCTCCCGGGTCGTCTCGTAGAGGATCGGGAACCGCGGGTGGCGGGCCGCCACCGCCAGCAGGTCGGCCGCCCGCTGGCGCTGCTGCCACAGGGGGGTGCGGCGATCCGGACGGCGGCGGGGCAAGAGCAGAGCCCGCGCCGCGCACTCCCGGAACCGGGCCGCGAACAGTGCGGTGCCGGGGAGGTGGGCGACGATGGCCTCGTCGACGTCCTCCGGGTCGATCAGCAGCTCCTCGAGCGGCAGGTCGTCGTAGGCCTCGGGCAGGCGGATGACGATGCCGTCGTCGCTCCACATCAGCTCGACCGGCGCACCCCACCGCTCGGCCAGCCGGGCCTGCAGGACCATGGCCCACGGGGCGTGGACCCGGGCCCCGAACGGCGAGAGCACGCAGATCCGCCAGTCGCCGATCTCGTCGCGGAACCGCTCGACCACGATGGTGCGATTGTCGGGGACCGCGCCCTCGTTGGCCTGGTCGTCGATGTAGGCCAGCAGGTTGGTGGCGGCCCGCCCGTCGAGGCGGTGGACGTCGCGCAGGCGGACCAGGGCCTCCTCGCGAGGCATCTCTCGCAGGATGCGGGTGGTCTCCCCCACCGCCCGACCCAGCTCCAGGGGCCGACCGGGGCCGTCGCCGTGCCAGAAGGGCATCTTCCCCGGCAGCCCGGGGGCGGGGGTGACCACGACCCGTTCGTGGGTGATGTCCTCGATCCGCCAGGTCGTGGCGCCCAGGAGGAACGTCTCCCCCGGTCGGCTCTCGTAGACCATCTCCTCGTCGAGCTCACCCACCCGGGTGCCGTCGGGCAGGAACACCCCGAACAGGCCCCGGTCCGGGATGGTGCCGCCGCTGGTGACGGCCAGGCGCTGCGCCCCCTGACGTCCCCGGACCACACCCGCGGCGCGGTCCCACACGATGCGGGGGCGCAGCTCGGCGAACTCCTCCGACGGGTAGCGCCCGGCCAGCAGGTCGAGCACCTCGTGGAGGACGCCGTCGGTCATCTCGGCGAAGGGCGCGGCGCGCCGGATGACCGCGGCCAGGTCACCCAGGGCCCACTCGTCGAGGGCGCACATGGCCACGATCTGCTGGGCCAGCACGTCGACCGGGTTCCGGGGGTAGCGCATGGCCTCGACCAGGCCGGCCTCCATGCGGGGGACGACGGTGGCTGCCTCCAGGAGGTCGGCCCGGTGCTTGGGGAAGATCCGGCCCCGGCTGGGCTCGCCCACCTGGTGGCCGGCCCGGCCGATGCGCTGGAGACCCCGGCTCACCGCGCCGGGCGACTCGACCTGGATGACCAGGTCCACCGCGCCCATGTCGATGCCCAGCTCCAGCGACGAGGTGGCGACCAGGCCCCGGAGGCGTCCGGCCTTGAGGTCGTCCTCGATCACCAGGCGCTGCTCCCGGGCCAGCGAGCCGTGGTGGGCCTTGACCAGCTCGGGCACCGCGACCTCGTCAGGGGGACGGCCCTGGGCCTCGGCCCCGGTGAAGGGGTCGGCCGGGTCCTCGCCCCGGGCTCGGGCGTCCTCCTCCGCGGCCAGCTCGTTGAGCCGGGTGGCCAGGCGTTCGGCCAGGCGGCGGGCGTTCACGAAGATGAGCGTGGATCGGTGGGACCGCACCAGCTCCAGCAGCTGCGGGTGCATGGCCGGCCAGATGCTGCGCCGGGCCGGGGCAGCCGCCGCCGGGCCGCTGGGCAGCTCGTCGGGGGTGACGGGCTGGCCCAGGTCGGCCATGTCGTCGACCGGGACGACGACCTCGACCTCGAGGACCTTGCGGCTGCCGGCGTCGACGATGGTGACCGGCCGGGGTCGGCCGTCGTCGCCGTGGCCACCCAGGAAGCGGGCGATCTCGTCCAACGGCCGCTGGGTGGCCGACAGGCCGATCCGCTGCGGGGGCTGGTCGGTCACGGCCTCCAGCCGCTCCAGGGTGAGGGCCAGGTGGGAGCCCCGCTTGGTGGCCGCCACCGAGTGGATCTCATCGATGATCACGGCCTCGACGCCCGTGAGGGTCTCCCGCACCTTGGACGTGAGCATCAGGTAGAGCGACTCGGGGGTGGTGATGAGGATGTCGGGTGGGTGGCGGGCGAGTGTGCGGCGCTCGTCGGAGGGGGTGTCGCCGGTGCGGAGGGCCACCGTGGGCTCGGCCGCGGCCACTGCGGAGTGCTCGGCGCCCAGCCGCTCTGCCGCGAAGCGGATGCCGCGAACCGGGCTGCGCAGGTTCTTGTCGACGTCCACGGCCAGGGCTCGCAGGGGGGACAGGTAGATGAGGCGGGTGCCCTCGACCGGCTTGCCCTCGTCGTCGGTGGGCCGGGGCCGGCTCATCAGCCGGTCGATCCCCCAGAGGAAGGCGGCCAGGGTCTTGCCCGAGCCGGTGGGGGCCAGGATGAGGGTGTGCTCGCCGGCGGCGATGGCCGGCCACCCCTTGGCCTGGGCGTCGGTCGGCGCCCCGAAGGAGGTGGAGAACCACTCCCGCACCGGCGCGCTGAACGGGGCCAGAGGGTCCGTCTGTGCGACATCGGGGGGCGGGGGCGCGGCACCGATGGTCGCAGCGTACGACGGGGGTGTGACATCCGGACCGGCTGGAGCCAACATCGAGAACCGATCCGGACCGCACGCGCAGGGGGGCCGGTAGGCTCCGCTGGTGGCCACCTACATCGCCCCGGAGTACCACCCGGCCTTCGAGGAGTACTGCGAGGCGATCTTCGAGCTCAACGAGGACGACGTCGACGTCATCCAGGCTCGCATCGCGGAGCGCCTGGAGGTGTCTCGGCCTGCGGTCTCGGAGATGATCCGCAAGCTGGAGACCGAGGGCCTGGTCGACATCGACGGCCGCATCACCCTCACCTCCGACGGCCTTCGCCTGGCCGAGTCCGTCGTCCGACGCCACCGCCTGGCCGAACGCTTCCTCACCGACGTGCTCAGCCTGTCCTGGGCCGAGGCCCACAAGGAGGCGGGCAAGTGGGAGCACGTCATCTCCGACAACGTGGAAGCAGCCATGACTCGCCTCCTGGGCGAGCCGACCACCTGCCCCCACGGCAACCCCATCCCCGGCGCCGACTACACCGCCCCTGATGCCAACCCCCTGTGCGGCGTGCCGGTGGGGGCCCGCTTCACCGTGAGCCGGATCCCCGAGGAGCTGGAGTTCTCCCCCGGGATGCTGGAGTTCCTGGAGCAGGCCGAGCTCCTCCCAGGCCGTTCCGGCACCGTCACCGCGGCCTCGCCTGACGGCACCACCACCGTCGAGGTCAACGGCGCCCACGTGGGCATCGGCGCCTTCGCCAGCGAACGCATCCTCGTCACCGTCTGAAGGCCGACACCCCCTTCTCGCGACGGATCGGGCACGAAAACGTGTACCGATCGTCGCGAGAACGGCGAGAACGCCGATCGGGTCGCAGCGTGGCAGTGTGCGGACATGGCTGACCAGGGGGACGGGCGCTACCGCGCCGACATCCGATGGACGACCCACGGCGTGGCCCACGTCCGGGCCGACACCTGGGGCGATCTGGGCTTCGGGCAGGGGTGGGCCTGCGCTCACGACCACCTGCCGACCATCGCCGACCAGATCGTGAAGGTGCGCAGCGAACGGGCCCGGTTCCACGGCGTCGGGCCGGACGGGTCCCACCTGGCCAGCGACCTGGGCTACCTCGTCCTCGGCGTGGTCGAGAGGGCCGCCGCGTTCCGCGACGCGCAACCCCCCGAGCTGCAGGAGATGATCGCCGGGTACGCGGCCGGGCTGGAGGCCTGGCGGGCGGAGGCGGTGGCGACCGATGCCCTGCCCGCCTGGTGCGCGGGGGCCGACTGGGTCCGTCCCATCTCCGAGCTCGACCTCTACGCCTACCTCGGCGACGTGGCCCTCATGGGCAGCGGCCGCAACCTGGTCGGCATCGTCGGTCGGGCCGAGGCCCCCGGGCCCGACGGGCCCGCGCCCGCCTCCCCGCTCAACGCCCTCGGTCGGGGCAACACCGGTGCCAGCAACGGCTGGGCCCTCGGCGGCGAGGCCACCGCCTCGGGCCACGGCCTGGTGATGGCCAACCCCCACGTCCCGTGGAGCGGGGAGGCCCGGTTCTGGGAGTGCCACCTCACCCTGCCCGGCGAGCTCGACGTCTATGGCTCGGCGCTCATCGGGTCGCCCGGCGTGCAGATCGGCTTCAACGCGGATGTCGCCTGGACCCACACCTTCTCCAAGGGCCACCGCTTCACCCTGGCCCGCCTCGACCTGGTGCCGGGCCGGCCCACGGCCTACCGCTACGGCGACGAGGAGCGGGAGATGACCCCGACGACCTACGCGGTGGCCGTCCGGGACGACGACGGCGACGCCGTGCACACCGTCGAGCGCACGCTGTGGGCCACCCACCACGGCCCCATGGTGAACCTGCCCCTGCTGGGGTGGGGCACCGAGACCGGCTTCTGCTACCGCGACGCCAACCTCGACAACGTCCAGGTGGTGGCCCAGTTCCTGGCCATGGATCGGGCTCGCGACCTCGACAACTTCCAGCGGGCCTTCGCCGAGGTCCAGGGCCTGCCCTGGGTCAACACCCTGGCCGCCGATCGCTCCGGCCGGGCCTGGTACATCGACGCGTCAGCGACCCCCAACCTGTCGGCGACGGCCCAGGACCGCTTTCGCACCCGGGTGGCCGAAGACCCGGTCGCCGCACTCCTGTACGAGAACCGGGTCGCGCTGGTGGACGGCAGCGAGCCCGACGACGACTGGGTGGAGGTGCCCGGTGCCCGCTCACCGGGGCTGGTCCCCCACGACCGCCTGCCCCAGGTCGAGCGGCGCGACTACCTGGTCAACGCCAACGACTCCCACTGGCTGCCTCACCCGGAGGTCCGGCTGGAGGGCTTCTCGGTGCTGCACGGCTTCGAGCGGACCCCGCAGAGCCTGCGCACCCGACAGAACCTCCGCGTGGTGGCCGACCTGGTGCGTCAGGGCGACGTTACCGTCGAGGGCGTGCTCGATGCAGTGCTCCGCAACGACAGCCTCAGCGCCGAGCTGCTGCTCGAGCCGATCGTCGAGCGACTCGGCTCCGCGTTGCCGGTGGAGGTCGACGGCCGATCGATCGATGTGGGCCCGGCCGCCGCGATCCTCGCGGCCTGGGATAGGCGGGCCGACCTCTCCTCGGTCGGGGCCGCGCTGTGGCGCGAGGTCATCGCCGGGTTCCCCGAGGCGGACCAGCGCGCCACCGGGGGGCTCTTCACCACCCCGTTCGACCCGGACCGACCGGTCGACACGCCGGCCACCCTGGCTGACCCGCCCCCCGACGGCCCTGACCCTGTCGTGGTCGCCGTGGCCGCGGCGGTGGCCGCACTGGAAGGTGCAGGCGTCGCCGTCGACGGGCCCCTGGGCGACGCGCAGTGGGCCCAGCGGGGCGCACACCGGGTGCCCGTCCACGGCGGGGGTGAGGGCGAGGGCGTCCTCAACGTCCTGGCCCCCCTGGGCGCCCTGGGCGGGTCGGACCTCGAGCCGGGGCCGGCCCCCTTGGAGGCGGTGGTCGGTCGCTCCGAGCGGACCGGCCTGCGGAACGGGGGCTACCGGTGCACCTACGGCACCAGCATCCTGATGGCCGTGGAGCTCACCGACGACGGTCCGCGGGGGCTCGGGCTGCTGGCCTACGGACAGTCCGGCGACGCCCGCTCCCCCCACCACGTCGACGGCACCACGGCCTTCGCCGCCAAGCGCCCCCGGCCCCTGCTGTTCGCCGAGGCCGACGTGCTGGCCGACCCCGAGCTGGTCGAGCGCACCGTCACCGGAGGATGAGACCCCACCGCTCCCACCAGGGGGGTCGAGGGGCCACGCTTCGTGGGCCTGGGAGGGCGAAGACGAGGTGATGTCGGTGAGTTGCGCGACGCGCCCATCCGCGCCGCCGCCGGTGGCGAACCTCCCACCGTGACCACCCCGCAGGACACCTCGCCGGAGGCGGGGTACTCAGGGGATCCGCTTCGTGACATCCCCGTGGGGGTCATCGACCGGGCCCGCACCTCGCGCGACGCCCTGTGTCGGGCCCTGGGGACGGATCGCAAGCTCCGGGTCATCGACTGCGGCCCCGACGCCGCCAGTGCCCTGGCCCGCGACGAGGCCTTCGGCGCCGTGCTCTTCCACGTCGGCGCCCCCGTACCCGGCCTCCTCGACGACATCAAGTCGCTGGCCGTGCGGTTCCCGGCCGCGGCCATCGTGGTGGTGGCCTCCTACGTCGACGCCGACGTCACCGAGACGCTGCGCACCCACGGGGCCACCGACGTGCTCGACAACGACGCCCCCCTCGACCAGGTCGTGACCGCGGTGGCCGCCGCCTCGGAGGTCCGCCACCTCCGGACCGTGCCGGGCGAGCCCCCGGCGTCGGCCCAGGCCGATGAGCTTGGCATCACCGAGCGGGAGCTCGGGGTGCTGCGCGCCCTGTCCGAGGGCCACTCCCCCCAGCAGATCGCCCTGGACGAGGGCATCTCGGTGGCGACGGTCCGCGACCACCTGAAGCACCTCCGCTTCAAGCTCGACTGCGCCTCCGCAGTGGAGCTGGTCGTCACCGCGCACCGGTCGGGCCTCCTGCCCAACCTCAACCGCCCGCTGCCGTAGCGCAGAGGGCACCGAGGCCACCCGCAAGGGGCCTGCGGGGGTGTGAGCACGGCCCCGGTGGCCCGGAGCGGGGAGCTGCCCCACCGCACCCGAGCTCCGCTGACCGCTCGGCCTTCCCTCGGGCGGCGCCGAACGCCGCGCGTCGGGGGTACCGGGACGCGCACAGGGCCCGGCCCCGCTCGGCGACGTAGTCGAGGGCGAAGGCACGACCGGCGGCATCCGGCTCACGGCCCTCCCTGGTCAGGCCGTCGGGCGGGGGCCATGACCAGGCCCAGCCGGGCCGCCAACTCGGCCACGTCGGTGACGTGGGCCGCCGAGAAGCGTGGGTTGGTGTCCAGCACGACCTGGAGGTGCTCGATCGCGGCGGCCTCGTCACCGTCCGCGGCCGCGATCTCCGCGGCGTGGTAGCGGATGAGCGGATCTCGCGAGTCGGTGGCCAGGGCCGCCTCGATCTCCTGGACCGCCTCCGGGATCTGGTCGGCGGTGAAGAGGCTCCAGGCCAGGACATCGTGGCCGATGATGCTCGGTCGCTGCTCCAGGCCTCGCCGGGCCTGGGCCACCGACTCCGCACCGGGGTCCTGCTGGGCGTCGAACAGGGCCAGGTCCACGTCGACCTCCACCCCGGCCGCCTCCAGCAGCTGAGCGATGCCGTCGACCAGGGCGTAGGCGTCCTCCGCCTCGTCGGCCCGCCCGGCGGCGGTGAGGGCATCGCCCTGGGCCACCGCGTACTGGATGAGGGGCCGGCTCCTCGACCAGCTCACCGAGCAGCTGGGCGGCCTCGTCGTAGCGCTCGTGGGCGACCAACAGCTTCGCTCGTCCCTCCTCGGTGGCGGGGAGGCCCGCGAAGGACTCGTCGGCCGCGTCGTACTGGCTCTCGGCCTCCGTCAGGTCACCGCGGGTGAGCAGCAGGTTGCCCAGCAGGACCTCGACGAAGGCCACGTTCTCGCCACCGGACCCTGCGGCCGCGGTGACGGCCTGGCTCATGGCCTCGATCGCCCCGTCCAGGTCCCCCTGGAGCTCCCGGGCGTAGGACACCCGGGACAGGCTGGCCAGGCTGGGGCGGACGTCGACCATGTCCTGGGTGGCCTCCACCGCCTCGTCGTAGCGCCCCAGCTCGTTGAGCGCGTCGACCCGCACCCCGAAGGCGGTCTCGTTGGCCGGGGCCACCTCCAGCGACTGGTCGCTCAGCGCCAGGCGTCGGTGAACAGGTGGCGGGTCAGGGCCAGGCTGCCTTGAGCGTTGAGGACGCGGGGATCGTCCGGCGCGACGACGGCCACCTTCTCGAGCAGGATCTCGGCACTGGTGTAGAGGGTGGGGTCTGCGGTCTCGCGCCCCTTCTGGAGGAAGGCCTGGGCCAGGTCGAGCTGGGCGTTGGGGTCCGTGGGGTCGTCGCGCAGCGTGGCCTGGGCCTCCTCGATGGCCCGATCGGTCGGTGAGGTGCTGTCGGGATCCACCTCGATGAAGGGGATCTCCGCGTCCCGCGACACCGATCCCCCGTCCTGGTCGCTGCTGCAGGCCGCGGACGCGACGAGGAGCGCGACCAGGGCGGAGGCGACGGCGCGTCGCGGCCAGCACCGGGGTGGACGGGTCGGACCCCGCCGGGCGGGGCGGTCAGTCGGCGACGGCAAGGATCCTCCAGTCGTCGCCGATGGGCGCCACCACCACCGAGAACGGCGTCACCGGCCCCGTCACCGGCATGACCCGGGCCCAGGCCAGGATGTCCGTCGAGTACTGCGCGATCAGGTCGGTGGACTGCGGGCCGGCCAGCAGCTCGGTGACCTCGCCCAGCTCGACCTCGGGTTCGGACTCGACCAGCCAACCGCCGTCGACCTCCACGCCGGTGAAGGTGTGGCGCTCACGAGCCGGACTCAAGCCGATGAAGGGATCCAGCCCCGGCGGGTGGGTCACCACCGCCACCACGGTGTCGTCGACCTCGGGCTCCTCGATCTCGAACCCGGTGGTGGCCGGGCGCTGCGAGCGGCGGCGCGTCCACTCGGCCACGTCCCGGTACTCCTCCCGAGCGGGGTCGCCCAGGAACCGGTAGGACGCGGCGGGGTCGGCGTCGACCTCGTCCGAGAGCAGCCCCTCCACCGCCTCCTGCAGGCTGGGCGGGGGCGTGGGCTCGGCGCCGCGACCAGGAGGCGACGGGGGTGAAGGGGACGGGACATGGTCGCTGTGCTAGCACGGTCCCCGCCCCTGCCAGCCGTCACCCGACGGCGCCCCGGCGGAGTGGACGGCGCGAAGCCGCGTCGCACCCCGCCCCGAACCTGCCCGGCACCCGCGACGGAAGGGCCCACCACCCATGGCTCTGCCCAGCCCGACGAGACGAGCGTGAGCCGCCGAACTGCCATCGGCCGCGTCCCCCGGAGACCCTGATGGCGGCGACGATCCTCCCGACCCGCTCTCGGCGGACGGCCCTCGTCTTGAGAGCCGAGCCGATAGACGAGGCGACCCAGAAGCACGGGCCCTCTCCGAGGCGCAGCCGAGGAGAAGCCTCCGGCGCGACCAGGCCCTATCCGCGCAGGTCCTTAGTTGCCCTCGCGATCGTGACCGGGATCCTCGTCCTCGGGTCCGCGCCGGCCGGAGCGCACCCCCTGGGCAACTTCACCATCAACACCTCCGCCGCCCTCCGGATCCGGCCCGACGAGGTGCTGGTCGACTACGTCATCGACCTGGCCGAGATCCCGACGCTGCAGGCCCGCCCTGGCATCGACGCCGACGGCGACGACGACCTGTCGGCCGCCGAGCAGCAGGACTACGCCGAGGACAGCTGTGTGGCCGCGACCGACGGCCTCGCTCTGTCGGCCGACGGTGATCCGCTGACGCTCACCTCCGCCGACTCCGACATCAGCTTCCCCAATGGCCAGGCCGGTCTGACCACGACCCGCATCGAGTGCCAACTCAGGGCGTCGATGCCCGAGGTCGACGGCTCCACCACCGTGGGCCTGGTCGACGCCAACTTCACCGACAAGCTCGGCTGGCACGAGATCATCGCCCAGGGCGACCGCACCACCATCGCCGACACCGACGTCGAGGCCGAGAGCACGAGTGACCGCCTGCGGACCTACCCGTCGGGCAGCTCGGGCTCCCCGCTCCGGGAGGAGCGGGCCACAGTGCGGGTGGTGCCCGGCGGTCCGGCGGCCCCGGCCCCTGACGAGGGCGGGTCCAGCGGCGTGCTGCCCTCGGTCGATCGGCTCACCAACCTGGTGGGCGAACGTCAGCTCACCATCCCGTTCGCCCTGTTCGCGCTGGTCCTCAGCTTCGTCCTGGGCGGCTTCCACGCCCTGGCCCCGGGCCACGGCAAGACGGTCATGGCCGCCTACCTGGTGGGGGCGGAGGGCACCCGCCGCCAGGCCCTGCTGCTGGGCCTGACGGTGGCCCTGACCCACACCGGCGGGGTGTTCGCCCTGGCCCTGGTGGTGAGCAACTCGTCGGTCGCGCCCGAGCGCCTGTACCCGATCCTGGGCACGTTCAGCGGACTGCTGGTGGCGGCCATCGGCGTGGTGCTGCTGCGGCGGGCCCTCCGGTTCCGCAAGATCTTCCCGACCCTCGGCCCCGGGGCCAGCACCCACCACCACCACGGCATCGGCGGCCACTCCCACACCCACGAGCTCGGCGGGCACTCCCACGATCACGGGGCCGGAGAGCACAGCCACGGCGACGACAACGACCACAGCCACGACCACGAGGGCGACCCGGTCCACCAGCACGCCCCGGGCGACGACCACGCCCACGATGGCCACGACCACAGCCCTGCGCCCGTCCCCCACGCCCACGGGCTCGACGCCGACCACGACCATGACGTGGTCCACCAGCACGCCCTGGCGACCGACCACGGCCACGACCCCGCGGCGACCGGCGACCACGGCCAGGGCGCGGTCTCGACCGGCGCGGTCCGACCAGCCCTGGCCCACGCCGAGGTCGCACCCGGTGCCGGGGGCGACGCCCGTGCCCGCGGCGTCGAGAGTGACGACAGACAGGCCGGGACCGACGTGCCGGCGACGCGGGACGACGAGCCCGATCCGATCGACGACGAGGCACCGGAGATGGCGCCCCGGATGCGGCTGAGGAACATGGTGGCCATGGGCTTCGCCGGCGGCCTGGTGCCCAGCCCCTCCGCCCTCGTCGTGCTGCTGGGCTCGATCGCCATCGGCCGAGCGTGGTTCGGGCTGCTGCTGATCGTGGCCTACGGGGCCGGGCTGGCCGCGGTGCTGGTGGGCGCCGGGCTGGTGATCGAGCGCCTCCGCCACCGCATCGAGCCCCTGCTGGCCCGCAAGGACCGACCGAGGTGGGCCAAGGTCGCAGTGAACCTGCCCGTCATCACCTCGGTCCTGGTGATGGTGGGCGGCGCCTGGCTGGTCGCCCGCGCCCTCAGCGGCGCCTGACCGGCCCAGCACGGGTCGATGCCCGTCGGTGGTCGATGCCCGTCGGTAGCGATGTCGAGCTGCGCGACGACGGAGTCGGGGCCACCCCGGCGGGGTCGAAGCCGAAGGGGAGCTCGAGTCGGTGGGCGGCGAGGAGGGCGCGGTCGGCCAGCAGGTCCGCGGTCGGGCCGTCGGCCACGATGCGGCCCTCGTCGAGGATGACCGACCGGGGGCAGAGCTCGAGGGCGTAGGGCAGGTCGTGGGTCACGACCAGGGTGGTGAGGGCCTGCGACCGGAGCACGTCGGCCAGCTCCCGGCGGGCGGCCGGATCCAGGTTGGCCGTCGGCTCGTCGAGCACCAGGACCTCAGGGTCCATGGCCAGCACGGTGGCCACCGCGGCCCGGCGACGTTGGCCGAACGACAGGTGGTGGGGGGCCCGATCGCCCACGTCGGGCAGGCCCACGGCGGCCAGCGCGGCGTCCACCCGGCTCTCCAGCTCGGCGTCGCCGGCGTTGGCCGGGCCGAAGGCCACGTCGTCGTGCACCGTGGGCATGAACAGCTGGTCGTCGGGGTCTTGGAACACGATGGCCACCCGGCGGCGGACGTCGGCCACGGTGTCGCGGCCGACGGTGGTGTCGCCGATGCGCACCTCGCCCGCAGAGGGCTGGAGGATCCCGTTCAGGTGCAGCACCAGGGTCGTCTTGCCGGCCCCGTTGGGACCCAGGACGGCGACCCGCTCGCCCTCCGCCACCTGCAGGTCCAGCCCCCGCAGCGCCGGGCGCCCGTCGGGGTAGGCGAACGCGACCCCGCGGAGGTCGACGGCGGCGGTGGGCTCGTCGGCCGGCGCGGTCACAGGAGGTGGGCCGCGACCGCGATGGCCGCGACCGCGGCGGGCACCACGGTCGCCAGCGCCCACGCGCCCCGGCTCGGGTGGTGGTGGTGCATCTCGGGCATGGCGCCCACGTAGCCCCGCGAGAGCATCGCCAGGTGGACCCGCTCACCTCGCTCGTAGGAGCGGACGAAGAGCGTGCCCGCGGTCGCCGCCGTGGCCCGAGCCTGCCAGAGCGCCCGGGGGTCGTCGCCGCGGGACACGCGGGCGACGCGCATGCGCCCCGCCTCCCCGACGATCACATCGAGGTAGCGGACCATGAACCCGGCGATGGCCACCAACACCTTGGGCACGTGGAGGCGCTCGAAGCCGCGGAGCAGCTCCGCGACCGGGGTGGACGCCGAGAGGAGGATGGCGGCGAACACGCCCAGGCCGCCCTTGACCGCGATGTTCCAGCCCGCCCACAGCCCCTCCTCGGAGAGCGAGAGGCCGAGGACGCTGACCCGGGGACCGACCCCGACCAGCGGCAGGAACAGGGCGAAGGCGAGGAAGGGCACCTCGATGCGCAGCCGACGGGCGATCAGCCGGGCGGGGAGCCGGGCCGATGCGGCCAGCGCCACCAGGATGACGGCGTCGAGCCCGAAGGCCCAGAAGGCGGTCCGCGGGGTGGGCCACGATGGCCAGGATGGTGACGAGGGTGGCGGCCACCTTGGCCTCGGCCGAGAGGCGGTGGAGCGGGGAGTCACCGGGGTGGTGGAGGCCCGTGGGGTGGGCGTGCCCCCCGCCCATCAGCGGTGGCCGCTCATGAGGCCGCGCCCTCGGGCGACGAGGTCCGCGCCGGGTGGTCGGCGTCGCCCCCGTCCGCGCCGCTCCGACGCCGGACCGCGAGGAACAGCGCGCCGGTGAGGACGAAGGTGACGGTCACACCGATCAGCCCGGCCAGCCCGGTGCTCATGCGGTCGTCGTCGACGCCATCCACGCCGTAGTCAGCCGTGGGCGAGGAGGCCAGGGCGTGGTCGTCGGCCTCGTCGCTGAACCCTTGGTCCTGGGCCACCCGCTCCAGTCCGTCGGGCTTGCTGCTCGCCGACGGGCTGACCAGGAAGGCGATCAGGACCACGATGGCCAGACCGGCGGCGAGGAAGGCGCCGAAGCGCACCCGGGGCGTCACGCCGCGGTGCGGGAAGGCTCGAGGACGGGCGCGGGGAGGTCGCGGGCGCCCCAGACCAGGTCGGGGCGGGAGGCCAGGACGGCGCTGACCGTGAGCCCGGTGATCACACCCTCACCGATGCCGATGAGGACGTGGACCCCGACCATGCTGGCCGTGACCGTGGTGGCCGAGGCTCCCCCGCTCCCGCCGATGGCGTACTCGAGGGAGAAGGCCAGCGAGGCCAGGACCACGCCCAGGCTGGCGGCGATGCCCGAGGCCAGGGCCACGCCGCCCGGGGTGTGGGGCAGGACCTTCTTGGCCAGCAGGAACACCAAGTACCCGCCCAGTGCGGTGACCAGGGCCATGTTGACGATGTTGATGCCCAACGCGGTGAGGCCTCCGTCGGCGAACAGCACGGCCTGCACCGTGATGACGACCGACACGCAGAGCGATCCCACCCACGGCCCGAGGAGCACGGCGGCGAGGACCCCGCCGAGAAGGTGGCCGCTGGTGCCGCTGATCACCGGGAAGTTGACCATCTGGACGGCGAAGACGAACGCCGCGGTCAGCCCGGCCAGCGGGACCCGTCGTTCGTCGAGCTCCTCGCCGGCCCGGCGCAGGGCCACCCCCACCCCACCGGCGGCGACGACGCCCAGGGCCACCGAGGTGGGGCCGTCGATGAAGCCGTCGGGAACGTGCACGGTGGGGACCGTACTGCAAATCGTTCGCAGCTGCCAGCGGTTTGCACCCCCAATGTTGGGGATGGCCGACGTCACCCGACTGCGGGCGCGGCCCGGGGCGCGGTCGGGCACCATGGGGTGGACATGTCGACCGAGCACGCCCCGGCCCACGACGGCCACGTCCACACCGACCAGGAGGTCGAGGGCCGCATCGCGGCGACGCTGGAGCGGCTGCGCCGCGACGGCGGACGCATCACCACCGCGCGGCGGGCCGTGGTCCGGACCCTCTACGCCGGCGACGACCACCACGTGACGGCCGAGGACGTGGCCGCCGCCGTGCAGGCCGACCACCCCGACGTGCACCTGTCGACGGTGTACCGCACCCTCGACGCCCTGGAGGGCCTGGACGTGGTGGCCCGGGTGGACCTCGGGGCCGGTCCCGCGGTGTTCCACCTCGTCGATCACATCCACCACCACCTGGTGTGCGAGCGCTGCGGGACGGTCACCGAAGCGACGGCTGACGTGGTCGACGCCCTGGCCCAGGTGCTCGACCAGCGCTTCGGGTTCGCGGCGGCACCCCACCGGCTCACCATCACCGGCCTGTGCCGAGGGTGCCGCTGACCCGCGCCCCGCCGAGGTCACCGACGAGGCCGCTCCCCCGCGTCGGTAGGGTCGCCCGATGGCCGACGCCCCCGTCACCCTCGCCGGCGGCCCGACCCCCATCGCACCGCTGGGCATCGGGACGTGGGCCTGGGGCGACAAGGCGACCTGGGGGATGGGCGGCTACGACACCGACCTGACCGAGGCGGCCATCGCCGAGGCCTGGACCACCACCCTCGACGCCGGCATCGGACTGGTCGACACGGCCGAGGTCTACGGCGGGGGCGAGAGCGAGCGGATCATCGGGCGCCTCCTGGCCGCCGATCCGTCGCGCCGGGCGTCGATCGTGCTGGCCACCAAGTTCATGCCCATGCCCCAGAAGCTGAAGGTGAAGGCGGCGCTGCGCGAGGCCCTGCTGGCATCGATCGACCGGATGGGCGTGGAGAAGGTCGACCTGTACCAGCTGCACGGGCCGGTCAGCCTCCGGTCCAAGGGCGCCCTGGCCGAGGCCCTGGCCGCGGTGGTCGACGAGGGGCTCACGCAGGCCGTCGGCGTGTCGAACTACTCGGCTTCGGAGATGGACAAGATCCACGCCGCCCTGGCCGAGCACGGCGTGCCCCTGGCCTCCAACCAGATCGAGCACTCCTTGCTCCGCCAACGGCCGGAGACGGTCGGCCTACTCGCGGCCTGCGAACGGCTCGGGGTGGTGCCCCTGGCCTACTCCCCCCTGGGGCAGGGCCGCCTCACCGGCAAGTACTCCGCCGCCAACCCCCCGCCCGGCAGCCGCACCTTCTCCACCCACCCGATGGAGGAGGTCGACCGCATCGTCGACGCCCAGCGCCGCATCGGTGCCGCCCACGACCGCACCCCGGCTCAGGTGGCGCTGCGCTGGATCATCGAGCACGGCGCGGTGCCCATCCCCGGGGCCAAGAACGCCGACCAGGCGGCCCAGAACGCCGGCGCCCTGGGCTGGTCGCTCACCGCAGACGAGCTGGCCGAGCTCGACGACCTGGCGTTCGAGGGCACCCGCACCCTGCGCCAGCGGGTCTGGCAGCACGGCTGATCGGCGGCCCCGATCAGGATCGGATCCAAAGTGGCGCGGCTTGTGCCTGACCCCACCGACCCGTACCAGTTCGGGATGGAGGGGGACTCTCAGCGCTCGGCCAGGGCCGCTTCCTCCCGGGCAGCCGAGATGGCCTTCACGAAGGCCAGCAGCTCGGGGTCGACCTTGTCCGGCGCGCCGGCGTCGAACGGAGGCTGGGGGTCGTACTCGATGCCCAGCTGCACGGCGCGGGCCACGTCGTCGTCGTGGATGTCGGCCACCAGGTGGAGGGCGAGGTCGATGCCCGCCGACACGCCCGCCGCGGTCCAGATCTTCCCCTGGCGGACCACCCGCTGCGCCGTGGGCGTGGCCCCGAACGAGGCCAGCGCGTCGTAGGCGCTCCAGTGGGTCGTCGCCTCCAGCCCTTCGAGGATCCCGGCCGCGCCCAGCAGCAGCGCACCGGTGCAGACCGAGGCGGTGAAGGTGGTGGTGGGGTGGACCGCGGCCAGCCAGGCGATGAGCGGGTCGCCGTCGCGCACCAGCTTCCGGGTGCCGAGGCCTCCCGGGACCACCACCCCGTCGGGAGACGGGACGTCGTCGGGGCCGTGGCTGACCTCGAGGCGGATGACCCCGATGTCGTCGGCCACGATCCCGGGCTCGGAAGCGACCAGCACCACCTCCATGTCGGGCAGGTTTCCCAGCACCTGGTAGGGACCGATGAGGTCGAGGGTGGTGATCCCCGGGTAGACGGGCATGGCGATCTGCATGGCGGCGCTCCAGGTGGGTTGACTCCGGCAGCCTCCCACGGCCGACGGGCCAGCACTCTCGAGCTCGGGTGGGGTGCCGGCGCAAAGCCCTGTCCGGGTTGGTGCGGTGGCTCCGGGCCCCGTCGGAGCCGAGCCGCGCCGCGGCCGCAGCCGAGCTCCCGCCGGGGGAGGCCCGCACGCCCGGGGCTGGTACACGGGCCTGGTGACCTCTGCGCCGCCGCCCGCCGACGGGGAGCGCGCGCCAAGCGATCGGCGGCCGGCCCGGGTGGTCGGGCGACGTCGCGAGACCGGCGGCCACCCCGGACAGGCGGGACGGGCGGGGGTTGATCCCTGCACCGCTCCCGGATCAGACCGGTCGCTGCTCCGGCCAGGGTCGCACGAGGCAGAAGGGATGGCCGGCGGGATCGATGAAGACCCGGAAGTCCGTCGGCGAGGGCTGCGCGTCGGCCTTGCGGGCCCCCAGCGTGAGCACGGCGGCCTCCCCGGCGTCGAGGTCGTCGACGTCGATGTCGAGGTGGGCCTGCTGGGGCACATCGCCGTCGGGCCAGGTGGGTCGGCGGTGGTCGTCGATGCGCTGGAACGCGACCTTGCCCTCCGGCGTGTGGAGCTCGAACCAGTCGCCGTGGGGATGCTCGACGATCTGCCCCCCGACGATCGATCGGTAGAACTCGGCGAGCTCACGGGGATCCGAGCAGTCGAAGGCGGCGACGTCGAGGCGACCGATCGGCGAGGGCATGGGCCGAACCTAGCGGCGACGCCGCGGTGCCCCCGGGCGACGCGCGAGGGAGGCTCAGGTCAGGGTGAAGCCGGGGTAGCCGTCCGCCGCGACCTGGGCGCAGTGCTCGGCGTAGGCGGGGAACCCGGGCAGGGGCATGAACACGCGGGGCTTGCCGGACACGTTGGCCCCCAGGTACCAGGAGCTGCAGGTCGGGAAGAGCGTGAGCCCGGCGACCTCGTTGACGTAGGCGACCCACTCCTCCTGGGCGCCGTGGTCGGCCTCCACGCACGTCACCCCCGAGGCGTCGGCGTGGGCGATGAGCTCGGAGATCCACTCCACGTGGTGCTCGATCGACACGACCATGTTGGTGAGGACCGACGGGCTGCCCGGGCCGGTCACGGTGAACAGGTTCGGGAACCCGTCCATGGCCAGTCCCAGAAGGGTGTGGGGCCCGGCCGACCACTCCTCGTCCAGGGTGCGCCCCTCCCGGCCGGTGATGGCGATGCGGGCCAGGGCACCGGTCATGGCGTCGAAGCCGGTGGCCAACACGATGACGTCGAGGTCGTGGTGCCCGGCGGAGGTGCGGATGCCGTCGACGGAGACGCGCTCGATCGGGTGCTCGGACACGTCGACCAGGTGGACGTGGGGCTGGTTGAACGTGCGGAGGTAGCCCGAGTCGACGCACATCCGCTTGCACCCGATGACCTGATCGGGGCTGAGGCGCTCGGCCACCTCCGGGTCCTCCACCACGTCGCGGATCTTGGACCGCACGTAGTCGGCGGCGACGTCGTTGGCCTCCGGGTCGAGGAGCAGGTCATTGAACGAGGCCAGGAAGGGCAACCCTCCCCGCGCCCAATGCTCCTCGAAGATCTCCAGGCGCTCCTCCTCGGCGACGGCCAGCGCGGAGACGTCGTTGCGGGGGAAGCGGGCCCCGAATGCCGTCGACATCTGGCGGTTGGCCTCGCGGATCGTCGGGTAGTCGGCCTTGATGGCGGCGAGGTCCTCCGGATCGAGGGCGCCGTTGTGGGCGGGGACGGTGAAGGCTGCGGTGCGTTGGAAGACGGTCAGCTCGCTGGCCTGCTCGGCCAGGACGGGCACCGACTGGACCCCGGAGGAGCCGGTGCCGACCACCCCGACCCGCAGGCCCGCGACGTCGACGCCCTCGTGGGGCCAGCGCCCGGTGTGCAGCACCTCACCGGCGAAGTCCTCGATCCCGGGGATCTGCGGGGTCATGGGCATCGACAGGCAGCCCGTGGCCATGACGACGTAGCGCGTGCGGTAGCCGTCCCCAGCGTCGGTGGCAACGTCCCAGCGCTCCCCGGCGTCATCCCATGTGACCGCGGTGACGCGGGTGCCGAGGCGGATGTCACGGCGCAGGTCGAAGCGGTCGGCCACGTGCTCGAGGTAGGCCAGGATCTCCGGCTGGGGCGCGTAGCGCTCGCTCCACTCCCACTCCTGCTGAAGGTCCTCGTCGAAGGAGAACGAGTACTCCACGCTCTCCACGTCGCAGCGGGCACCCGGGTAGCGGTTCCACCACCAGGTGCCGCCCACGCCGTCGGCCGCCTCGACCAGCACCACGTCGAGGCCCAGGCCGCGAGCCCGGTGGAGCATGTAGAGGCCGGCGAACCCGGCCCCCACGACCACCAGGTCCAGGTCGCGTTGGCGGGGGGTCATCGGGTCTCCGGGGGCGGACGACGAGGAGCTCCCGCTGACCGTAGGCGCGGCGCGCGAGCCGACGGCACCCGGGTCGACCGGACTCGAGGGGAAGCCGTCAGGCCTCGGCCAGCAGAGTGCGGGCCAGGTCCACCGCCACCGAGGGGCTGGCGAAGAAGTGCTGGGCGCCGGCGTGGAGGTCGCGGAAGCAGCGCTGCACGGGCCCGGCCCGCAGGGCGGTGGTGCCGGCCAGCAGGTAGGCCTGACGGGCGATGTCGGTTCTCGCGACGATTGGTACACGCATGTGTGTACCAATCGTCGCGAGAACGGGAGAGAGGCCCCGAGCGGGGTGGCAGACTCGGAGCCCCGACCGAGGAGGCCGCCGTGGACAGGCCCGACGCCGTCGACTTCCACTTCGACATCATGTGCCCCTACGCGTTCCAGACCTCGCTCTGGATCCGGGAGGTCCGCGACCTCACCGGGCTGGAGGTGCGCTGGCGCTTCTTCTCCCTGGAGGAGGTCAACCGCGTCGAGGACAAGTTGCACCCGTGGGAGCGGGAGTGGTCCTACGGGTGGTCGATGATGCGCGTGGGAGCCCGCCTCCGCCGGGACGATCCCGCCCTGCTCGACACCTGGTACGCCAAGGCCGGCGCCGCCCTCCACGTGCAGGGCCGCAAGCCCCACCAGCCCGAGGTGGCCCGCGAGCTGCTGCGGGAGATGGACCTCGACCCCGGACTGGTCGACGAGGCCATCGCCGACCCGACCACGACCGACGAGGTCAAGGCCGAGCACGACGCGGTGGTGGACGGCGCGGGATGGGGCGTCCCGATCCTCCGCTTCGACGACGGCCAGATGTTCTTCGGTCCCGTGGTGGTGGACCCGCCCACCGGCGACGCTGCGGTGCGACTGTGGGACCTGGTCTGCGGCTGGCGCGAGTTCCCCCACCTCTACGAGATCCAGCGCCCCAAGCAACGGGCCGACGTCGAGCTCGTGGCCGAGACCTTCCGCCCCTACCTGGAGGCCCGGGACTGGGTCACCATCCAGAACGACACCCCCTGAGGAGACGCCCGTGACCACGCTGTTGCCCAAGGACCCCGTGATCGACGCCCTCGCCGAGGAGGTGGACGCCCTCGACGACCTGCTGAGCGAGCTCCTCCCCGACGAGTGGAAGGCGCCCAGCCCCTGCCCGGGGTGGGACGTGCAGGCCAACGTGGCCCACATCATCGGCACCGAGTCGATGATGGCCGGGGGCGACGCCCCGGCGACGGAGGAGGACCTGGCGGCGCGGGGCCACGTCCGCAACGAGATCGGCGGCTTCAACGAGGTGTGGGTGGCGGGCTTGGCCGACACCCCGCCGGCCGAGGTCCTGGACCGGTTCCGGGACATCACCGCCCAGCGCCTCGGGGCGCTCCGCGCCATGGACCAGGAGGCCTGGGACGCCGAGGGCTTCACCCCGGCGGGGAAGGACTCGCACGGGCGGTTCATGCGGATCCGGGTGTTCGACTGTTGGATGCACGAGCAGGACATCCGCGACGCCACCGGGCGACCCGGCCACCTGTGGGGCCCGGCGGTCGACCAGGTCCTGGACGAGATGTCGGCCTCGCTCGGGTTCGTGGTCGGCAAGTTGGCGAGCGCCCCCGACGGGTCGTCGGTCACCTTCGCCATCGACGGCGAGGTCAACCGCCAGATCCACGTCCTCGTCGACGGCCGAGCCTCGGTGGTCGATGCCCTCGACGGTCCTGCCACCGTCACGATCCGGACCGACGTCCACACCTTCAGTCGCCTGGCCGGCGGCCGGGTCAGCCTGGCGGCGGTGTCCAACCGGGTCTCGGTCGAAGGTGACGAGGACCTGGGCCACCGGGTCGTCGAGAACCTCAGCTACACGATCTGACCGCAGCCGTCGGCCGACCGGGGTCGACACCGACGGCGTCGCGGCCCCGCTCCGGCTCGTGCCGGGTGTGGTCGTCGTAGCCTACGACGATGCCGATCCCTTCGCCTGCCGGCAGCCGGCGGCAGCGCCTGGTCGACGAGGTCGCCGAGCAGGGCCTCGTGCTGGACGGGACCCAACCCGCCCACGACCTGATCTTGGACGAGCTCGACTACGCCCTGCGCCCCCCGGTGCACGAGCGGAGGGTCCCGAGCTACGGCGCCATCGTCGCCCCTGGCACCGCGCCCTGGGCCTGGCAGGAGGTCACCGGGCTCAGGATCGAGCGGCGCCCGATCGACCCCGAGGTGGCCCGGGCGTCGCGCGGCTACGCCGACGGCATCTCCAGCTGGCTGCTGCGGTGGGATGCGGAGCACGACGAGGGCCTCATCTTCGACCGCCCGGCCGGCTCCGAGCGCGACCTGGTCGTGCTGGCCCAAGCCCTGGGAGCGACGGTGGTGCAGCGCCACCCCTCGGGGACCGTCCGGGTGGTGGGCCCCGACGGCGTCTTCCGCTTCGACGGCCTGTGGTGGCACCACGAACCGATGGTGGCGTCATGGATCGATGCGGTCGGGGCCGGGACCGGCTCCGAGGACCGCCAGGTCCTGGAGCGACTGCTCCAGTTCGCAGTGCACGACCTCGGGAGCGGTGGTGTCGGCGCCATCCTCGTGTTCCGTCCCGACCGGGACCTGCCCACCAGCTTCGAGCGGCGGCTGCCCACTCCCCCGCCCCTCCGCATCGGACACCCTCCAGACCTCGCTCCCCTGCGCCACGTCCTGGCCCAGATCGACGGGGCCACCCTCTTCGCGGCCGACGGCACCCTGCGCGAGATCGGCGTGCGCCTGGTGCCCACCACCGCGGCCGAGGCCGGCGTCGAGGGCTACCGCGGCATGCGCCACACCGCCGGCCGGCGCTACAGCTACGACGATCCGACGGCCGCGGTCATCGTGGTCAGCGAGGACGGTCCCGTGACCGTGCTCCGGGGCGGAGAGCTGATCGCCGCCACCAGCTCCGGCGGGCCCACACCAGGCCCGTAGCGGAATCGGCGCCCCCCCGAAAGGGTAAAGTGGTGCCGACAGTCGTTGCAGTTGTTGGTGGCGCGTGGTTGGAACGTTCAAACTACGAGGGTCGCCCCAACGCACGTTCCGGCCGCATTGCGCCGGGGAGAGCAGGGATCGTGGTCCCGTGGATATCATCAACCAGCGTCGACATGGCGGCCGCTGAGCCGCAGGCCCCGCCTCCGGGACCCCGGCCTCGACGACGCCTTCGTTCCGTGGGCCCCACGGCGAGCGATCGTCGTCGCGCTCACGACACGGTCCCCCGCGGGACCGACGCCCACGACACCGACCGCGCACCGGGGGTCGACCTCGAGGTGTGGCTGTTGCACGTGGGCTACCAGCGGACGGGTGAGACCGAGCTCCTGCGCGCCCTGGTGGAGGAGTACGCGCCCTACGCCACCTCCATCGCCCTCCAGCTGGTGCGGCAGAACGAGCCACTCGAGGACGTCCGGCAGGTGGCGATGGAGGCCCTGGTCAGCGCGCTGCAACGGTTCGACGTGGAGCGCGCCCTGCCGTTTCCCGCTCTCGCCCGCCCCACCATCGTCGGCGCCATCAAGCGCCACTACCGCGACAGAGGGTGGAGCATCCGCACGCCTCGCGCCGTCCACGAGCTCGCCACCCCCCTGCGCGACGCGCAGGACCAGCTGGCCGTCGAGCACGGACGCCCGCCGACCACCGCTGAGCTGGCCGACGCCCTCGGGGTCGAGGAGGCCACGGTCTCTGCCGCGCTGCAGGCCCTCCGGGCGCGCACGGCCTCCTCGCTGGACCAGGTCGGTCCGGATGGAGGTCCCCCTCGGATCGAGACCCTGGGAGAGCTCGACCGGGACCTGCGCGGCGTCGATGAGCACCTGGTGCTGCAGGACGCCATGGCCCAGCTCGACGAGCGCGAGCGGCGGATCGTCGGCCACTACTACTACGAGGAGATGAGCCAGCGCGAGATCGGGGCGCTCTACGGGGTGAGCCAGATGCAGGTGTCGCGCTGGATCTCCAGCATCCTGGCCCGGCTCCGGGGCCGGGTCGGCGCCGCCTGAGGCCGAGGGGGGTCGGGCGATGGCAGGATCGATCCGTGGCTCCGGATCCTCTACCCACCTCCGACAGCAGGTCTTCGACGGCTCCTGCCGGTCACCACATCGCACTGATCGGCATGATGGCCGCGGGGAAGACGACCGTCGGGCGGGAGGTGGCCCGCCGGTGCGGCGTCCGCTTCGTCGACACAGATGATGAGATCGAGGCGGAGACGGGCGAGACGGTCGGCGATCTGTGGGAACGTCACGGGGAAGAGGGCTACCGCCCTCTCGAGCGAGCCGCCGTCCTCCAGGCTCTCCGGTCCACACGACCGGTGGTCCTGGCCACGCCGGGCGGGGTCGTCGTGGACCCGGCCATGGCTGAGGCCGTCGCCAGAGCCGACGTGGACACGGTGTACCTGCGAGCCTCGGCCCGCACCCTGGCCGGCCGGGTCGGCGGCGACGATCACCGACCCCTCCTGGGCGACGACCCCGGCACCGCCATCGTCGCCCTGCTCCGAGAACGAGCCGGCCGCTACAAAGACTTGGCCGACGTGATCATCGACGTCGACGACCGCAGCCCTGACGAGGTGGCAGGCGCCGTGCTTGTCGCGGTGGCGAGCTAGGCCAGTCCGGCGCGGGCGACGAGCGGCCAGTCCGGGTCGTCGACCAGGGGCTGATCGGCGCCCAGGAGAGGATCGCCGACGTCCCAGGCCTCGTCCATGGCGTCATCGGCTTCGACCAGCCACGACCACGGGAGGTGACCGAAGAGAGCGGTGGGGACGAGACGCACAGGGGCCCGACTCCCCGGTGAACCTCGCGTCCAAACAGTCACCCGATCAGCGAGGTCCCACGCAGGTGCGCTCGTCGAGCCGCTGCGGGCACCCACCCCGGCGTCGACCCCCAGGCGCGCCGCTCGGACCGCGTTTGGCCCGGCCCATGTCGAGGGGTGAGCGCGCGGGGTGTGGCACCAGCTCCTGCGGTCCCCTCAGCCGTCGACCAGCATCTGGCCGATGATGCTGCTGTCGAGGTGCTCGACCAAGGCGGCCGGATCCTCGTAGGTCTCGGAGGCGCCGGCTTGAATCAGCTCCGATCCGCGCCAGCCGCCGGTCAGCAGACCGATGGCGCGGACGCCAGCGGCCCGTGCCGCCTCCATGTCCCAACCGGTGTCACCCACCGCGATGGCCCGATCCGGAGCCGCCTCGGCCCGCTCGAGGGCGGCGGAGAAGATGTCGGGTGCGGGCTTGGCCTCGTCGACATCGCCCGCATCGGTGACGCCGGCCAACCACTGCTCGGCGTCGAGCAGCTCTCGAGCGGGGTCGAGCAGCTCCGGTGGCGAGGAGGTGGCCAGCACCGGACGGGCACCCGCCTCAAGCACGGCTCGCACCAGGTCCCGGGCCCCGGGCAGCAGCCGCACGTCAGCGGACAGGTGCAGGTACTCGCGCTGGTGCGCATCCTTCGCCTCCTCCACCGGCAGTCCCGTCGCCTCCTCGACGAGGCGCTCCCCGCCGAGCCCGATGAGCGGGTGGATGCGGTGCATCGGGACCAACTCTCCCAGGCCTTCGAACGCTCGGGCCCACGCCAGGGTGTGGATCCAGGTGGTGTCGATCAGGGTCCCGTCGACGTCGAGGAGGACAGCGACGGGTCGTGAGGTGGCCATGGTGGTCATCCAAGAGGGCAGTGGACGGGCTTCACGAAGCAGCCTTCTTGGCCTTCTCCAGGACCTCGGGGAAGAGCTCGTCCTCTTCCTCTTCGACGTGGTGGCGGACGTTCTCGATGAGGACCGTCACCTTGGCGTCGAAGCGCTCGTGCTCAGGATCCATCTTCTCGAGGTCCGCCAGCAGTCGCTTGACGACCAGATGCTCCCTTGGTCTTGAAGGCCCGATCACCCGCCTTCTCGAAGCGCTTGAACAGCCTTTCCACCGTCTTGTGGTCATCTTTGAGGAGCGTGATGGCATCGATGGGCATGGCGACGCCTCTGCCCACGACCGGAACGACGAAACCCCGATCGGTGCACACCGTCCTTTCGGGTGAACGTCGCCGGAGCTTGCGTCAGCGACGCAGGCAGGGGCAGCACGGCCACCCCAACGCAAAGGATCCCCATGGTCAGCACCCTGCCCCGTTCCCTCCACGACCTCAGCCTGCGGAAGGGCGCCCCGGCCGAGGGGGCCACCGAACCGAACCAGGACACCCCCCCTCGGCGCCGTGGTGGTCATCAACGCCCAGATGGGCGAGCAGCAACGTCCGGGTCAGGTCGCCGCCGGGATCCTCGACAGCCTCCGCTCACGCTGAGCTCCGTCAACACGGGCCTCGACCCCGACGTCTGGCGGATCGTGGCCGCCGCCTTGGAGCACAGGTGAACGTCGATGTCGCCCAGGCCGAGTTCGACGTGGTCGCAGGGTGGACCGCCGACGCCGTCGACGAGCTGGGGGCGGACCACGCCGTGCCGGCGGCGTGTCGAGGCAGCGGCAGTCCTTCCGCCCTCGACTGGCTCAGCGCGGGGCTGGGCCTGGCTCGCGGTCGGCGGCTCCTGGACTGCGGGGCCGGGACGGGTGGCCCGGCGGCCTACGCGCGCGCTCGCACCGCGGCGGTCCCACTGCTCGCTGAGCCCATGCTCGGTGCCTGCCGAGCGGCACGACGCATGTTCGCGCAGCCCACCGTTGTCGCCCCCGGCGGCCCGAGGCCCCTTCGGGACCGATCGATCGACACCGCTTGGTCTCTGGGTGTGTTGTCGACCACGCCGGACCGCGACGGTCTCCTGGCCGAGCTCCACCGCGTGCTCCGCCCCGGCGCTCCGCTCGGCCTGATGGTCCTCGTCCGAGTCGTCGACCAGCTGACCGAACAGCCGGTCGACAACCATTTCCCCACCGGGCCGCAGCTCGATCGCTCGCTGTCCCACGCTGGCTTCGTGGTGGAGGCGCGCTGCGACCTCACTGGTCTGCCCTCGGCACCGGCAGAGTGGGAGCGGCGGGCGGACCTCGTCGAGGAAGTGGTGGCTCGCGACCATCGCGGCGACCCACGGTGGATCGCTGCCGAGGAGAGCGCCGCGTCCATCGGCCGGCTCCTGGGCGACGGACAGATCGAGGGCCGACTTCTGCAGGCTCGTCGGGCCTGAGGCCCATCGATCGCTCACCTCAGCCGGTGGCAGCGGCCAGAGCCCGTCCGGAGCCGCTTCGCTTCGGGCGATGAAGCGGTCGCGGGCGCTGGGGTCCTCGAAGCCGAGGGGTCGCCCACGTCCGGCGGCAGCAGGGCCGGGGGAACAGCGGCGCTTCGGATCGCAGGAGGCGGCCCCGAAAGAGGCCGGCGTCAGTCCTCGGGGAGCGCGCCCAGGGCGTCGGCGATGGTCGTGCTGGGCGGATCCAGGCCAGTCCACGGGTCGTCCTTCTGAGCCAGCCGGCGCGCCAGGTTGGAGATGGTGATGCGCTGCGGATGGAACGACGATGCCAGCGCCTCGTCCCAGTCGAGCGGCACGGCCACCGGCGCCCCGGGGAGAGGGCGCAGCGAGTAGGGCGCCGCGGCGGGGTCGAGGTCGACGACAACCTCGACCGGGCGGTCGGGGGCGACCGCCGCCGACAGCAGGGTGTGGAACACCACCGTTCCCTGGTTGGCGAGGTACACGGGGCCCGCAGCGTCCTCGACCACCGAGTAGGTGGTCGACCCGCCGTCGGTGGTGGCCAGCTCGACTCGGCCGAGGGCGCACCGCTCCCCCACCCCGTCGACCTTGCAGGCCTCTACCATGCCGGCTTCCTTACAGGTCCGTCGCCCGGCCCACGAAGCGCCCGT
>JBBSME010000017.1:0-33433 GCA_038233335.1 Acidimicrobiales bacterium | reverse complement strand
TGGCCTCCAGCTCGGCCAGGACCTCGGCGCGCGGCCGACCGTGGGTGGGGATGCGACGGTTGACCCCGTAGCGATCGGCGTAGGGGTGGTCGTTGGCCATCGCTGGTCCCTCCCGGGGGATGCGGCCCGCCAGTCGGACCGTCCGGCGATGGTACGGCCCGCTCGGGCCCGGCGCTCAGTCGACGCCCACGGCCCGGTCACGGTGCCGGCCCGCGCCCGGGCCTCATCGGGCCAGCTCGTCCGGGAGCCAGCCGCACGCACCTGTCAGCGACCGCGGCAGTCGAGGTCCACCCGCCAGAGGCTGAGACCGCTGCGAGGATCATCGAGGACCAGGCCCTCCTCGTCGACCCGGATCGACCCCACGGGTCGATCGTTGAGCCAGCTGCCGACCGGCTGGCGGAAGGCGCCGGCCTCTCCGGGGATCGCCACCAACCGCTCGTCGGTGATGGTGATGAGGTGGGTGACGCCCCGGTTCGAGAGGGCGCAGGCCGCGCCCAGGTCGCGCAGGTCCTCCTGGAAGGAGAAGTCGCCGGTCAGCCCGTCGAGCGCGACCAGCGGGTGCTCGTCGGTCAGGCCCAGCACGCCGGGGTAGTCCACCGTGGCCACCACGGCTCCGTCGGGGAGCGCCCGGTCGGACGCGTACCCGAAGGCCTCGAGGGGATCGAACAGCTCTCGGTTGGGGCCCTCCAGCCTCCGCGTCGTGATCACCCAACCCGTCCCGAGGAGCAGGAGCGAGGTGCCGAGCGCCGCCACCCCGACCGTCGGTCGGGCGGCGCTCGCTTCCAGCCGGGTGACGGCCACCGCCACCGCGACCAGTGCCGCGGCCAGGTGCGGCACCCGGTACCACTCGAGGTCCGTGAAGCCCCCCGGGCTCAGGAGGATGTAGAAGGCCGACGCCACCACCGCTCCGGCGAGGGGGACGGCCCACACCACCAGCGCCCGCCGCGACGTGGACCCGGCGAAGGCCACTGCGCCCGCCGTGACACCGATCGCCAGGAGGGCCCATCCACTACGGCCGATCGCCCCCGGCGAGACCTGGAGCCGGAGACCGTCGAGCTTGATCGCCCCGGAGATGGGCAGGAGACGCCCGAACTCGGCCAGGTTCCAGGCCAGGTAGGGCCCGACCACCACCGACGCCGTCACCAGGAGCGTGGCCGCCCGCACCCAGCGCACGCCTGAAGGGGCGGGGCCGAGACCGGCCACGGCCAGCACCGCGGCGCCGGCCACGAACACGGTGTCGAGGCGCGACAGCATCAGCACGCCGAGCAGCGCGCCGGCCCCGATGAGCATCACCCTCGGCACCGCGACCGCCCGGGAGAGGACGTCGACCAGGAGCAGGACGCCCCCGAGGGAGACGAACACGAGCGCCGCCTCGGAGCCGACCACGCCGACGGGTCCGGCCAGGAAGACCACCGCCCCCAGCGCGGCCAGCACGCGGCCGAGGACCGAGGACCGGCACCGCCGGAGGACTCGATCGAAGATGGCGACCCCCAGCCCGACCACGGCGAAGTACAGGAGCAGGGTGGCACGCAAGATGCCGATGGGCGACCCGTGCCCGACCGCAGACGCGACCCAGGTCGCAGCGGCGACGAACCCCTGCCAGAGGGGTTGGAAACCGTTCGTCGGCATCACCTGGCTGAAGGTGATCCCGTCACCGGCGGCGACGTTGCGCCCGATCACGACGTAGAACAGCGCGTCGTCGGCCATGAACGTCAGTGGGACGGCCAGGGTCACGGCCAAGAGCCCGGCCCACAGCGCCGCGACCGCCATGGCCCCGAGGGTCCCCCACTCTCTCCGCACCGGCGGACAGCCTAGGGCATGACCTCCTCGGCGCCGGCAGAGGCCGGGGGCACGACGCGCCCTTGCTCGCGCCCACTGGTCGGTGAGCTGGCCCTCGCTCTATTCGCCTACGCGGCCACCTCGGTCGGCTACGCCTCGTGGTGGTCGGAGGTCACCTTCAGCCAGCCGCGCTTCGACGAGCAGTACCACAGCGGGATCTACCGCTACCGGCTGCTCGGGACCGAGCTGGTCGAGGCCGTGACCGACTTGGTAGGCAACCCGCTCGGGGCCAGGCTCGGATCCGCCCAGTCGGGGGAGGTGTTCACCGGGCTCGTGGTGGTCAACGGCATCGCCTTCGTCGGCTTCGTCGCTCTGGCCGGCGCCCTGCTCAGCCGGGCCGGCATCACGGGTCCGCGCCGCACCGTCCTCCAGCTCCTCACCATCCTGCTCGTGACCCTCACCGCCTACGTCGTGACCCCGTACGACGACCTCTCGCTGCTGTGGATGGGGGCGGTGGTGCTGGCGGCCTGGTCACGCCCGCCCTGGGATGCCCTCGCGCCCGGGTTCATGGTCCTGGGCGTGCTGACCCGGGAGACGGCCCTGCTCGCCGGCGTGGCCCTCGTCGCGGTGGTGCTGGCCGACGACCGGTCCCGCCGTGAGCAGCAGGTCGCGTGGTCGACCCTGGGCGCCGGGGCGGTGGCCTACGTCGGCCTGCGCATCGCCCTCGGCGGGCCCTTCCAGGTGCGCCAAGCCGTGAGCCTGGACGAGAACCTGACAACACCCGTCCGGTGGATCGGCCTGGCCATGGCCGCCGTGCTGCTCGTGGCCTGGTCCGCCCTCACCGCCGAGGTGGTGGAGCCGGCCGAGAGCTCCGCACCGCGCCGGAGGTGGTTCTACCTCCTGTCACTCCCCTACCTGCTGTTGAGCGCCGCGACCGCCGGGTGGTTCGAGGTCCGGGTGCTGGTGCCCCTCCTGCTCGCCGACCTCTGGATCCGTCTCCCCGGCACCTCGTCCCGGCCGGCCGCATGCGATCAGGGCGCCGCCTCGACCTGAGGGCGGAGCGACTCCCACATCCGTCCGGCCACCACTCGGGCACCGCGCTCGCTGGTGTGGACCTCGTCGATGAAGGCGGTCGGGTCCTCGTCGAGGACGTCGACGATCACCACCGAGCCGTCGCCGGATCCGGCTCCCGCGTCGTCGCCCGTCCGGGACCGGGCGACGCCATCCACGTTGAAGTGCGTCGGCCATCCGGCGGTGGAGTCCTGGTGCTGTTGGAAGACCTCGTTGTACCCGTCGTAGAAGACCACGAGGTCGGGGGGTTGCTGTGGACCACCTGGAACTGCCTCGAGCGGTCCAGCTGCAGCAGGGCGCCGAGGAGGCGGGGGACGACACGGAAGGTCAGGTTGCCGGTCTGGCCGCCCAGGTCGACCCCCGGGTCGAAGAGACGGGGACCGCTGTTCTCGAGGGTGTACCGCCGAGCATGGGCCGACGATCCAGACGGTTCCGGTGAGGTCATCGGCCGCACCGACGACGCCACGCCGCATCCGTCAGACGCCCCTCCCCTCGGCCGGCCACCGCCACAGTCTGGCCGACCTCGGTCGCCCCGACGGTCGGTGCCACCCCGCTGATCAGCGCGACCTGACCGCCGCCCGCTCGGCGCGGATGGTGGCCAGACCGACCACCACCAGCAGGACGAGGAGCGGGTCGGTCGGTGAGCGCACGCGGGGGGCGCCGATCTCGGTGGCGCAGGCGACGAGCGCGCTGTAGCCCGCGACCGCGGCGGCCAGGGCCAGGGGGGCACCCGGGCGGGACCGGAGCCGACCGGTGAGCGCGAGGCCGCCCAGGGCGATCAGCGCGACCGCCCCCACCGCGACCAGGAGCCAGTGCACACCCATCATCAGCTGACCCAGGGCAGGAGACCCGGCGAAGGCCGCCTCGTTGCTGTTGAACCCGATGTGGAGCACGCCCGCCTCGAGCACCGCGCCCAGGTACGCGAAGGGGTTGTCGGCGATGAGCATCAGGTCGAGCCGCATCATGTAGCGGTCGAGCTCCCGGTCGTCCTTCCCCGTGATCTCCCTCAGATCGCTGCGCAGACGGAACGCGTAGTCGGTGGCCCGGTGCTCCTCGTGGTCGAGGAGGCGCTCGTCGCGCGAGCGGATGAGGGCCGAGCGGGCCGGCTCCTCGCTGGCGGGCAGGTCCTCCACGTACCCGGAGGTCCGGGTGCTCAGGTGCCAGGCCGTCATGGGCGTCATCGACGGGGAGTCGAACCGGGTCGCGTTGAACGTGACCAGGGCGACGACGGCGACCAGAGCCGGGATGGCGACGAGCGCGGCGCTCCGCACCGGGCGCAGGCCCGGCCGGTGCGCGCCGACGCCACCGGTCCGACGGAGCCGCCGCCAGACCACCCAGGCCACCGGGATCCAGAGGAGCTGGTTGCTGGGCCGCGCGAGGGCCAGGAGGGCCAGGGAGGCTCCGGTGCACCCCAGGAGGAGGGGCGACCTCCCCACGACCCCCCTGACCCCGCACCACGCCACCGAGACGAGGAGGACCTCCGACACCACCTCGGTGCCCGTCAGCGCCACGTTGACCATCACCGGAGGTGACACGAGCAACAGCACGACGACGAGTCGGCCTCGACGGCCCAGGCCGCAGGTGCGCGCGAGGCTCAAGGTGCCGACGACGGCCACGGCGTGGAGGAGGAGCTGGAGGACGAACAGCAGGTGGGTCTCGTGGTCCGCCGACCCCGTCAGCCACAGGACCGTCGGGTAGCCGGGGGTGCGGTCGGTGACCGACCCCCACCCGCTGAAGATCGTGTCGGCTGCGGCCCGGTAGGAGACCGAGTCCCCCATGGGGCGGGTCATGGCCCGCCAGGCGACGGTGTGCAGGACCGACGATGCGGCCAGGATGATCAGGGCGGCCCGGTCCCGTCGCCAGAGCTGCCGGAGAGCGTGGCGGCCGCGCTCGAGGGGCGTGGCCCCGACGTCGCCTGATCGCTCCTCGGTGGACGTCACCGCGTCACCCCCCGGCACATCTTGTCCGACGCTCAGACGATCTTGAGCTCGCGGTGGTAGCGGCGGGTGGGGGCCAGGTCGACGTCGATGGTGGCGGCGATGGCGTCGAAGGCGGCGGCGGCCTCGCCGTCGGGCTCGGTCACCATGATCGGCCGACCCTCGTCGGAGCCCTGGCGAAGGGCGGGCACGAGGGGCACGTGGCCGAGCAGCCGGGCGTCGAGGGTGGAGGCCAGCTCCGCTCCCCCGCCGGCGCCGAACAGCTCGTAGCGAACGCCGTCGTCGCCGGTGAACCAGCTCATGTTCTCGATCACGCCCTTGACCTCGAGGTTCACCTTCTGGAACATGAAACCGGCCCGCTGGGCCACCTTCTGGGCCGCGGGCTGGGGGGTGGTGACAACGTAGGCCTCGGCCCGGGGCAGGAACGACGCCAGCGAGATGGAGATGTCGCCGGTGCCCGGGGGCAGGTCGACCAGCAGGTAGTCCGGGTCGTCCCAGAACACGTCGGTGAGGAACTGCTCGAGGGCCTTGTGGAGCATCGGGCCCCGCCAGATCACCGGCGTGTCCTCCTCGGCGAAGAAGCCCATGGAGATGCAGCGCACGCCGTGGGTCTCAGGCGGGACGAGCATGCCGTCGATCACCATCGGGGGGTGCTCGACGCCCAGCATCCGGGGGATGGAGAAGCCCCACACGTCGGCGTCGACCACGGCGACGGACTTGCCCCGGTTGGCCAGGGAGATGGCCAGGTTGGTCGTGACCGACGACTTGCCCACGCCCCCCTTGCCCGACGCCACCAGGAGGACCCTCGTGGGGCAGTCAGGATCGGCGAAGCGGATGGCCCTTCCCTCGGCGTGGCCGTGGGCGGCTTGGCTGCCCGCGGTCGCCGCAGGATCGCCGTGGATGAGCTCGCGGACGGCGGCCCGCTCCTCGTCGGTCATCACCGTGAAGTCGATGTCGGCCCGGTCGATGCCGTCGAGGGCGACGGCCGCCTGGGTCACCCGGTCGGTGATCTCGGCCCGGAGGGGGCAGCCGGCCACGGTGAGGGCGACCTGCACGGCGACGGTGGCGCCGTCGATCGCCACGCCCTTGACCATGCCGAGGTCGACGATGCTGCGGTGCAGCTCCGGATCCTCGACCGGGCGCAGGGCTTCGATGACATCGGCTTCGGTGACGGGCACGGGGGCTCTCTCTCCTGCTGGGGGCGGCCGGGGCGCATCCGGCGGACGGCGGCGCCGACCGCCCGAGGCGCTCACCACGACCCTCGGTAGGATACCGGTGTGCCCCCCGCCCCCGGCAGCCCGGGCCTGTCCCCGACCGACTTCTCCTCTGCGGTCAACGCCATCACCTCATCGTTCGGCGACCCGACCCGGCGGCGCATCTACCTGCTGGCCCACGAGCGCAGCGAGGGCGTCACCGCGGCCGAGGTGGCCAGTGCCTGCGACCTGCACCCGAACGTGGCCCGGCACCACCTCGACAAGCTGGCAAGCGCGGGCCACCTCGAGGTCAGCACCGACCGGGCCGGGGCCTCCGGCGCCGGGCGACCGTCGAAGCGGTACCGCTGCACCGCCGAGCAGGTCGAGCTGGACGTCCCCGTCCGCCACGACGAGGTGCTCACGGCGCTGCTGGGCCGGGCCCTGACCGAGCTGGGCCCGGAGCGGGCCGAGCAGGTGGCCGAGGAGGTCGGTGAGCACTACGGACGGACGATGGCCGGGGGGATGGCCGCGGATGCTCCTCGCAGCATCCGCGCCGCCCTCCACGCCGCGGCCGACGCCCTCAGCGCCCACGGCTTCGCGGCCCACGCCGAGGACACCCGGGGAGAGCTCCGGATCGTGTCGGAGCACTGCCCCTTCGGCAACGCCGCCATCGAGCACCCGGTGATCTGCGCGGTCGACCGCGGGATGGTCCGCGGCCTGATCGCCACCCTCGCGGCCGGCGCCGACACCGCCCCCGAGACGCTCGCCTCCCTGGCCCAGGGCGATGCCATCTGCATCACCGCCCTCCCCGGCTGACCGAGCTCGCATGGGGTCGGCACCGATCGCCACCGGTCGGTCGGGTTCCCGCCGTCTGCGGGCTGGCCGCATAGTCTTGTCGGCTCCCCCTAGCTCGAGGACGACCATGACTCGCCGACTGACCTTCCTGCTCGCTGCGCCCTTTGCGCTCCTGCTCGTGCTGTCCGGGTGCAGCGACGACGACGGCGGCGACGCCAGTCCGACGAGCGCCGACGCCGACGACAGCGGCGACTCGAGCGAAGGCGACTCGAACAGCAGCGACTCCGACGGCGAAGGCGACCTCGATGCCTTCTGCACCGCCTACGACGAGCTCGGTGACGAGCTCGACTCCCTCCCAAACGACACCCTCGAGGACATCCAGGCCGGTGCGAGGGTCGGCGTGGAGAGCGCGGAGGAGCTGGCCGAGCTGGCTCCTGCGGAGGTGAAGGACGATGCCGAGACCCAGGTCGAGGGGTTCAAGCAGCTCCAGGAGCTCGCCGACTCGGCCGACTCGCTGGAGGATGCGCAGGCTGCGAGCGGCGAGATCGACGACACCGAGTTCAGCGCGGCCAGCGACCGGCTCAAGGACTTCAACGACGAGCAGTGCCCGGCCTGAGGCCGGCCCGGCACCGGTTGCAGGCCGAGAAGAGCAATCCGGCCTGATCGCCGACCCGCACCGGGAGCGAAGCACCGATGATCCGCCACTACCTCGACCACGCCTCCACCTCTCCACTGCGACCCGAGGCCCGCACGGCGCTGGTCGCCGCGCTCGACGGCCCCGCCGGCGACCCGGGACGCATCCACGCCGAGGGCCTCGAGGCCCGGGTGCGGGTGGAGACGGCGCGGGAGCGGGTCGCCGAGCTCCTCGGAGCCCGGCCGCGCGAGGTGGTGTTCACCAGCGGCGCGACGGAGTCGATCGCCGCGGTGTGCTGGGGCGCAGCCGCACGCGGCACCCACCAGGTGGTGACCGCGGTCGAGCACTCCGCCGTCACCGCCGCCGCGACCCGGCACGGGGAGACCACCGTCGTGGGGGTGGACGGGCAGGGCCGGGTGGACCCCGACGCGCTGCTCGCCGCGGTCGGATCCGACACCTCGGTCGTCCACGTGCAGTGGGGGAACCACGAGGTGGGGACCACCCAGCCGGTGGAGGCGGTGGTGGCCGGAGCCCGAGAGCGGGGCGTCCTCGTCCACATCGACGCGGCCCAGGCGGGCGGACGGGTGCCGGTCTCCTTCCGCGACCTGGGCGCCGACCTCATGTCAGTGAGCGGTCACAAGTGGGGAGCCCCGGCGGGCACGGGCGTCCTGCTGGTGCGGCGGGGGCTCCGCCTCGACCCCCTGCTGGTCGGCAGCGACCAGGAGCGGGCCCGACGGGCGGGGCTGGAGGCGGTGGCCGCCCTGACCGGGCTGGGCGCGGCGGCCGTCGCGCTCACGGACGCGGATCGCCTGGCCGACGAAGGGGCGGAGGCCCGCCGGCTCACCGACCGGGTGCTCGCCGGCGTGGCCGACCTGGAGGGCGTGCGGGTCCACGGCGACCCCGTGGAGCGTCTGCCTCACCTG
The DNA here is from genome assembly GCA_038233335.1 of Acidimicrobiales bacterium. Classification (GTDB taxonomy): domain Bacteria; phylum Actinomycetota; class Acidimicrobiia; order Acidimicrobiales; family Iamiaceae; genus Iamia. Next base: position 25,101 of record JBBSME010000017.1, on the reverse strand, counting down.
GTGTGCCTCGGGTTCGACGACGTGGAGCCCCAGGCCGTGCTGCTCGGCCTCGACCGGGTGGGCGTCGCCGCCCACTCCGGTTCTGCGTGCTCGTCGGAGTCGCTGGAGCCGTCGCCGACCCTCGCAGCCATGGGCGTCGACGCGCTCCGATCGCTGCGCCTCTCGGTCGGCTGGTCCAGCACCGACGCGGACATCGATGTCCTCCTCGCGGCCCTGCCCGAGGTGCTGGCCGGACTGCGCGCCCTCCGTCGCTGACCGCTACCGTCGGCCGTCGTGACGCTGTACCTCGTCCGCCATGCCCACGCCGGTCGTCGATCGGAGTGGGCAGACGCCGACGCCGAGCGGCCGCTCTCCGAGAAGGGGCGGCACCAGTCCGAGGCGCTCACCCGCCACCTCGCTGACGCCACGATCGACCGGGTGCTGTCCAGCCCGGCGGTGCGCTGCCGCCAGACGGTCGAGGGCATGGCCCGGGAGCGCAACCTCGAGATCGAGGGCCACCCCGCCCTGCTCGAGGGGGCGACCGATCGCTCCACCACCACGCTCCTGTCGGAGCTGGCCACCGAGGGACGCCACGTGGTGCTCTCCAGCCACGGCGACGTGATCCCCGGAGCGCTGCAGGCGCTGCGCTCCGACGGCCTCGAGGTCGACGACCGCCACGGGCTGCCCAAGGGCACCCTCTACCGCCTCGAGGTCGACGACGAGGGCCACATGACCACGGCCACCTTCGTCGACCCCCGCCCGTAGGGCCCCGACACCTTCGCTGCGGCCACGGCTGACGGGCCCCGGGCTACGAGGGCGTCGTCGGCGACGACGGGTCGGACGGCACCGTCGTGGTCGACGCGGGGGCGTCACCGTCGCCCTCCCCGGCCAGGCCGTCGGTGACGTCCTGACGGATGCCGTCGACCAAGCCCTTGACGTCGGCGGGGGCGTCGAGCCCGTCAAAGGCCTCCAGCTGGAGAGCGGCCTCCTCGAAGTCGCCCTCTCGCACTGCGAAGACGATCTGGAAGGCCCGGGCATCGGCGTAGCCCGGGTCAGCCTCGACCGCGGCGTCGAGCTCCTCGCCGGCTTGGACGTACAGCTTGACCAGGGTGTCCTGCGGCAGGGCGGCCCCGCTCTGGCGGGCGGTCAGGAAGAGCGTCCAGCCCAGGTAGGTGTGGGCCACCGCGTTGTCGGGATCCTCGGTCAGCACCTCCTCGTAGCAGGGCAGGGCGTCGACCATCTGTCCCGCGGTCGTCAAGTCGATGCACTCCGACGCCTGCTGGGTCGGGGTCTGGGTGATCTCCCCGGTGATGCCCTCGCCATCCTCCCGGCGGCCGGAGGCCTGGGCGACCAGCACCCCGACGAGGAGGGCGAAGCCGACCACCCCCGCAGCCACCAGCACCCGCTGTCCCCACGAACGGGCTGCAGGCGCAGCTACCGGCGCGGCGCGGCCCTTCTCCTCGGCCCGAAGCGCCGTCGCGGCGCGGGCCGTGTAGTCCTCTCGGAGGGCCTCGTAGTCGGCGTCGTCGATGTCGCCGGCGGCCCGCTCGGCCTCCAGGTCTCGGATGCTCTGGAGCAGGAACTCGGTCCGCTCGGCGTGGGGCCGGCTGCCGGCGCGGCCGACCCTCGACCGCCGGGTCGGTGAGGTCACCGCCCCGAGCCTTCGCCGTGGGGGTCGTCGGGGTCGTGGCCCAGCGCCGCCGCGACCAGGGCCCGGTCCTTGCCCGAGGGTCCGGAGGGTGCGTCTCGCTCCCACCGGCGGAAGGCCAGGGCCAGCCCGCCGAAGGCGATGACCACCGCGGCGACGGGGATGACCCAGACCAGGCCGGCGAAGCCCGAGCGGGGCGGGGTCAGGAGGAGGTCGTCGTAGGGCCCCTCGGCCAGGCGGGTCCGGATCACGTCGTCGCTGCGACCGGCCTCGATGTCGTCCTTGATCTGGCTGCGGATGGCCTTGGCCGCGGGGGCGTCGCTGGTGGCCACGGACTGGCCCGAGCAGGTCGGGCAGCGGACGCTGCTGGCGATGGACTGGAGCCGGTCGTCGGCCGAGCGGCTCCCCGACGACGGCGCCCCCACGACCAGGGCGAGGACCGTGACCAGCCCCAGCAGGCCCCACAGCACCCGGCGCGACATCAGCGGGGGGCCTCGGTCGCAGGCCCGCCGGAAGCGGGAGGGTCACCGGGGGCGGGTGCGCCGCCCGCTTCGGTCACCAGTCCGTCCAGCCCGGCCGCCGTCACCCCGCCGACCAGCTTGGCCCGGACGATGCCGCCGGGATCGACGAGGTAGGACTCGGGCACCCCTGCGACCCCCCAGTCGGCCACCACGGTGTCGGCGGCGAACACCACCGGCCAGTCGCCGCCATTGCGGGCGAAGAACCGCTCCACCGCCGGGCGCTCGTCGGAGAACACCACGCTGATGACGTTGGCCTGACCGAGGTCGGCCTGGGCCCGTTGGAAGGCCACCAGCTCGGGGTGCTCCTGCACGCAGGGGACGCACCAGGTGGCGAAGAAGTTCACGACCAGCCAACGGCCGTCAAAGGTGGCCGAGTCGAACGGCCGTCCGTCCAGCGTGGTGCCCTCGATCCGGGGCGCGGCCTGGCCCAGCAGCGGGCTGTCGACCTCGCGGTCCGACGCCGGGTCCCGGGTGGCGAGGATCACGACGAAGACGACGAGGACCAGCGCGATCGGGATCGTGATGAGGGCGGCCACCCGGCCCCGAGCCACCGACGAGTCGGTCGGCGCGACGTCCGCGCCGTCGTCCCCGAGGTCGGCCGGGTCGTCAGCCTCGACCTCGCTCATGGCGCCCCCACCGGCTCGCGCTCGGGGCGGTCGGGCCCGTCCTGCTCGGTGTCGTCGGGCGCGGCGTCGACCGAGGAGGTGGGGTCGCCCGAGGAGTCCGACCGGCCCCACGTCGCCGGGGCCGAGGTCGGCTCGGTGCCGCGGCGCCGCGTGCCCGGGAAGGCCGACAGGGCCGTGCCGATCACCATCACCAGGCCTCCGGTCCACAGCCAGGCCACGAGGGGCTGGACGATGATGCGGACGAGGACGGTCCCGTCGGCCCGAGGGGCCTCCAGGAGGGCCAGGTAGACGGTGTCGCCCACGCCGTACTGCACCGCGGGCTTGCCCACCTCCTGGGTGCCGTTGGGGAACTTCTGGAGCCGGGGTCCGAGGGTGTTGCCGTCGACGGTCATCTGCGCCTCGCGGATGGTGCGCGAGGAGGTCTCTCGCTCGGAGAACGCAGTGAAGGTGACCTCGTGGCCGTGGACCCGGCGGGTGTCGCCCGGGGCCAGGCGGGCCTCGGCCTGCTGGGCGAAGGACCCCGAGGCGGCCAGCCCGATGGCGATGAGGACCACGCCGAGGTGGACGATCATCCCGCCGTTCGTGCGACCCACCAAGCCCCGCCACCCGTTACGGCGAGTGGCCAGGGCCACCTGGCGCACGGCGGCGGCGGCGGCGAAGGCGCCCAGCGCGAACGCGACCAGCGGGACCACGCCGCGCACCCCGCCGACCACGCACGCCACCAGCGTCCCGGCGCCGAACCAGGCCGGCCACAGCAGGCGCTGCGACAGGGTCTCGGTCGAGGCCTTGCGCCAGGGCAGGATCGGGGCGATGGCCATGAGGAACAGCAGCATCAGACCGATGGGGCCGGCCATGCGGTTGAAGTAGGGGACGCCCACCGACACCCGACGATCGTTGAGGGCCTCGGCCAGCAGCGGGAAGACGGTGCCGAACAGCACCACGAAGGCGAACCCGGCGAAGAGCACGTTGTTGGCCAGGAAGGCCCCCTCGCGCGACAGGGGCGAGTCGATGCGACCCGGTGCTCGGAGGGTGTCGCCCCGCCAGCCGATGAGGCCGAGGGTCACGATCACGACGAAGGCGAAGAAGCCGAGGATGATCGGGCCGATGGCCGACTCGCTGAAGGCGTGGACGGAGTCGAGGACGCCGGACCGGGTCAGGAAGGTGCCCAGGATCGTGAGGGCGAAGGTGGCGCACAGCAGGGACAGGTTCCAGACCCTGAGCATCCCGCGCCGCTCCTGGACCATCACCGAGTGGAGGTAGGCGGTGCCGGTGAGCCACGGGAGCAGGGAGGCGTTCTCGACCGGATCCCACGCCCAGTAGCCGCCCCAGCCCAGGACCTCGTAGCTCCACCACGCGCCCAGGACGATGCCGATGGTCAGGAAGCCCCAGGCGAACAGCGTCCAGCGGCGGGTCTCGACCAGCCAGCCCTCCCCGATCCGACCGGTCACCAGGGCGCCGATGGCGAAGGCGAAGGGGACGGTGAACCCGACGTAGCCCAGGTAGAGCATGGGCGGGTGGAACGCCATCAGCAGGTTGTCCTGGAGCAGCGGGTTGGGCCCGGGTCCGTCGGCCGGTGGGTCGGCCACCGTGCGGAAGGGGTTGGCCGGCCCGGCCATCAGGCCGAAGAAGAAGGCGGTGACCACGAACATGGCCAGCAGGGCCCAGGCGACCAGGGGGTCGGTGAGCTTGTCGCGGAACTTCCAGGTGACGGCGATGAGGTAGATGGTGAGCACCAGGCCCCACAGCAGGATCGAGCCCTCCAGGGCCGACCACATGGTGGAGATGGTGAAGGGCAGCGAGGTGGCCCGGCTGCCGTTCTCGGCCACGAACTCCACCGAGAAGTCCCGGGTGATCAGGGCCCGCTGCATGGCCACCACGGCGAGCAGCGCGCCCAGCGCGGTCAGGCCGACGAACGACGGGAGCTGGCGCAGCAGCGCCGGTCGGCGGCGACCCTGGGCCACGGCCACGGTGAGGACGCCACCGAGGCTGGAGGCCAGGGCGAGGGCGACCCCGGCGGTGCCGAGCGAGGCGTTCACGCGGCGCCTTCGGCGCTCTCGGGCGAGCGGACGGGTGCCCTCACGGGGCCCCGGGCTCCACCCGGTCCGAGTTGGTCTCCTTGTAGTCCTCGGTGTGCTTGATCACGATCCGGTCGGAGGCGAACTGCCCCTCGGGGGTGAAGCGACCCTCGATCACCGAGGGCACGCCCGCGCCGAACAGCTGCGGCAGCGGTTCCTTGCCCGAGTACAGGACGTCGACGGACTCGCCCTCGAAGGCCACCGTGAAGGCCACCGCCTCGTCGGCCAGCTCGTCGGGCTGGCCCACGACCGTGCCCTGGAGGCGGATGCGCCGGTCGCCGATGTCGGCTCGATCGGCCACGGCCTCGTCGACGTTGTAGTAGTAGAGCGACGCGCCGTCGAGCTGGCGGACCAGCACGAAGCCGATGGCCCCGAGCAGGCCCACGATCACCAGGCCGCCGATCCAGGCCCGCGAGCGCGACCGCCGAGGTCGACCCGTGTCGGGGTCGGGACCGGTGCGGGGGGTGAGGTCGGGGTTCGGGCCGTTCACATCCACCGGCGCTGGTCCTCCGGCACCTGGCGGGCCAGGCGGCGGCCGCGCTGGGCGCTGCGCAGCGCCAGGGCGCCGACGGAGCCGAACACCACGACCCAGGCCGCGGTGACCGATCCCCAGGCGGACAGGGCGACGATCACGACGCCACCCCCGAAGGAGACGGGGGTGGGGCCGAGGCCTCGGCCCGCCGCTCGGCGAGGGCGACGTCGAGGCCCAGGTCCTCGACCCGGTTCTCCAGCCACAGCACCCGGAAGCGGTGCAGGAGGAGCCAGGCGTAGAGGGCCAGGAACACGCCCATGCCCAGCATCAGGCTGAGGAGGCGAGTGCCGTCGATCTGCGGGTCGAGGCGGCTGATGGTGGGCCCCTGGTGGAGGGTGCGCCACCAGGTGGTGGCGTAGTGGCAGACGATGGTGGCGGGCCCGAGGAGGATGCCGACGACCGCGGCCAGTCGGGAGCGGCGCTCCCGCTCCAGCGGCAGGCGCCGGACGGCGAGGTAGCCCAGGACCAAGAAGAAGAGGACGGCAGTGGTGGTGAGGCGGGCGTCCTGCCACTCCCAGTACGTGCCCCAGGTGGGCTCGCCCCACAGCGCGCCGGTGACCAGGGTGGCGAACAGCAGCACCGCTCCCAGCTCGGCCGAGGCGTGGGCCACCAGGTCCCACCACTCCGAGCGCCTGAGCAGGTAGCCGATGCTGCCGGCCACGGTCACGAAGAAGGCCAGGAAGGCGATGATCGCGGTCGGGACGTGGACGTACATGATCCGGACGACCTCGCCCTGGCCGGTGGGCGCGCCGTTGGCGTCGACCCCGACCGAGGAGCCGTCGGGACCGGACACGACCAGCCCGAACAGCACCAGGAGCGCGAGGCCGACCAGGGACGCAACACCCAGGATGCGGGTGCCCTTGGAGGCGGTGGTCTCGTCCATCAGCACCACCAGCGCACCCCACAACTGCCCCCCCTGGCAAGTCGCGCCGCCGACAGGCGGTCCCCGTGCTGGTCATCGCCTGCTCCGGGCCCGAACCGGACTGGATCCCGGCCCCCCTGACGACCAGATCTCAGCCCCGCTCGGGGGCCGGCGGGATCAGGCGTCGTCGAGGAGGATGCCGAAGGTGGCCAGCCCGGCGGCCAGGTAGGCCGCCGCGAACAGCACGAGCAGCGCCAGCCAGCGCCAGCCCTCCGAGGCCACACCGTCGACGCCGGCCGACCAGGCCTGGGTCGCGGCCAGCAGCAACGGGGCCAACGCGGGCAGGAGCAGCAGGGGCAGGAGGGTCTGAGCGACCTTCTGGCCGGCGGCGAGGATGCCGTAGAGGCACCCGACGGCAGCCAGGCCGAGGGTCGCAGCCACCGATGCGGCCACCAGCAGGATCGGCGAGTCCAGCCGGGCGTCGTAGAGGACGACCACGCCCAGTCCGAGGAGAGCCTCCAGCACGATCAGCTGGGCGGCCACCGCCGCCACCTTCCCGAGGAAGATCCCCGTCGGGCTCAGGCCCGACAGGCGCAGCGCATCGGGGATGCCGTCCACCGCCTCCAGGGCGAAGGCCCGCTGCACGGCCAACAGCGCGGAGAACAGGACCGCCACCCAGAACAGCCCCGGGGTGGCGTCGCGCAGGACGGTGCGGTCCGAGTCGAAGGCGAAGGCGAACAGCAGCAGCACCAGCACCGCGAACGGCGCCACCTGGTTGAGGGCGACCCGAGTCCGGGCCTCGATGCGCAGGTCCTTGCCCGCGACCAACAGGGCGTCACGCCACATCGGGGTCCTCCCGGCCCACTGGGTGGTCCGGTCCGTCGCCGTCGACCGGGCGGACGTGGCCGCCGACCACCTCGACCTGGCGGTCGGACACCGCCGCGGCCCGCTCCAGCTCGTGGGAGGACAGCAGGACCGTGACCCCGGCCGCGGCGGCATCCCGGATGAGCCCGTCGACCAGGTCGCGCCCGGCCTGGTCCAGGCCGGCATGGGGCTCATCCAGGAGCCAGAGCTCAGGACGTCGGGCCAGGAGGACGGCCAGCGAGGTCCGGCGCCGCGGCCCGGCCGAGAGCCGGGCCACCTCGACGGTCCGGAGCCGATCAGCCAGCCCCATCCGGGCCAGGGCGACCTCCACGTCGGTGGGGTCGCAGCCGGCGGCCCGGGCCCAGAAGACGACGTTGGCCTCGACGGTCAGCTCGTCGTAGAGCCCGGTGGCGTGGGCCAGCAGGCCGACCCGCCTCCGGACCCGCCGCCGGTCCACGCGCAGGTCGCACCCGAGGACGCTGGCCATCCCGTCGACCACCGGGACGAGCCCTGCGCAGCAGCGCAGCAGCGTGGTCTTGCCGGCCCCGTTCGGCCCCTGGAGGAGGACCACCTCGCCGGGAGCGACGACGAGGTCCGCCCCGGCCAGGGCGGGGAAGCGGCCGACGAGGGCGACGGCCCCGCGGAGGTCGACGGCGGGCTCCATGTGAGGGGCGCAGGCTACCGGAGCACCGTGCTGGCCTAGGATCCCGCCGTGCTGACCTCCGATCCCTCGGTGGCCGACCATCCGGCCGAGGACCCTTCGCCCGCGACCGACGGGACCACCGATCCGACCCCGCCTCGGCACCGGGTGGCCCGCGTGGTCGGTGCCGTCGGACGGCTCATGATCACCAGCGGGGTGGTGGTGCTCCTCCTGGTCGCCTACCAGCTGTGGGGGACCAACATCCAGACCGCCCGCTCGCAGGGCGAGCTGGCCGACGAGTTCGCCTCGCTGGAGTCCGAGACCCCTGCGACGCCCACCACCGACGCGCCACCGGCCACCGATGCGCCCGCGCCGACGCCGCCCCCGCAGGTCGCCGACACCCTCCCGCCGCCCGCCCTGGGCGAACCCATCGGCAGCTACCGCATCCCGGCCATCGGGCTCAACAGCGAGCAGTGGACCGTGGAGGGCATCGGCGTCGACCAGCTGAAGCGGGGCTCGGCCCACTACCCCGGCACCCCCCTCCCCGGCCAGGCCGGCAACGCGTCGGTGGCCGGGCACCGCACCACCTACGGCGCGCCGCTGAAGAACGTCGACGATCTCGTCCCCGGTGACGAGATCTTCTTCACGACGCTCCAGGGGGAGTTCACCTACGAGGTCATCGGCAGCGAGATCGTCACGCCCGACGACGTGTCGGTGCTGGAGGACAAGGGCGATGACCGCCTGACCCTGACCGCCTGCCACCCGGAGTTCTCGGCTCGGGAGCGGATCATCATCTCGGCCACCCTGGTCGGCACGCCGGTGGAGAAGCTCGAGGGGCAGGACGCGGCCGCCGGGGCCGCCCTCGACGCCAGCCGGGGCGGAGGCGACCGCGACACCATCGACGCCTTCGCCACCGAGCCCGCCCTGCGGTTCCCCGGCGCCTGGTGGGGCCTGCTCTGCATGGCCCTGTGGGGGCTGGTCCGCCTGCTGGCCTACGTCGGCCACCGCACGCAGAGGTTCCCCCGGTTCATCCCCTACCTGATCGGCACGCCGGTGTGCCTCCTGGTGCTGTACTTCTTCTTCGAGAGCTTCAGCTTCGAGGGCTTCGTCCGCACCGTCGGCATCGGCTGACCTCCACCGACGCTCAGCGGCCTCGGAAGGTGGGGGGACGGCGCTCGGCGAAGGCGGCCTTGCCCTCGACCAGGTCGTCGCTGGCCCAGGCTCGGGCGAAGGCCTCGGCGACCGCGGGGTCGTCCGGGAGCAGCGCATCCAGGGCGTTGAGCATGAGCTTGTGCCCGGCGATGGTGAGGGGCGCCTGGGTGGCGATCTCCGCCGCCCAGGCCTCGGCCTCCTCAGGGGCCCCGAGCCGCTGAGCCAGGCCGAGCCGGTGGGCGTCCTCACCGGTGATGGGATCGGCGGCGAGCAGCATGGTCCGGGCCGCGCCCTGACCGGCCAGGGCGACGAGCCGCTGCACCGTCCACGGGTCGACCATGAGCCCGAGCTTGGCCGCGGGGACGCCGATCGTGGCTCCGGGCGTGGTCGTGCGGAGGTCGCAGGAGATGGCCAGCTGGGCCCCGGCGCCGAGGACCGCCCCCTCCAGCCCGGCCAGGCAGGGGAAGGGGGCGTCTCGGAGGGCGTGGAGCAGGCCCCGCAGCAGCGACGCGAACTCCGGGCCTTCGATGCCCTTGAGATCCGCGCCGGCACAGAAGTGCCCATCGGTCCCCCGCAGCACCAGCGCCCGGGTGGTGTCCGAGGCCGCGCTCACCGCCTCGCGCAGGTCCTCCACGTGGGCTGCGTCGAGGGCGTTGCGGCGCTCCGGTCGGTCGATGGTGACGAGGCGCACGGCCTCACCGGAGCGCTCCACGTGGATGGGCATGGGCGGAGACGGTACCCCCACCCGCCGAGGGCAGCGACGGCGCGCAGTGGACCTGGCGCCCTTCCTCAGGCGTGGCCGCGTCGGGCTGGGGGAGGCTCACGTCCCTGCCTCCCCGGTGGGCCAGATCGGCAGGCGCTTCTCGCGGAAGGCGGCCAGCCCCTCGGCGGCGTCACGGGTCGAGGCGGTGACGGTCAGCAGGGGGTGGAGCGCGGCCAGGGCGTCGGCCGCGGCCATGTCCCAGGTGGCGTAGAAGGCGTCGCGGCCCAGGCGAAGGGCGGTCGGCGACTTGGCGGCCAGGGCGGAGGCGAGCTCGTCCACCGCGGCGTCGAGGTCGTCGACCGGCACGACCTGGGTCACGAAGCCGATCCGGTCGGCCTCGGCCGCGTCGACCCGCCGGCCCGTCATCATCAGCTCGAGGGCCCGCTTGGGCGGCATGGAGCGCACGAGCGGGACGGTGATCATGTGGGGCCAGAGCCCGACGTCGACCTCAGGGGTGCCGAAGGTGGCGTCGTCGGCCGCCACGACCAGGTCGCAGGCCAGGGCCAGGCCGAAGCCGCCGGCCAGGGCGTAGCCCCGCACCCGGGCGATGGTCGGCTTGCCCAGCTCCCAGAGGTCGGTGAACAGCGCGGCCAGCTCGCCGCGCGCCGCGTGGGCCGCCGCCGGATCCTCATCCGCGGTGGCCATCCCTCCGAGGTCGGCTCCGGAGCAGAAGGCCCGGTCCCCCGCTCCCGTGAGCACGACCACCCGCACCGCGGGATCGGTCCGGGCCTGGGCCACCAGCGACCGGAGGGCACCGATGGCCTCCCAGGACAGGGCGTTGCGCGCCGCGGGGCGGTCGATGGTCAGCCGGGCGATCCCGTCCCCCACCTCGGCGCGGATGTCCGACGACGGCGAGTCCACGGCGCGGGACCCTACCGGCCGGGTCGAGCCCGCCCGGGCCGCGCCTAGGGTTCCGCGCTCAGCACCGAGACCCGGGGAGCCACGTGACCGACCCACACATCCTCGCGATCGACCTGGGCACCGGGGGCCCCAAGGCCGCCCTGGTCGACCTGCGGGGACGCATCGTGGCCCACGAGGTGGAGACCACCCGGCTGATCCTCCACCCACCCGACGGCGCCGAGCAGGATCCCGACGACTGGTGGCAGGCCATCACCTCCGCCGTCCAGCGCCTGGTGGCCACGGCACCGGAGGCCGCGGCCTCGCTGATCGGCGTGGGCGTGACCAGCCACTGGAGCGGCACGGTGGCCGTGGACCACGAGGGCCGGGCCATCGGCAACTCGATCATCTGGATGGACAGCCGGGGCGCACCGCAGATCGCCGAGGCGGTGGGCGGACGGCTCAACGTGATGGGCTACGACCCCCGCCGCCTGGCCAAGTGGATCCAGCTCACCGGCGGCGCACCCAGCCACTCCGGCAAGGACTCATTGGCCCACATCCTCTGGCTCAAGGCCGAGCGGCCCGAGGTGTACGACGCCGCCGAGCGGCTGCTAGAGCCGGCCGACTACCTCAACCTCCGCCTCACCGGACGGGCCGTCACCTCCCACGACTGCGCGGTGATGCACTGGCTCACCGACAACCGCGACCGCGACGACATCCACTACGACCCCCAGCTGCTGGCCTGGACCGGGGTCGACAAGGCCAAGCTGCCCCCCCTCGTGCCGTCGGCATCGGTGGTCGGGCCCCTGCTGGCCGAGGTGGCCGAGGAGTGGGGCATCGAGGCCGGGCTGGCCGTCACCACGGCCATGGGCGACGTGCACGCCGCGGTCGTCGGCTGCGGCGCGGTCAAGGACTACGAGCCCCACCTGTACCTGGGCACGTCCTCCTGGCTCAGCTTCCACCTGCCCGGCAAGCGGACCGACATCCGCAACAACATGGCCGCCTTCCCCGCCGCCCTCCCCGGCAAGTACTTCCTGGCCAACGAGCACGAGGCGGCCGGCGCCTGCCTGCTCCACGCCCGCGACCAGCTCGGGCTGGTGGCCGACCTCGACGAGCTCAACGAGGTCGCGGCCACGGCACCCGCCGGCAGCAACAAGCTGATCTACCTGCCGTGGCTCAACGGCGAGCGAACCCCGGTCGACGACCACACCATCCGGGGCGGGTGGACGAACCTGGGCCTGGGCCACGACCGGGCCGACATGCTCCGGTCCATCCTCGAGGGCGTGGCCTACAACTCCCGCTGGCTGATGGAGGTGGTCGAGCACTTCACCAAGTCGCCCCTCGGCCCCATCGTCGTCATCGGCGGTGGCGCCCACTCGGACCTGTGGTGCCAGATCCACGCCGACGTGATGGACCGGCCCATCCGCCGGGTCGAGGGCTACCACCACGCCGGGACCCGGGGTGCGGCCCTCGTCACGGCCGTGGCGCTGGGTCGCCTCACCCTCGACGAGATCGACGGCATGGTGGAGGTGGAGCGGGAGTTCACCCCCGACACCCGCAGCAAGGCGCTCTACGACGAGCTCTACGACGCCTTCCTGGCCACCTACAAGGCCACCAAGGACATCCACGCCGGGCTCAACGGGTAGCGGGGCTCGGCGCCATGTTCCTGTTCGGGGTCATCAACTGCTCGCCGGACTCCCTGCACGAGGCCTCGATCGTGGATGGCGTGCCCGCGGCCCGGGCCAGGATCGACTGGCTGCAGTCCGAGGGCGCCGAGGGCCTCGACGTCGGAGGGCAGGGCAGCACCCCGGTGGCATCGCTGGTGACGGTGGACGAGGAGTGGGAGCGGATGGCCGGGGTGGTCGACGCGGCGGTGGACTCGGCCGAGATGGTCAGCGTGGACTCCTGGCGCCCCGAGGTCATGCGACGGGCCCTGGAGCTCGGAGCCAACGTCATGAACGCAGCGGACGGCATGTCCACCCCGGAGTCGTGGGCGCTGGCCGCCGAGTTCCAGCCCCTGGTGGTCCTGCCCTTCGTGAACGGGCCCAACCCCCTCGACGTCACCCTGGTGGAGGGCGACCCGCTCGAGGTGATGTGCGACTACTTCGAGGACCGCCTGGCGGTGGCGGCGCGCCACGGGCTCCGCGACCGGTGCCTGCTCGACCCGGGCACCGGCTTCGGCCCAGCCGGCTGGGACTGGTCGGACCGCTACCTCTACCAGCGTCACGTGTACACGGGGCTCGAGCGGCTGCGGACCTTCGGGCTGCCGCTCTACATCCCGCTGCCCTGGAAGCACACCGAGGACCACGACGAGCTGCTGGACATCATCATCGGCCAGCGACCCGAGTTCGGCCGGTCCCACGAGCCCGATCGGGTCCGGTCGGCGGAGCGGCGGCACCCGACCCCCGACGAGGGCTGATCAACGCTCCCGCGGCCGGCGGGGCCGTCGCTCGACGAGGGGCACGGCGGTGTGACGCACGGCATGGGCCTCGGGGGAGAACTGGGCCACGTCGTGGCCGGCCGGCTCCAGCCCGAGTCGCCGCAGGGCCGTCCCCATGACCTCGGCGGCCATGACCCCGAGGAACTGCTGCGATTGGTGCCGGTGGGTGCGACAGCCCAGGTCGACCTGGGCCAGACCCTCCAGCCCGAGGAGTGCGTGGGTGTCGAGCAACACCCCGATCTCGACGCCGTAGCCGGTCGGGAAGGGGAGCGATTCGAGCAGCCGGCGCCGACCGGCCCACTCGCCGGCCAGGGGCTGGACCAGCTGGGCCAGGTCCGGGCGGTACAGGTTGAGCAGGGGGCGGGCGGTGAGCTCGGTCACCCGGCCGCCGTGCTCCTCGACCTCGCCCTCGCTGCCCACGATCGGGCGACGGTAGAACCCCTTGACCAGCTGGACGGTGGGCTCGTGCAGGAGGGGGCCCAGCAGCCCGACCGCGTAGTGGGGGCCGGCATCGAGGACGTCGGCGTCGCAGAAGGCGATCAGGTCTGCGTCGGTGACGTGGAGTGCCCGCCACATCGCCTCGCCCTTGCCCCGGATGGCTTCCACCTCGGGCACCGCGTCGGCGGCGGGCACCACCCGGGCCCCGGCGGCGCGTGCCACCTCAGGGGTCCCGTCGGTCGAGAGCGAGTCCAAGACGAGGACGTCGTCGAGCAGGCCGGCGTCGCGCAGCGGGATGAAGGCCTCCACCACCGAGGCCACCGTTGCCTCCTCGTTCCGCGCCGGGAGCACGAGGGCCGTGGTGAGGCCCAGGTCGCGCTTGCGGGCCACCAACGACCCCACCGTGAAGTCCTGGTGATGGCCGGTGCGGAGCACGACGGCGGGATCGTCCGCCGCCGGGCCGGCGCCGGAGGTCCGCTCGCCGGTCATGGCGGCAACGTACCCGCGCCCACCTCCATCTCGTTCCTGCGGCAGATGTGGGCGGTCGTGTCCCCGAGCTGTCGCAGGTTCGGTTGGGGAGGCCAGGTGGCGTCGTCCTCGCTCGGCCCGGCAGGCTGTCTCGGTGGCTGCCCCCGATCCCACCGACACGGCCACCGACCCGGTCATGGCCAAGCGGCGGCGCATCGCCGGGTGGGTCAACACCGGGCAACGGGTGGGCTACGGCCTGTTCGGACTGGCCGTGGTCGCCTTCGTCATCGGCTTCGCCGTCGGCTTCGAGACCTGGGCGGTGAACCTGATCGTCGTCAGCCTGGTGGTCGGCTCGCTCGTGCTCGCCCCCGCCATCGTGTTCGGCTACGCCGTCCGGGCCGCCGACCGAGCCGACCGCGAAGACAGCTGGTAGAGGGTTTCGCGCTCAGGCGTGCAGCGCATGGCGGACGCGAGCGGTCATGGCGTCGACGGCCTGGGCTGCGTCGGGGGACAGGGTGGCGAAGCCGAGGAAGCCGTGGACCAGGCCCGGGTGGGGGGTGTGCACGACGGGGACCCCGGACTCGGCCAGGCGGGCGGCGTAGGCGTCGCCCTCGTCGCGCAGCGGGTCGAACTCGGCGGTGAGCACGTGCGCCGGGGCCACCCCACTCAGGTCGTCGACGAAGTGGGGGGACACCGCCGGTGAGGCCGGGTCGCCCAGGGTGAGCTCGGGACCGAGGTAGTGGCGACGGAACCACTCGATCGAGTCCTTGGTGAGGAAGAGTCCCTCGCCGTTCTCGTCGATCGAGGGGTCCTCGACCGTCCCCACCGGCGTGGGATCCTCAGCCGACGACAGCAGCCCCATGAGCATGCGCATCTCGTCCGGGGACCCTACGCCTGTGGCCGGACCCCCTTGACCCGCGGGTCAGTCTCGTGCCCTACTGTCGAGGCACACCACGCACCGGAGGCCCCATGAAAGCGGCAATCCTCACCGGCGTCGGATCCGACCTCGAGATCCGCGACGACATCGAGATCGCTCCCCCCGGGGCCGGCGAGGTCCGGGTCCGCATCGAGGCGTCCGGGGTCTGCCACTCGGACCTCTCGGTCCAGAACGGCACCATCCCGATGCCGACCCCGATCGTCCTGGGCCACGAGGGCGCGGGCGTGGTCGAGGAGGTCGGCGAGGGCGTGACCTCCGTCGCCGCCGGCGACCACGTCGTGTTGTCCTTCGTCCCCCGCTGCGGCCAGTGCGAGCCGTGCCGGCGGGGTCAGCCCTACCTGTGCGAAGAGAACGCCATGGCCGCGGCCGGCGGCATGCTGGACGGCAGCACCCGGCTGACCTCAGGCGGCGCCGCCCTGCACCAGATGGCCTTCCTCGGCACCTTCGGGCAGGTGGCGGTGGTCCCCGAGATCAGCACGGTGAAGATCGAACCCGACGTCCCCCTCGACATCGCCGCCCTCGTCGGATGCGGGGTGCTCACCGGTGTGGGCGCGGCCCTGAACACGGCCTCGATCCAGGAGGGCGACACCGTCGCGGTCATCGGCTGCGGAGGCGTCGGCCTCAACGTCATCCAGGGCGCCCGCATCGCGGGTGCGAGCCGGATCATCGCCGTCGACAAGTTCGCCTCCAAGCTCGACATGGCCAAGCAGTTCGGGGCCACCGACCTGGTCAACCCGGACGACGGCGACACCGTCGGCCAGGTGATGGCCCTGACCGAGAAGGGCGTGCACGTGTCCTTCGAGGCGATCGGCCTGGAACCCACGATCATGGCGGCCGTCGACATGCTCCGCCCGGGCGGCGAGGCCGTCATCGTGGGCGTGCCCCGCATGGACGTGATGCTCTCGCTGAGCGCGGCGTTCACTTTCCTGTACCTGAACAAGACGATCAAGGGTTGCTGGTACGGATCGGCCGATGTGCAGAGGGACGTTCCCAAACTGATCTCGCTCTGGCAGAATGGGGACCTGAAGCTGGACGAGCTGATCAGCCGAGAGATCGCGATCGAGGATGTGAACGGAGCCTTCCAGGCGATGGAAGCGGGCGAGGTCGCCCGTTCCGTCATTCGTCACTCCCACTAGACCGCGGCGGAGCTCGGATCCCGGGGTCACCCCTCCCCCCGCCCCCGGGGTCCGGGCCCGCCCGGACACGCCGACCGTGCATGCCCACCCCCGCAGCCCCGGCCGCCGGCCAGGCCGACGGGTAGCGTCCTGATGATGGCCTCCCGTCTGCCTGCTGCCGCCCGACGTCGCCAGCTCCTCGACATCGCCCTGGCCGAGTTCGCCGAGCAGGGCTACAGCGGCGTGTCGATGGATCGGGTGGCGGAGGCCGCGGGCGTGACCAAGCCGGTCCTGTACCAGCACTTCCGGTCCAAGCGGGCGCTGTACCTGGAGCTGGTGGACGATGTGTCGGACCGGCTGGAGGGGGCGGTGGTGAAGGCCACCGCGGATGCCTCCTCGCCCCGTGAGCAGGTCGAAGCCGGGTTCCGGGTCTACTTCCACTTCGTCAGCGAGCAGCGCGACGCCTACCGGCTGCTCTTCAACGCCGACAACCGGCGCGACCGCGAGCTCACCGAGGCGGTGCTCCGGGTGGAGGAGACCTTCGCCCAGGCCATCGCCGCCCTGATCGACGTCGAGGGCCTCCCCGAGGAGGACCGGCTGCTCCTGGCCCGGGGCATCGTCGGCATCGCCGAGGTCACCAGCCGCCAGTCCCTGGGCAGTGCCACCTCCGATCCCGATGCGGTGGCCCACCGGGTGGCCAACCTGGCCTGGGCCGGCCTCCGCGGCATCCGCGGCCACTGACCGGCAGGGTTCGTCGACGCGGTCGGGAACGTGGGGGCGCCATGATGGGGGCCATGTCGGAGACCACCCCCATCCGCGCCCTGGCCGACGAGTACTGGGAGGCCTACCTGCGGGTCAGCCCGACCTACGCCACCTTCCTCGGTGACCACCGCTTCGACGCCGAGATCGAGGACGTGTCAGTGACCGCCGAGTCCCAGCAGGAGGCCAGCTGGCGGGAGATGCGCAACCGACTGGACGGGCTGCCCGAGCCGACGGAGCAGGGCGAGCGGGTGACCCGCGACCTGCTGGTGGAGACCCTCGACGATGCCCTCGGCCACCTCGCCCACCGCACGACGGAGCTGGCCTACGACCAGATGGACGGCGTCCACGCCGGGCTCCTCACCGCCGCCCCACAGATCAACGCCCCCGCGCCCGAGAACGCCCAGGACCTGGTGATCCGCCACCGCCAGGTGGGCGACCTGCTCGACAGCTCGGTGGAGCGGTTCCGGGCCGGGTTGGCGGCGGGGCGCACGCCGCCCCGGCTGGTGCTCGACCGGGCCCTCAACCAGGTCGATGGCTACCTGGCCTCGTCGCTCGACGATGACCCGTTCACCACCTTCGCCGGACCCGAGGACTGGGACGGGGAAGGCGCGTGGCGGGCCGATCTTCGGGATGGCGCCCGCGACGTGATCCGACCGGCGTTCGCGCGCTACGCCGCCGCCCTCCGCGCCGACCTGCTGCCCCAGGCCCGGGGCGACGACCAACCGGGCCTGAGCCACCTGCCCGGAGGGGAGGACCTGTATCGGTTCCTCGTCCGGTCGCACACCGGCTTGGACCTCGACCCCGCCGCCGTCCACCAGGTCGGCCTGGACGAGGTGGCCCGGGTCGACGACCAGATCTCCGAGGTCGGCTCTCGGCTGTTCGGCACCACCGACCGCGACGAGGTCTTCGCGCGGCTCCGCACCGACCCTGCGCTCCGATACGACCCGGAGCGGCCGGAGGAACCGCTCGACGACGCCCGCCGCTGCGTGGAGCGGGCGGGAGTGGAGATGGCGGCCTGGTTCGGGCGGCTGCCCCAGAGCCCCTGCGAGGTGAAGGCCGTTCCCGCGGTGCTCGCCGCCGACGCCCCGGCGGCCTACTACTTCCCGCCCGCGGCCGACGGCAGCCGGCCGGGGGCGTACTTCGTCAACACCCACGATGCCGGTGAGCGCAACCGCTTCGACACGGCCTCGGTCGCCTACCACGAGGCCATCCCCGGTCACCACCTCCAGCTGACCATCGCCTCCGAGCTGACCGACCTGCCCTCCTTCCAGCGCTTCAGCTTCGGACACACCGCCTTCGTCGAGGGCTGGGCCCTCTACACCGAGCGCCTGGCCGACGAGATGGGCCTCTACGCCTCCGACCTCGACCGCATCGGCATGCTGGTCAACGACGCCTGGCGCGCCTGTCGCCTGGTCGTCGACACCGGCATGCACGCCCTGGGCTGGACCCGACAGCAGGCCGTCGACCACATGGTGGCGCACATGCCCGTCGGGGTGGACGAGATCACCGTCGAGGTCGATCGCTACGTCGCCATCCCCGCCCAGGCCCTGAGCTACAAGATCGGCCAGCGGGAGATCCTCCGGCTGCGCGCCGCCGCGGCCGGAGCCCTGGGGGATGCCTTCGACATCCGAGCCTTCCACGACATCGTCCTGGGGTCGTCGACGGTGAGCCTCCCGGTGCTGGGGGCCATCGTCGAGGACTGGGTCGCGGGCCGACAGGCCGCGTGACCGCACCGACGGCGCCGCCGTCCATCGCCGCGCTGGCCACCGCGTTCGGTCTCGATGCCACCGGCGCGACGGTGGTCCGCACCGCCAGCCGCCACGTCGTCCGCTTCCCGGCCTCGGAGGTCAGGACCTTCGCGGTGCCGGCCGGCGCAGAGGGGCCCCGGACGGAGGCGACGGTGGCCTCCGTCCTGGCCGATGCCGGCGTGCCGGCCGCTCGCGTCCGGGGCGGCCCCACCTCCATCGACGGGTGGTCGGTGACCGCGTGGCACGAGATCCCCGGAGTCGATCCCGACGCCGCCGTCGATGCGGCGACCCTCGGGGCCCTCGCTTCCCAGCTGCACACCGCCACCGCCCGCGTCGACGGCACCGCACTGGCACCGTGCGATCCCGTGGCCGCGGGTCGAGCGCAGCTTCGCCTGGTCGAGGGGGCCGCCGCGGAGGTGGCCGTGCTCCGCCGGGCCGCCGACCGGCTGGAGCCGTCGTGGCACGCGGCCGCAGATCGGGCTCGGCCGGCCGCCTTCGACGACCTCGATGGAGGGTCCGTGCTGCACGGCGACCTGCACCACGGGAACGTGGTGGTCGGCCGCGACGGCCCGGTGCTGGTGGACCTGGAGCTGGCCGGCTGGGGTCCTCGGGCCTTCGACGCCGCCCCCACCGCCGCCTTCGTCCGGTGGTACGGGCGACCGGCCACCGACCTGGCGGCCTTCGACGGGGCCTACGGGGCCCCGCTCGGCGACCGGGTCGCGGAGCTCGGACTCGACGAGGTGTGGGCCCTGTGGTCTGCCTGCTGGGGGTTGGCCAACCGCCACCGCTCAGCGGCGGCGGCCGAGGAGTCCGATGTCCGGGTGGCGACGGTGGCCACCGGCCACGCCCCCCGCCCGTGGCGCCTGCGCTGAGCCCCGAGCCCCCGGCGGCGAGCCCGACCCCAGGTCACAGGGTCATCGGGGCGGCCGACCATCCGCCGAGGGGCTCGGCCCCGAACCCTGGCTGTGAACCCCCTTCGCTCCACCTGGCAGAACCTTCGCGACCGACACCCGGCCTACCTCGTCGCCCTCGGTGCCGGGGTCCTCCTCGTCGTCGCACTGCTGGTCCAGATCATCCAGATCGTGGCCGCCGACAGCCCTCCCTCGGGCAACGCCTGGGTCACCGCCGGCCTGACCCTCCTCGCCGTCATCGGCGTCGGTCTGGCCCTGCTCCCTGCCGACACCCGCAAGGCGATGGTGGCCGGGCTCCTGGCCGCAGCCTCCGGTGTGGCGGTGGGCGAGCTGGTGGGGGGCATCGTGACCTCGGCCGGCTCTCCGGTGGTCGCCGTCGGGAGCTTCTCGATCGACAACGTGCCCTCCGGCGCCAAGGACTTCGCCATCGAGACCTTCGGCACCAATGACAAGCGCGCCCTCATCATCGGCACCCTGATCACCCTGGCCTTGATCGGCATGGCCCTCGGGCCTCTGGCCCGGCGCCTCCCCAAGGTCGCGGCCGGGATCGTGGGAGTGGTGTCCCTGACCGGCGTGCTGGCCACCGTCGACCAGATGAACGTCGGCATCCTGATCGCACTCTGGCCGTCGGTGATCGGCGCGGTCGCGGCGGTGGGCGTTCTCCTGTTCCTCCTCCGGCCTCCGGCTGCCCTCGCCTTCGGGGGCGAGACCAGGGCCGACGTCGAGGAGCAGGCCATCCCTCCAGTCCACGACGACGACGCCGACCCCGATGAGCTCGACTCCGACAAGGTGCTCGTCACCTCCGGTGCACCGGACGCCATGCCCCCCCGCCGCCAGTTCCTCATCGCCGCCGGCACCACCGTGATCCTGGCCGGCGCGGTGGCCAGCACCGGTCGCTTCCTGGCTGGGCGGAACAGCGCCGCGGCCAGCCGCCAAGAGCTCGTCCTCCCCAAGCCGGTGGAACCGCTCCCCCCGATCTCCGACGCGGTGGCCATCAACCCGCCAGGGGTTGCCCCCGTCACCACCCCCAACCCCGACTTCTACCGCATCGACATCAACCTGACCACGCCCCAGGTGAAGACGGAGGGCTACGAGCTGACCGTCAAGGGGATGGTCGAGAAGGAGCTCACCATCTCCTGGGAGGACATCATCGACCGGGACCTGAACGAGTACGACATCACCCTCACCTGCGTCTCCAACCAGATCGGTGGCAACCTGGTGGGCAACGCCCGCTGGCTGGGCTTCCCCCTGAAGGAGCTGCTGGACGAGGCCGGCGTGCAGGACGGTGCCGACCAGGTCGTCGGCCGCTCCGTCGACGACTACACCGGCGGGTTCCCGCTGGAAGCGGCCTACGACCGCGATGCCATCGTGGCCATCGGCATGAACGGGGAGCCGCTGCCCATCAGCCACGGCTTCCCCGTCCGCCTGGTGACCCCGGGCATCTACGGCTACCTGTCGGCCATCAAGTGGCTGAAGGAGATCGAGATCACCACCTTCGATGCCTTCGAGAGCTACTGGGTGCCCCGGGGCTACGCCGAGAAGGCCCCCATCAAGGTCATGAGCCGGATCGACACCCCTCGGAGCTTCGAGGACTTCCCGCCCGGGAAGGTCATGGTCGGTGGCGTCGCCTACGCCCAGACGCGCGGCATCGAGAAGGTGGAGGTCCGCATCGACGAGGGCGAGTGGGCCGAGGCGACCATGGGCGAGGCCCTCAACAAGAACACCTGGCGCCAGTGGACCTACGAGTGGGACGCGACCCCCGGGTTGCACTCCATCCGGTCTCGCGCCACCGACGGCGACGGCGAGACCCAACCGATGGAGCGCAAGGACCCTCTCCCCGACGGCGCCACCGGCTGGCACACCGTGCGGGTCACCATCGAGGAGTGAGGGGCCCGGACCGGTGGCACCACCACCGGTCCCCACCACGCGGAGGCCAGGGCAGCGTCGCCCTGGCCTCCGCCGCGTCCGGGGGCGCAGGAGGCAGCCCAGCCCTGCGTCGTCCGGCGACCGAGACGGGCGACGGGCAGCGGCCTGACCAGGGGTGACGGACCGCACGGCTCCAACGGCCATCCAGAAATCCTCGCCCCCGACCCATCCGCCCCCCGGGGGGCCCCGAACACACCCCGGCGCCCGAACCGGGTTCGCCTGGAACGACCGGATCATCGGTCGCCAACCCACCCTGAGAGGACACCCAAGAAGATGCGTACCAAGAAGCCCTTCCTGACACTGCTGGCCCTGTTGGCCGCGCTGTCGCTGATCCCCGCCGCCTGTGGCCGCGACGACAGCGACGACAGCAGCACCGACACCACCGAGGCTGGCGAGACCTCCGAGGCCCCCGACGGTGGCGAGACCACCGAGGCCCCCGACGGTGGCGATACCACCGAGGCCCCCGACTCCGGTGGCGACGTCCCCGAGCCCGTGGGCGATGCCTGCTCCGAGATCCCCGCTGACGGTGCTGGCTCCAGCGCCGGCATGGCCGAGGAGCCCACCGCCACCGCGGCGAGCAACAACCCGCTCCTCGAGACGCTGGTCGCGGCGGTCACCGCTGCCGATCTGGGCGACGCCCTGAACGACACCAGCGCTGAGTACACCGTGTTCGCCCCGATCAACTCGGCCTTCGAGGCCCTCCCCGAGGGCACCGTCGAGAGCCTGACCACCGACCCCGCCCAGAAGGAGACCCTCGCTACCATCCTTCAGCAGCACGTGGTCGTCGGCGAGATGGACATCGACGAGCTGATCGAGGCCGGTGAGGTCACCGCCCTGAACGACGGGACCGACACCATCGAGGCCGAGGGTGACACCTTCACCGTCGTCGGCGACTCGGGCGACCCGGCCACCGTGGTCTGCGGCAACGTGAAGACCGCCAACGCCACCGTCCACCTCATCGACGGCGTCCTGATGCCGGCTGCGTGAGCCTGACGCTGGTGCAGCCCTCGCCTGAGGGTTGAACACAGCATCGAGAGGAGCCCGGGTCTTCGGACCCGGGCTCCTCCGCGTCCGCGGGGCGGTGGGATCGGCCGCCGGTCAGGTGACGAGCTGGGTCACCCCGCCGGGGTTGTCACCGTCCACGGCGGTCGGGAACCCTCGGACGGCGCCCGACAACAGGCATCGGGAGGTGCCCCGCAGCACGACCCCCGGGCCGTCCGAGGACGCGTCGCCCCGCACGAACGCGGTGAGGCCAGAGACCACCGACGCGGTGACCCCGGTGAGCCGGAAGCCGGCGCCGGCGTTGGTGTCGGCCTGGCACCCGACCAACGAGGTGTCGGACAGGCCCGAGCCGGGCCCTCCCAGGACGAACCCGTCGCCGAAGCCGTCCTGGGCCTGGCAGCCCACCAGCTGGTTGCGTTCGCCGGTGATGCGGAACTCCGTCTGGTTGAAGTAGCCCTTGCACCCCTCTAGCCGGTTGTTGGCCCGGACCACGTCGTAGCCGGGGCCGCCACACCCGGCCGCCTCGCAGGCGACCAGCGCACCGTCGGTGCAGCGCACCAGGAAGCCGGACCGGTCGCCGTCGGTGGCCGCCTTCGCACACTCGAACGCGATCACGTTGAAGCAGCGGGCGCCCCGCACGTTGGCCTCCCCGCCCTCGGGGTCGATGCCCAGGGCGATGCCGTGGCCGCCGAAATAGGCGACGAGGACGTCGGCGATCACGGGGAAGGAGTCGCTCCCGGTGTAGGGCGTCTGCGACCCGGAGTTGTTGCTGCTGATGGCGATGCCGTGACGACCGTTGGTCTGGCTGCCCGTCGACCCGTCGAGGGTGAGCGACCGGATCGCCACGTAGGCCACCGGCGATCCGTCGGGATCGGCCTCGGCCACGATCGCCGGTGCGTCGACGCCGGAGCGCAGCTGGAGCACCGTCCCCGGGCCGGCCCCCTGCAGGGTCACACCGGTCCGCATCTGGAGGCTGGCACCCAGCGGGTAGATCCCGGGGCCGACGTGGACGATCCCGCCCCGCAGTCGGCCCGCGCCCTCCGCGGCGGCGGCATCGATGGCGGCCTGGAGGGCAGGGGCATCGTCGCCCTCGCCCGTCCCTGCCGCCCCGTGGTCACGGGTGGCGTCGCGCCACCCGCCCGGCGGCATCCCGGCCGGCGCGGTGGCCACCGGTGGGGTGGACGCAGCGTCGCCGTCGTCGCGCCACAGGTAGGCCAGGCCGGCGGCGGCCACCCCGGCCCCGGCCAGGCCAGCCCCGCCGGCGAGGAAGGCCCGCCGATCGCCGGCGGCCCGGTGGGCTCCGGTCTCGTCGCCGGGCTGATCCAGGGCCGAACCCGCATCGACGGCATCGCCGATCCCGGTGTCACCCCGAGACGGCTCGTCTTCGGTCGGCATCACCGAAGCGTGGCACAGGGTCGGCCGCGCCCGGACCTCGCGGCCGAGCGGATCACTCGCTCTCGGCGACCGGATCGGCGTCATCGACCGACTCCTCCACCTCCGGAGGAGCGGGGCCGGGCTCGAACCAGCGGGCCACGATCACGTCGGTCGACGAGTGGGCCAGGATCGAGGCGACCACCACCAGCGCCACCAGGTGGAACAGCTGGTCGCTGCGCGCGATCCCCGCGTCGAGGATCAACAGCCCGTAGACGACCGAGGCGAAGCCCTTGGGCCCGAACCAGGCCGCGGCCAGGGTCTCCTTGCGGGTGAGCTTGGAGCGCAGCAGGGCCAGGCCCAGGGCCAGGGGGCGGGCGGCGACCAGGGCCAGGAGAGCGAAGACGTAGCCGCGCACCCCGATCTCGCCCAGGAACGACAGCGAGATCAGCGCCCCGAACACAAGAAGCGCCCCCAGCTTGAGCAGCTCGGCAACGAGCTCACCAAACTCGTGGAAGGCAGCCCGCATGGCCGGGCTCATGGTGGCCACGGTGATGCCGGCCGAGAAGGCGGCCAGGAACACGTTGGCGTGGGTGAGCAGGGCCAGCGCGAGCACCAACAGCCCGATGGCGAAGGCGTTCAGCGGCTCGTAGGCGGTGGCGGCCGAGAAGTACCGGGTCCGCTCCAGCTTGATGGCGACGTAGGGGATGGCCACGCCGAGCGCGATGCCGGCCAGCACCTCGGAGACCAGCTCGAGGTTGGTGACCGACTCTGCTCCCGCGGCGGCCAGCAGGACCACGACGACCGGCAGGGCGAGCCCGTCGTTGAGGCCACTCTCCACGTTGAGCAGGTTCCGAAGTCGGTACGGGATCTCCTCCCGGCCGACGATGGCCGCGGCGAGGACGGGGTCGGTGGGGCTGAGGGCCGCACCCAGCAGGAACGACTCCAGCCAGGGCAGGCCGGCCACGTAGTGCGCCATGAGCGCGGTGGCCAGCAGGGTGAGCGGGAGGCCGAGGACCAGGGCGCGGCCGGGAAGCCGCCAGGCCGAGCGGAGCTCGCCCAGGCCCACCCGCATGCCGTCGGTGAACAGCACGCTGAACAGGGCCAGCTCGGCCAAGGTGGCCACCAGCTCGTCCTCGGGGCGGATGTCGAGCACCCCGAGGCTCCCCTCGCCCAGCAGGAAGCCTCCGACCAGGAACAGCGCGGCGGTCGACAGCACCGTGCGGTGGGCCAGGCTGGAAACCAGGACTGCGAGCAGCAGCAGCCCCGCGAAGGCCAGCAGCAGGTCCATCGGCACACCGTAGGGGGCCGCGCCGTCGCGACCGGCGGAGCGGCGCGTGCCAGTTCGCAGGGCCTCGGCGGGTCAGGGACCGTCGGCGTGGCGGATCGAGAAGTCGGGGTTGATGGCCTGGGCCCGCCCGAGCTCGCGCTCGGCGGCGGCGTCGTCGCCGAGGGAGCGGAGGATCTCCGAGCGATGGAAGTGG
>JBBSME010000016.1:0-35404 GCA_038233335.1 Acidimicrobiales bacterium | reverse complement strand
CTAGACACCAACTTGACCTTCGAACTACCGTTTACCATCGATCGTAGCAAGACTGTGACCTGAGACACTCGTGGTGTCAAGGGCCAGTCGGATCTGCGCGGTGTGGCTCCGCGAAGTGCGCTCCGGTTGGCACAAATTTGGCACAAACGGCGCGACACAGGACGGTTCAGAGCGACACGAGCTGACACCAGCCGAGATGGCCGACCCTCGTCCAGGAACGACGAAACCCCTGGCCAGGGCGCAGGTCTGCGCTCTCACCAGGGGCTCGGTCGTGAGCACCCCCAACGGGATTCGAACCCGTGCCGCCACCTTGAGAGGGTGGTGTCCTAGGCCGCTAGACGATGGGGGCCTGTGTGCAGCTCCGGTCGGAACCGGGGCCTATGGGTGACGCTGCGCCACGCGCACGTCCGCTCGGGGGGGAGGACTCGAACCCCCAAAGGCAGCACCAGAAGCTGCTGTGTTACCGATTACACCACCCCCGAAAGGTGGAAGTGATCAGCCTAGACGACACCCCCAACGCGTCGCACGCCGGATCTCGCCCGCCGCGAACCGGTGAAGGTCCCGGGGCCCGACCCCCGCGATCGACCCCAGAGCTGAGGTGTGGGGCCGGTCCGCGGCTCAGCCGGTGAGGTTGGTCAGGCGGCGGTAGCCGGTGATCCGGCCGATCGAGACAGCCATCGTCTCCCGGGCCAGCCGACTGGCGGAGCTCCCGTCCTGGCTGACGGTGGACAGGTGGGGATCGAGGCCCACCTCCCCGGCGATGCCGGCCACGCGCAGTGCGTGGTAGTCGTCGGTGACCAGGACGACCTCGTCAGCACCGTCCTCCCGCAGGAACCGGGCCGTGGCCGAGAGGGACTCGAACGTGCTGGTGCCCTGGACCTCCTTGCGGATGGCCTCGTCGGGCACGCCCTTCTCGCGCAGCCAGTTGTACCCGGTGGTCGCCTCGGTGAAGGTGTCCCCGGCCTGGCGGCCACCGGTGACCACGATGGTCGGGGCCACGCCCCGCTGGTACAGCTCGAGGGCGTGGTCGAGTCGGGACTCGAGGATGGGCGAGGGCAGGCCGTCGTACTGGGCCGCGCCCAGGACGACGATGGCGTCGGAGGGCGGCGTGCTGTCCTGGCTCGATGCCCGCCACACCTGGAGGAAGGTCACTGTCATGTAGACGGCGCTGAGGATGAGCAGCAGCCCGAGGGCGCGCACCACTCGGCCGGGCCAGACGCGGCGCGGTGGCGACGGGTCGGCCACCAAGGCCTGGTGCTCACCGGTGGTGATCAGCCCGGCCGGAAGCGGCTCGGTGGAGACGGGGGGGACCATCAGCCCAGGCGCTCCCTCGCCGCGCCCAGGCGGGCCAGCGTGCGGACGGGTCCCAGGACGGCCAGCGACTCCCACAGCGGCGGGCCCACCGAGCGGCCGGTGGTGGCCACCCGGATGGGGGCCTGGGCCTTCGACATCTGGGGACGGCCCTCGGCGTTGACCAGGCCCGCGGTGGCCGCGACCCGCTCGACGGCATCGGACACGTCGGCGGCCGCCCAGCTGCCGTCGGCCTGGGCCAGGCGCCCCAGCTCGTCGATGCTGGCATCGAGCACCTCGCGGGCGGCCTTGCCCCGGACCAGGGCTTTGTCCCACGCCGCCTCGTCGATCGGGGGCTCGTCCATCCAGAGGAAGTCCACCATGTGGGGGACCTCGGCCAGGGTCTTCACCCGCTCCTGGACCAGCGGGGCGATGGCGGCCAGGGCCTCTCGGGGCGCGTCGCCCGACGGCAGGAAGACAGCGGCCCGGGCCACGAAGTCCTCCTCGGGCAGGCTCCGGATCCACTCGCCGTTGACGTGCAGGAGCTTCTTGCGGTCGAAGAAGGCGGGCGACGGGTTGACCGACGCCAGGTCGTAGAGCTCGACCAGCTCGCTCACGGGGCGGACCTCGACGCCGTCGGGCGGACCCCACCCGAGCAGCGACAGGTAGTTGACCAGGGCCTCGGGCAGCAGGCCCTCGGCCCGGTAGTCGGCGACGGAGACGTCGTCGCGGCGCTTGGACAGCTTCTTGCGGCCCTCGTTGACCAGCAGAGGCATGTGGGCGAAGGCGGTCGGCTCAGCCAGACCCAGGGCCCGCAGGATCATCAGGTACTTCGGGGTGCCGTTGACGTGGTCCTCGCCCCGGATGACGTGGGTGATCCCCATGTGGGCGTCGTCGAGGGCGTTGGCCAGCAGGAAGACCGGGCTGCCGTTCGAGCGGAGCAGCACGAAGTCCTCGAGCGCCTTGTTCTCGAACGACACCTCGCCCCGCACCAGGTCGGTCCAGCCCGTCGCGCCCTCGGGCAGGCGGAACCGCAGTGCGGTGCCCTCGCCCCGATCGAGGCCGCGCTCACGGCAGTGGCCGTCGTAACCGGGCGGCCCGCCCCGCTCCTTGGCCCGGGCTTGGACCTGCTCTGCGGTGCAGTCGCACCAGTAGGCGGTGCCCGCCTCGGCCATCTCGAGAGCAGCGTTTCGGTGGTCGTCGGTGCGATCGCTCTGGTGCACCGGCTCGCCGTCCCAGTCCAGGCCGAGCCACCGGAGCATCTCCAGGACGTTCTCGATCAGCTCGGGGCGGTTCCGCTCCGCGTCGGTGTCCTCGATGCGCAGCAGGAAGCGACCGCCGGCCTGGCGGGCGACCAGCCAGTTGGCCAGGGCCGAGTGGGCCGAGCCCACGTGCAGGAAGCCGGTGGGGGACGGTGCGAAGCGGACGATAGGGACATCGGTCACTGACCCGAGCGTACCCGTGCGGTGCTCACCCACTCGGACGCCCGACACCCGTCAGCGGCTGCCCCGAACCGGCGACCGGGGACACCCGACCAATCCGGAGGCCGCCGTCCCGCGACCGACCGGGAACCGTTCCCGGCGCCGAGCGCAGCAGCTCAGGCGGCGGGGAGGTCGAGGAGGCTGCGCCAGTCGGCGGCGTGGGCCTCGGTCACCTGCTTGGGCGTCATGAGCAGGGTCGCTTCGGGGACGGCGTCGACCAAGGCCCGCAGCTCGACGTAGTGGTGGGCGGCGTGGCCCACCCCCTCGAACACCTTGGCCCGCAGGACGCGGAGCTCCGCCACGGGATCAGGGTCGAAGAAGCCCCACAGGGTGAAGGCCGCCGTCAGGTCGTGGACCACCGGGGCCCGACCGAACAGCGAAGCCCGCCGCATGGCGATGGCCACGCAGCCGCCGACCACATCGTGGTGGTCCTCGCCCTCGGCCAGCTCCAGGCGGTCGTCGAAGGTGCGGGCGATCTTGTGGGCGAAGCCGAGGTCTGGCCCAGGGGCGCCGAAGCGCTCGCCGTGAGGTTGGCCGTCGTGGAGGTCGCCCGGGCGGTCGGCCACCCACGACTCGGGCCGGCGGGGGCTCGAGGAGTAGGACCGGAGGCGGGCCAGCGGGTCGGTGGGCACGTACTCGGGGGCAGCCATCGAAGGTGAGGCTACCCGTGGAGGAGGCCGTAGACGATCGAGTCGACCAGGGCCTGCCACGACGCCTCGATGATGTTGCTGTCGACGCCGATCGTGGTCCAGGTCCGCTCGCCGTCGGTGGAGTCGACCAGCACCCGCACGACCGCCCCGGTGGTGGCCGAGGAGTCCAGCACCCGCACCCGGTAGTCGATGAGGTGGATGCGGGCCAGGGCCGGGTAGCGGCCGTTGAGCGCGGTGCGCAGGGCGTGGTCGAGGGCGTTGACGGGGCCGTTGCCCTCCCCAATGGCCACGGACCGCTCATCGCCGACCCACACCTTGACCGAGGCCTCGGTGTCGATCATGGCGTCGCCCTCGTCGATGGGGGCACCACCTCGGGTGGCGTGGCGGTGGTAGGTGGTGACCCGGTAGCCCTCCAGGGCGAAGCGGTCCTGGCGCCAGCCGCCGGCCTCCCGCATCAGCAGCTCCAGCGAGGCATCGGCTGCCTCGTAGACGAAGCCCCGGGCCTCCCGGCGCTTGAGCTCCTCGGTGAGCTCGCCGACGGCCGAGTCGTCGAGCGTCACGCCCAGCTCCTCGGCCTTCATGACCATGCTGGACCGACCACCCAGGTCGCTCACCAGCACCCGGGTGTGGTTGCCGACCACGGCCGGGTCGACGTGCTCGTAGGTGGTGGTGCCGGCCTTGCCCAGCCCGGAGGCGTGGAGCCCCGCCTTGTGGGCGAAGGCCGACGACCCGACGTAGGGGTCAGCCGGGTGAGGTGGCAGGTTCACCAGCTCGGCCACGTGGCGGCTCACTGCGGTGAGCCGCTCGATCCGGGCCTCGGGCAGGCATTCGATGCCCAGCTTGAGCTGGAGGTCGGGGATGCAGGTCATCAGGTTGGCGTTGCCGGTGCGCTCGCCGTACCCGTTCACGGTGCCCTGGAGCTGGGTGGCCCCGCCCAACACGCCGGCCACCGAGTTGGCCACCGCGCAGCCGCCATCGTTCTGGGTGTGGATGCCGACCTGGGTGTCGGCTCCGAGGTGGGCCACCACCGCCTCGGTGGCGGCCTGGACCTCGTGGGGCAGGGCGCCGCCGTTGGTGTCGCAGAGCACCAGGCACTCGGCCCCCTCCTCGGCTGCGGCCTCCAGCACCCGCAGGGTGAACTCGGGGTCGGCGCGGTAGCCGTCGAAGAAGTGCTCGGCATCGAAGAACACCCGCCTGCCCTCGGCCCGGAGGAACCGCACCGAGTCGCGGACCATGGCCACGCCCTCGTCGAGGGTGGTGCCCAGAGCTTCGGTGACGTGGAACGACGAGCCCTTGCCCACGATGCACGCGGTGCCCACGCCTGAGTCCACCAGGGCCCGGAGGGTGGGGTCGACGTCGACCTTGCCGGCAGGGCGTCGGGTGGAACCGAAGGCCACCAGC
The DNA here is from genome assembly GCA_038233335.1 of Acidimicrobiales bacterium. Taxonomy (GTDB): domain Bacteria; phylum Actinomycetota; class Acidimicrobiia; order Acidimicrobiales; family Iamiaceae; genus Iamia. Next base: position 30,582 of record JBBSME010000016.1, on the reverse strand, counting down.
TCCGCCGTCTGCAGGGTGAGTTCCTCCGGGGCGCGCCGGAAGAACTCGGCGTCGCGCGGGTTGGCCTGCGGGTAGCCGCCCTCGATCCAGCGCACCCCCAGCCAGTCCAGCTGCTCGGCCACCCGCAGCTTGTCGTCGACCGTCAGCGAGATCCCCTCGAACTGCGCCCCATCCCGCAGAGTCGTATCGAACACATCAACCGAAGAAGGCGCCCCGACGGGCCGCCGCGAGTGAGCAGCTTCAGTCACGACGGACACCCGCCATCAGCCAGGGCGCGACAACGACCGTGGTGGCCGGCGCAGCCGCTGGGGGCGTGGGGGTCTCCCCCACACGAAGCGGATCGGGAGCGAGGCACGAGCCCTCGTCCGCTGGGGAGACCTTCGGGGCGGCCGCAGGCCGCACGACCAGCTCGCCGGAACGGAGGGAGCGAAGCGACCGAGTGACGGCGACACCCCTAGACACGTTCCACCCAGTCCTTGTAGCGGTCGACCTCGCCGCGGACGGTGCGGCCGTACTCCTTGCCGATGGCCAGGCTCATGGGGCCGATGGGGATCTCCCGGTCGTCGACCGACGCGACGGTCGACACCTCGGCCGCGGTGCCGCAGACGAAGGCCTCCTCGGCGATGTAGAGGTCCGAGCGGGCGATGTTGCCCACCTCGACCTCGAACCCCAGGTCCTGGGCGATGGCGGTGACCGTGCTCTGGGTGATGCCCTCGAGGGCGCCCGACGACAGGGGCGGGGTGATGAACCTCCCGTGCCGCGCCACGAAGACGTTCTCGCCGGTGCACTCGGAGATGAACCCCTGCGGGTTCAACATGATGGCCTCGTCGTAGCCGGCGTTGAGGGCCTCGACCTTGGCCAGCGATGAGTTCACGTAGTTGCCGGTGGTCTTGGCCGCCGGGGGCATGGTGTTGTGGTCGTGGCGGGTCCACGACGAGATCTTCATCCGCACCCCCTTGGTGAGGGCGTCGTCGCCCAGGTAGGCGCCCCACGGCCAGCAGGCGATGGCCACGTCGACGGTGCAGGGGAGGGTGTTGAGGCCCATCTCGCCGTAGCCGTAGTAGGCGATGGGGCGGATGTAGCAGCTGGGCAGCCCGGAGGCGGCGACCACCGCCTTGGTGGCCTCGATCAGCTCGTCGACCGGGTAGGTCAAGGGCATGCCCATGATCTTGGCCGACTCGTGGAGCCGGCGGATGTGGTCGGTGAGGCGGAAGATGCCCGGGCCGTCGGAGGTCTCGTAGGCCCGGATGCCCTCGAACACGCCCATCCCGTAGTGCAGGGAGTGGGTGAGGATGTGGACGTTGGCCTGGTCCCACGGCACCATCTCGCCGTTCATCCAGATCTGGTCGGTGGGGGTGATGGGCATCGTTGCTCCTCAGGCTCGGAGGCGGTCGACGACGGCGTCGCCGATCTCGGGGGTGGTGGTGGGTCGGGGGCCAGGGTCCGCAGCCGGGTCCATGTCGGCCCCGACCGGAGCGATGTCGGCGGCGACGGAGGCGCAGGCGGTGCGGATGCGATCGGCGGCGGCGCCCTCGTCGAGCAGGTCGAGCATGAGGGCGGCCGACAGGATGGCGGCCAGGGGGTTGGCCTTCTTCTGGCCGGCGATGTCGGGAGCCGAGCCATGGACGGGCTCGAACATCGAGGGGTTGGTGCGGTCGGGGTTGAGGTTCCCCGACGAGGCCAGCCCAATGCCGCCGGAGACGGCCCCGCCCAGGTCGGTGAGGATGTCGCCGAACAGGTTGTCGGTGACGATGACGTCGTAGCGGGTCGGGTCCTGCACGAAGTAGATGCAGGCCGCGTCGACGTGGTCGTAGGCGGTCTCCACATCGGGGAAGTCCGCCGCCACCTCGTCGAAGGTGCGCTGCCAGAGGTCACCGGAGAAGTTGAGGACGTTGGTCTTGTGGACCAGCGTCAGGTGGCGTCGGCGCTGCTGGGCCAGGTCGAAGGCGTAGCGGATGCAGCGCTCGACGCCCATGCGGGTGTTCACCGAACCCTGGGTGGCCACCTCGTGGGGGGTGCCCCGGCGGAGGGAGCCGCCCTCGCCGACGTAGGTGCCCTCGGTGTTCTCCCGGATCACGACCATGTCGAGGCCCTGGGCCGGGTCGGTGAAGGGCCGCTGGTTGATGTACTGGTCGAGGGCGAAGCGCATCTTGAGCAGGAGGCCCCGCTCGATGAGCCCGGGGGGCACGTCGGGCGTGCCCACCGCGCCGAGCAGGATGGCGTCGAAGGCCCGCAGCTCGTCGAGGGTCTCCTCGGGCACCACCGTGCCGTCGCGCAGGTAGCGGGCCCCACCCAGGTCGAAGTCGGTGGTCGCCAGGTCGACTCCGGCGGCGCGCACCACCTTCAGGGCCTCGGCCACGACCTCCGGGCCGATCCCGTCTCCTCCGATGACTGCAACCTGGTGGGCCACGTCGCTTCGCTCTCCTCCGGTGGGGGGACGGTCACACCGCCCCGAGAAACAGAAAACCGCCCACCGGATGGTGGACGGTCGGGCGCACGCCGAGATGTCGACGTGCGCTAGGCGATGATCGCTACGGCGGTCGGCGGACGCATCACCGGGCCAGCCTACGTCACCGCTCCCCGGCCCGCCGCCCCCGTTGACGGGGATCGGAGGGAACGCCTTTCCCGACGCGGGCGGCGGGAGGCCCGGGCGCGGGCTCGACGCGCGATCGACGTCCGGGCGCTCGACGTCCAGGTCATCGTCCGAGCAGGCGGCCGAGGCGCGGCCGGCGATCGCGTCGCTACCCTTCCGGGGATGCCCACCCAGCTGTCCCAGGCGGCCTACGACCGGCTCAAGAGCGAGCACTCCGACCTCACCACCCGCGGCCGGGTCGAGATCGCCCGCAAGATCGAGACCGCCCGCGAGCTGGGCGACCTCTCCGAGAACGGCGACTACCACGCGGCCAAGGAGGAGCAGGGGAAGATGGAGGGGCGCATCATGCACCTGGCCGGCCTGCTGGAGGACGCCGAGATCGTCGAGGCCGAGGCCGGCGGAGAGGTCCGGTCGGGGTCAGTGGTCACCATCCGCTTCGAGGGCGACGACGACACCGAGCGGTACCTCCTGGGCTCCATCGAGGAGCGCCACGACGACCTCGACGTCATGTCGCCCGGATCACCCATGGGCGCGGCCCTCCTGGGCCACTCCCCCGGTGACAGCGTGTCCTACGAGACGCCCACCGGCGCCACCATCACCGTCGAGCTGGTCGACATCGACTAACCCTCGGGCTGCCTTCAGTCCGTCGAGAGGTCTGGCCCCTCAGGAGCCGTTCCCGTCCACCGGTCGGCTCAACCACGTGGTTGGTCGGTGGTCACACAGGGCCCATCGCGATGGTCGGGCGGGCACACTTGTCCATCGTGACCGCCTGTGACCAAGCCGCCCCCGGATCGAGGCCGAACGAGGGAGGAGAGCGGGGGCGCCGGTCGGAGGCGGACCGCTCGGCGCCCCCGCGACTCCGGGACCGGCCGATGAGGTGCCCATGGGTGAGCAGGTGACCGACCTGGCCGAGGCCGATGGGCCTGGCGCGCCCGAGCCGCCTGGGCTGCCGCCCGGAAGGATGGTCGACCTCGGAAAGCGAGGTTCGTCGTGGGTCCGGGCCGATCCCGATCGCGCCGGTCGCACCGACCTGCTGGTCGTGCACGGGTGGACCGTCACCGCTGACACCACCTTCGCCCCCACCTATCCGGCCCTGGCGGACCGCTACCGGGTCATCGCCCCCGACCTCCGCGGCCACGGCCGGGGCCCGACCGCAGGCCGGGGCCGGATCCGGCTGGAGGACCTGGCCGACGACCTGGCCCAGGTGCTCGACGCGGTGGGGTCCGATCGGGCCGTCGTGGTGGGCTACTCCCTCGGCGGCGCGGTGGCCCAGCTGCTCTGGCACCGCCACCCCGAGAAGGTGGCCGGGCTGGTCCTGTGCTCCACCTCCCGCAACTTCCAGACGGGCCCCGTCGGCGACCTCTGGTACCGGGGCCAGGCGTGGCTGGCCCCGGTCGTCCGGGCCTGGCCGGGTCCGGCCCGCACCCGCATGGTCCAGGCCGTCAACGGCAAGATCGCCGACGGCCCCCACGCCGAGTGGTTCCGCCGAGAGCTGCTGCGCAGCGACCCCGCCGCCCTGCTCCGCGTCGGCGCCGCCCTGGGCCGGTTCCGCTCCAACTCGTGGATCGGCGATGTCGACGTGCCCTCGGCCGTGATCGTCACGACCCAGGACCGCACCGTCCCGACCCGCCGGCAGCGGGGCCTGGCCCAGGCCCTCCCCGGGGCGCGGACCTACGAGGTGCCCGGCCCCCACAACTCGGTGGTGACGATGCCGAACGTCTGGGTCCCCGCCCTGGTCCGGGCCCTCGCCGAGCTCGGAACCACCCCGGACCCCGACGTCCACGCCTGATCTGCACCTCGGCGCGGTGCGCATCCCGCCCCGGGTCACATGACCCAGGGCGCGCACCGCTGAACCGATGTTGACTGGTGTCCGGCTGGGCCCACACAGGCGGGCCGAGGAGGACATCGCATGCCGGTCACCCGACTGACGAGGGTGCGGCGAGCCATCGCCCACGGCACCGGCGACGAGGTGTGGGACTGGCTGTTCGAGCCGCTCTCACCTGACCTCGACGAGTACTACCTGCCGGAGTCCCTCTCCAGACTGCAGGACGGCAGCGGCGCCGAGCTGGTCAGGGACATCGCCGCGGTCGGGCTCTACGACGCAGCGATGAGTCAGGTGCCATACCGTCACATCGATGAGCGAGCTGCACGACCGCATCGGACGTCACCAACAGGTCACGGGCGGGTGCCATGCCTGGCTGCAGGGCCAGGGCGGGTGGGGGTGGTCCAACGCCGGCCTGGTGGTGGGTGAGGGCGCCTCGCTGCTGGTCGACACGCTGTTCGACCTGCCGCTGACCCGGGCCATGCTCGACGGGCTGGCTCCGGTGACCGACGCGGCCCCCATCGCCACCCTGGTCAACACCCACGCCAACGGGGACCACTGCTACGGCAACGAGCTGGTGGCCGAGGCCGAGATCATCGCCTCCGACGCCACCGCCGAGGAGATGACCGATGTCAGTCCCGAGATGCTGGGGGCGCTGAGCGCCGACGACGGCCCCACAGGTGAGCTGTTCCGTCACTTCTTCGGTGAGTTCGACTTCGGGGGCATCACGGTCACGCCCCCGACCCGCACCTTCTCCGACCGCCTCGACCTCGACGTGGCCGGCATCCGGGTCGAGCTGGTGGAGGTCGGCCCGGCCCACACCCGGGGCGACACCATCGTCCACGTCCCCGACGACGGCGTCGTGTTCACCGGCGACATCTGCTTCATCGAGGGCACGCCCATCGTCTGGGCCGGACCGCTGTCGGGCTGGATGGACGCCCTCGATCTCATCGTCGACCTCGACCCCGCGGTCGTCGTTCCCGGCCACGGCCCGGTGACCGACGTGGCCGGAGTGGTCCGGGTCCGCGACTACCTGGCCTGGGTCGACGGCGCAGCGCGTGATCGCCACGCCCGGGGCATGACCGCCGACGAGGCGGCTCGCGACATCGCCGCCGACCTGGATGGGTCGCCGTTCGGAGCGTGGAGCGAGTCCGGGCGCATGGCGGTCAACGTCGACACCGCCTTCCGTCACCTCGACCCGAGCCACCAGCCGGCCGACATCGTCACCCTCTTCGCCCGCATGGCCGACCTCGAGGGCTGGTCCCCCGCCAGCTGAGGCAGGCCGGTGGTCCGAGCGGCGAACTGGTACGGATCCGTGGGGTCAGGACCCCCCAGCTCCGCGCCACTTCGGTCTTGCGGATGGGGTCGAGGAACGGGTGTCGGCCCCGACGCCGGCATCGGGCACAGTGGGGCGTCCACCGACCCGGAGGCCGACGATGCTCGCCGACCAGCTCCAGACCGACCTGACCACCGCCATGAAGGCACGCGACGAGATGACCGTCGCCGTGCTGCGGTCGGTCATCGCCGCGGTGAAGGAGGCCAGGGTCTCCGGCGACGAGGCCCACGATCTCACCGACGACGACGTCCTCGCCCTCATCGCCAAGGAGGCCAAGAAGCGGGAGGAGGCGGCCGCCGCCTTCGCCGAGGCCGGCCGTACCGAGCAGGCCGCCCGCGAGCGGGCCGAGGGCGAGGTCCTGGCCCGTTACCTCCCGGCCAAGCTCACCGACGACGAGCTGGCCGCCCTGGTCGACAAGGTCCTGGCCGACGGAGGGTTCTCCTCGCCCCAGGACATGGGCGCGGCCATGAAGGCCACGCAGGCCGAGGTGGCCGGTCGGGCCGACGGCAAGGCCGTCAGCACCCTGGTCAAGGCCCGCCTCACCGGCGCCTGACCGACGGAGCTCCGACGCCACGGGCGGCAGAACCCCGAACTGGCGCACCCACGCCTGGAGGGTGCACCCGACGTGGGGCCGGGGACGGGTCCCCCAGGCGCGGGGGCCGGACGTCGGGCGGGGTCCGGCCGAGCTCATCGATCCCCTCCGTCGCCGATGAGTTCCCGAGGGCCCCGGCGTCGTAGGGAGCAGCATCCCTGCTGACCCCGAGAGGACCCACCATGACCCGTCGAGACTCCGCCCCCCTGGGCGCACCCTGCTGGATCGAGCTGTTCACCTCCGACGCCGACGCCGCCCGCTCGTTCTACGGCGAGCTGTTCGGCTGGACCTCCGAGGTCATGGGCGAGGAGTACGGCGGCTACATCAGCTTCGAGCGCGAGGGGACGATGGTGGCGGGGGGAATGGTCAACGACGGCTCCTCGGGCGCTCCCGACGCCTGGACCGTGTACCTGGCCACCGCCGACGCCCAGGCCACCGCCGACGCGGCCGCCGCCCATGGCGGTCAGGTCGTCATGGGCCCGATGGAAGTGCCGGCCATGGGCCACATGGCGGTGCTCACCGAGCCCGGAGGCGCCGCCTTCGGCATCTGGCAGCCGACGGGACACCAGGGCTTCGGCGTCCTGGCCGAGCCGGGCAGCCCCGGCTGGTTCGAGCTCCACACCCGCTCCTACAAGGAGAGCGTGGCCTTCCACGAGGAGGTCTTCGGCTGGGACACCCACGTGGCCAGCGACACCGAGGACTTCCGGTACACCACCATGGGCGAGGAGGAGGCCGCGCTGGCCGGGATCATGGATGACACGGTGATGGGCCCCGAGGGCCCGCCGGCCTACTGGGCGACCTACTTCCAGGTAGCCGACACCGACGCCACCCTGGCCCGGATCGAGGAGCTGGGCGGGGCCAAGGTCATGGGGCCCGACGACTCCCCCTACGGTCGCCTCGCCGTGGCCACCGACCCCACCGGCGCCCGCTTCCACATCGTCGGCTGAGGCAGGACGACCTCGGGCCGCTCAACGAGGGAGGGCGGACGCGATGCGGGTGGCGGCGGCGACCACGGCGGGACCGTGGCGCTCCCCGGGGCTGGGGCCGAGGCGGTCGACCGGGCCGCTGATGCCGACCGCAGCCAGCACGGTCCCCACCGCATCACGCACCGGGGCGCTCACTGACGCCACCCCGGGGGCTCGCTCCTCCACCGACTCCACCCAGCCCTGGGGCGCGAGCGCGCCCGGATCGGACAGCACCCGACCCGCGGAGCCGACCTCCAGCGGCAGGCGGGCCCCCTCGGCCACGATCGTCCGCAGCTCGTGGGGCGAGTCGCGCGACAGCAGGCAGCGGCGCGCCGCGCCCTCCCGCACGTAGAGCTGGGCGCTCTCGCCGGAGGCGTCGACCAGCTCGGCCAGCGCGGGGCCGGCGGCCTCGCCCCACGGCCAGCCGGCGGCCGCGGCCCGGCCCAGACCGACCAGCTCGGCGCCCAGGGCGAAGCGGCCGTCGTCGGTGCGGCGCACCAGACCGTGGTCGACCAGGGCCGAGGCCAGGCGATGGGCGGTGGGCCGTGACAGCCCGGTGGCCTCGACCAGCCCGGTCAGCGCCAGCGGTCCGCCGGCTAGAGCGCGCACGATCACGACGGACTTGTCGAGCACGCCGACGCCGCTTACCCTGTGTTCCACGAAGCAAGATGATCGTCTCAAAATGCGAGACAGTCAAGCCGACCTAGAGGAGAGTGCCGTGGCCCAACCCCGGACCCTGAGCGAGAAGGTGTGGGATGCCCACGTGGTCGCCCGCGGCGACGGTGAGCCCGACCTGCTCTACATCGACCTGCACCTGGTGCACGAGGTCACCAGCCCCCAGGCCTTCGACGGCCTGCGGCTGAGCGGGCGCACGGTGCGGCGCCCAGACCTCACGCTGTCGACCGAGGACCACAACGTCCCCACCCAGGACACCCACCTGGAGATCGCGGACCTCGTCTCCCGCACCCAGGTCGACACCCTGCGGGCCAACACCGCCGAGTTCGGCATCCGCCACCACCCCATGGGCACCGAGGGCCAGGGGATCGTCCACATCATCGGCCCCGAGCAGGGCCTCACGCTGCCGGGCATGACCATCGTCTGCGGCGACAGCCACACCTCCACCCACGGCGCCTTCGGGGCCCTGGCCTTCGGGATCGGCACCAGCGAGGTGGAGCACGTCCTGGCCACCCAGACCCTGACCCAGCAGCCGGCCAAGACCCTGGCCATCACCGTCGATGGCGAGCTGCCGGCCGGGAGCACGGCCAAGGACGTGATCCTGGCCATCCTGGGCCGGATCGGCACCAGCGGTGGCATGGGCCACATCGCCGAGTACCGCGGGTCGGTCGTCGAGGGCCTCTCCATGGAGGGCCGCATGACGGTCTGCAACATGTCCATCGAGGCTGGGGCCAAGGCCGGGATGATCGCCCCCGACCAGACCACCTTCGACTACCTCGAGCACCGGACCCACGCCCCCGCCGGCGAGGCCTGGGCCGAGGCCGAAGCCCACTGGCGCACGCTGGTCACCGACCGCGACGCCACCTTCGACAAGGAGGTGCGCCTGGACGGGGCCGAGATCGTCCCCCACATGTCCTGGGGCACCAACCCGGGGCAGGTCGCCGCGCTGTCGGGCGCCATCCCCCGCCCCGAGGACATGGCCGACCCCACCGAGCGCCAGGCGGCCGAGCGGGCCCTCGCCTACATGGGCCTGGCCGGGGGGACCCCGGTGGCCGAGGTCCCCGTCGACACCGTGTTCATCGGCTCCTGCACCAACGGCCGCATCGAGGACCTCCGGGCGGTGGCCGCCGTGGCCGAGGGTCGACGGGTGGCCTCCGGGCTGCGGACGCTGGTCGTCCCCGGCTCGTGGAAGGTCAAGGCCCAGGCCGAGGAAGAGGGGCTGGACAGGGTGCTGGTCGACGCCGGGTTCGACTGGCGTGACCCGGGGTGTTCCATGTGCCTGGCCATGAACCCCGACAAGCTGGCCCCCGGCGAGCGCTGCGCCAGCACCAGCAACCGCAACTTCGAGGGCCGTCAGGGCCGGGGCGGGCGCACCCACCTGGTGTCGCCTGCGGTCGCAGCCGCCACCGCCATCGCCGGCCACTTCGCCTCCCCTGACGACCTCGCCCTGATCGGAGCCTGACCATGGAACCCGTCCACATCGTCACCGGCACCGCCGTCCCCCTGGACCGCTCGGACGTCGACACCGACCAGATCATCCCGTCGGACTGGCTCAAGCAGGTCAGCCGCACCGGGTTCGAGAAGGGGCTCTTCGCCGAGTGGCGCGACGACCGCGACTTCGTGCTCAACCAGGAGCAGCACGCCGGGGCCACCATCCTCATCGCGGGGACCAACTTCGGCACCGGGTCGTCTCGGGAGCACGCGGTGTGGGCGATCCAGCAGCACGGCTTCGCCGCCGTGGTCTGCCCCCGCTTCGGCGACATCTTCCGCAACAACGCGACCAAGAACGGCCTGGTGCCGGTGGAGGTCAGCCCCGAGGTCGGTGAACAGCTCCTGCGGGCGGTCGAGGCCGACCCGACCCTGGAGATCACCATCGACGTCGACCGCCGCACCCTGGAGGCGCCCGCCATCGGCCTGTCGGTCGAGTTCCCCCTCGACGACTCGGTGCGGCACCGCTTCCTGGAGGGGCTGGACGACATCGCCCTCACGCTCCAGCAGGAGCATCACATCGACGTCCACGAGCAATCCCGACCGCGCTGGACGCCGACCACGGCCTGACCCGGGCCGGCCGTGCTCAGGATCGGCCGGGCGTCTGTCTCAGTGTGCAGACGGAGGCGGGGCATCGCCCGGGGGCGGCGAGGGCGATGCCCCGTCGTCGGACGAGGCGGCCGGATCCGGATCGACCGCCGCCTCCGAGGGGGACGCAAGGCCGTCGAGGCTCGACGGTGCGTCGAGCTGAGCCCGGATCTCCTCGAGCGTCACCTGCTGGCGGTGGACGTCGGCCACCACCGCCTCCAGCCGGGACGCGGCGGCATCGGCCGACGTCGCGGCCACGTCGGCCACCGCCTGCTCCAGCTGCTCGACCGCGCCGGTGATCCGCTCCAGGGGTTGCGATCGGTGGGCCACCGACGCGGCAGCCACCGCCACGAGCGCGTCGTCGAGGGCGAGGGCCTGTTGCTCGAGCTCCACCCGCAGGTCGAGGCCAGCGCCGTCCATGGCGGCCGTGGTCGAGCGCAGCGCGGTCATGGCCTCGCGCAGGCGCCGGTGCAGCCGGGCCTCGGGATCGTGGGACCCGGCCCAGGCCACCGGGGCCGAGGTGGGCACGCCCGGCACGACCTCGTTCGACGCGGCCAGGCGCTCCCGCTGGCGCTGCACCGTGCGGAGCGTGCCCCAGGCCAGGCCGCCGACGACCGCCACCGACACGAGCGCGACGAGGACGAGGATCGCGAACGTCACGTGCCGGTGGTGCTGGTGTCGCCCGACACCGCGCTGTAGATGACCACGCCGATGATGATCAGAATGATCGCCGCGACGATGGCCGCCGCGATCTTGACCTTGCTCCAGGGACGGTCGCCCTGGACCTCGCCGGTGATGCCGTTGATGAACACCTGGAAGGGCTTCTGCTGGTAGATCACGGTCAGCAGCCAGATGGGCAGGAGCAGGTGCTTGTAGCCCAGGTCGCGGTAGTCGGTCTGCGACGACTGGACCCGCTGCTGGTCACCGCCGATGTCGCGCTTCACCGCGGCACGGATCTCCTGGTCCATGCGGGCCTTGGCCTCGCCGAACGAGTCGGCCACGTCGTGGTCGTAGGTCCGGCTCAGGTGACCGGCGACGTACTCGGGCGAGAACGACTTGGCCCGCTGGGTCGGCCACGGCTCCAGCGCGGTGACCCGATTCCGGTCGAAGCCGTCGTTGGCCAGCACCGCCAGGTCGTCGAACCGCTCGTAGACGGTGCCCGACACCGAGTACCAGCGGGTGCGGGTCTCGGTGCGCCGGTTGTCGCCCGAGCCGACGGTGACGGTGTAGTTCTCGCCCCGCTGCCCGTGGTACTGGGTGACGGTGTCGGCGTCGTAGGTGAAGTAGGCCGCGTACACGCTGGAGAACGAGCCCGTGCTCTTGTACTTCTTGAACTCGGTGGGGGCGAAGCGACGACCGTTGATCCACTTCTCGACGACCTCGCGCCCCGTCTTCTCGTCGACCGCGAAGGGCAGCACGCCGTCGACCGCGAGGCGGTCGGGGGCCTCGTGCACGTCGTCGCGCTGGATGGGCGTCGCGCAGTAGGGGCAGCGGGTGGCGGTGAGGGTGCCGGAGAAGGTGGTGTGGCCGCCGCAGCTCTGGCAGACGATCTCCTTCTCGCCCTCCACCTGACGGGTGTGGAGGGCTTCGGTGCGCTCGCTCAAGGTGGCCATGGCCGCCCGCAGGTCGCGCTCGAGGGGTCCGGGACCCTCGCCCTCGATGATCTCCTGGCTGTTGCCACAGCTGGGACAGGCCAGCCGTTGGTGGGTGATGTCGAACACCAGCTGGTCGCCGCACTGGCGGCAGGGGTAGGTGCGGGTCGACTCGGTCTGGTGGAGCAGGGCCCGTTCGTCGAGGTCGACCGGCGGTGGGGGCGCCTGCGGCGGGAGCGGCGGGGGCGCCGGAGCGGGCGGGGGGTCGGCCAACGGCGGGGGGCCCTGCGTCGGGGGCGGCCCCCCGGGGAGGGGCGGGGGCCCGGGCACGGGAGGCGGGCCATCGGGACCCGGTGGGGGACCCCGCCGGTCCGGCGGCGGGCTCCCCGGGAGCGGCGGAGGGCCGTCGGCGTCGGTCATGGTCGGACGGGCTGATCGAGGCTCACGGCGGGCTCAGGCCGACGGCGGATCGGCCGGCGGGGCGGCGGACGGCGGCGGGGCGGCCGCGGTGCCCCCGGGCGGCGGACCCGACGGCGGCAGCGGGGGCGGGACCGAGAACAGGCCCTGGAGGGCGGGGACGGTGTTGGCGGGCGACCACGCGGCCATGCCCGTGGCCCACACCAGAGACGTGGGCTGGACCTGGCCGTTGGCCACCCCGGCCTGCACCTGGGCCACGGTGAAGGGCCCGGACGCGGCGCCGCCGATCTCGACGTGGAAGGTCGGCCCCTGGCCCGGGAGGGGCGGGGGTGCGCCGCCGGCGGCGGCGGCCGGTGCGCTGGCCGGGGCCTGTGCCCCCTGCATCGTGTTGGCCATCTGCCCGGCCATGGTCAGGCCCAGCCCCGCAGCCATGAAGTCGCCGGCCGCGCCGCCGCCGGGGTTGCCCGCGGCGGCGACCATGGCCTCGGCCGACTTGGCCTGCTGGTAGCGGTCCATCGGCCCCACGTTGTCGAGGAACCCGCCCTCCTCCACCCCACGGGCCACGCCCTTGGTCATGGCCTGGGTGATCTCGTCGGGCAGCGAGATGTTCATGGTGATCTCGGGGATGGCCAGGCCGTACTCGTCGTCGACCCGGTCGGCCACGAAGTCCCGCAGCTTCTCGGACAGCTCGACCTGACGGCCCTGGAGGTCGATGACCCCGAGGCCCGTCTCCAGCACCAGGTCGGAGAAGGCCAGGGTGATCACCCGGCGGAGGAGCTCGGTGATCTCGTCGATCTCCACCGCGCTGTCGGTGCCGATGACCTCCTTGAGGAAGGTCTCGGCGTCGTCGACCTTGACCACGCACAGCCCGTTGGCCCGCACCTGCACCATGCGGAAGTCCGGGTCGCGCACGGTGACCGGCTGAGGGGTGCCCCACCGCAGGTCGGTGACCGGGCGGGTGTTGATGAAGTAGACCTCGCTCCGGAAGGGGCTGTCGAAGCCGTGCTTCCAGCCCTGGATGGTGGACATCAGGGGCAGGTTCTCGCTGGTCAGCTCGAAGTGCCCCGGCCCGAAGCGGTCGGCCAGGGCGCCGCGGTAGACGAAGACCGCCTCCTGGCCCTCCCGCACGATCAGCTGGGCCCCGTTCTTGATCTCGTTCTGGTAGCGGGGGAACCGCCAGGCCAGGGTCGACCGAGAATCATCGATCCACTCGATGATGTCGACCAGCTCGCCCTTGATCTTGTCCATCAATCCCATGCCCACTCCATCTGCTGTGCGTCCGGCCCTCCGAGAGTACCCGTCGCTCACCCCCGCCCGGCCGGGTGCGGGCGCTCGGCCGCTCCGACCCGTGTCCCCACCCGCCCATGGGGTAGAGCAGGACATGGCTCCTACGCCCACCGTCCTCGTCACCGGCGCCACCGGCTACATCGGTGGACGGCTGGTCCCCGAGCTGCTGGCCGCCGGGTACCAGGTGCGCTGCCTGGTCCGCACCCCGGCCAAGCTCCACGACGCCGACTGGGGGGACCAGGTCGAGGTGCTCGCGGGCGACCTCACCGACCGCCTGTCCTTGGACCGGGCCATGGCCGGCATCGGCTGCGCCTACTTCCTCGTCCACTCGATGGGCGGGGCCGAGGACTTCGCCGCCCAGGACCGGAAGGTGGCCGCCTCGTTCCGCGATGCGGCTGCGGCCGCGGGCGTCGATCGGATCATCTACCTCGGCGGGCTGGGCGACGACGACCCCGACCTCAGCCACCACCTGAAGAGCCGCCACGAGGTGGGGCGGGTGCTGTCCGACGGGCCGGTGCCAGTGACCGAGCTGCGGGCCGCGGTGATCATCGGTTCGGGCTCGGCCAGCTTCGAGATGCTGCGATCGCTGGTGGAGGTGCTGCCGGCCATGGTCACCCCACGGTGGGTGAACAACCGATGCCAGCCCATCGCCATCCGCGACATCCTCGTCTACCTGGTGCAGGCGCTGGAGCACCCCGAGGCCGAGGGCGCCATCCTCGAGGTGGGCGGGCCCGACGTGCTCACCTACGCCGACATGATGCGGACCTACGCCCAGGTCGCGGGCCTGCCCAAGCGCATCATCCAGCCCGTCCCCGTGCTGTCTCCCACCCTGTCATCGCACTGGATCGGTCTGGTGACGCCGCTGCCCACCGGCCTGGCTCGCCCCCTGGTCGAGAGCCTGATCAGCGAGGTGATCGTCGACGGCCACCCGGTGGGCGAGGTGATCGACCACCGGCCCATCGGCTTCGAGGAAGCCCTCGAGCTCGCCCTCCGCCGGGTGAACGAGATCGAGGTGACGACCCGCTGGTCGGATTCGGCGCTGCCGGGCCGCACCCCCGCCGATCCCCTCCCCACCGACCCCGACTGGTCGGGCGGACGTCTCCTGGTCGACGAGCAGGAGGTGACCACCGAGGCGCCGGCTGAGGCCGTCTTCCGCACGGTGGAGGGCATCGGGGGTGACCGGGGCTGGTACGTCACGCCCTTCCTGTGGAGCGCTCGCGGGGTCATCGACAAGCTGGTCGGTGGGGTGGGGATGCGGCGCGGGCGTCGCCACCCCGATCGGATGGGTGTGGGCGACGCCGTCGACTTCTGGCGGGTCGAGGCGGTGGAGTCGCCGTCTCTCATCCGCCTGCGGGCCGAGATGCGCCTCCCGGGCCAGGCCTGGCTCGAGTGGCGCATCGACTCCGACGATGGGCGCACCCGGGTCCGCCAGCGGGCCCTGTTCCACCCGCGCGGGTTGGTCGGCCGGCTCTACTGGTACGCCCTGGTGCCCTTCCACGTCCTCATCTTCAAGCGCATGGGCCAGCGGATCGTGGCCGCCGCCGGCGTCGAGCCCGACCACGTGCCCACCACCACGTCCGCGGCTTGACGCAGGCTCCGACACCGGTTCGCCGGGGTCGGGCGGCACGGCCGGGCGCCGGACCGTAGGCTCGGCGTCATGCGTCGACCGGTCCGCAACGCCTTCCTGCTCGGCATCCTGGTGGGGCTGGTGATCGCCGTCGTCCGCTCCCTCCGCGGGGACACCAGCTCTCCGGCCGTGTCGGCCGGTTCACCGTCGCTCCCCCGCACGGCGCGACCTGCGCCCCCGGTGGGCGTCGCAGTCGATGCCGCGGCCACTGCTCCCGCTCCGGTCGCTCCCGCGCCCCGTGCGGGCTCGGCTCCCGAGCCCCCGGCCGACGTGGTCGCACCGGTTGAGGCCGACCCGATGCCCGATCCCCCGGCCACGGCCGACCCCGCCGCCGGCACCGAGGTCTCCGGCACCTGGGTCGCCCCGGCGGGCGGCGAGTGCCCCGACGGCCACCCGGTGAAGGCCAAGGAGGCCAGCAAGATCTTCCACGTCCCGGGCGGGGCGTTCTACGAGCGGACCCAGCCCGACTGCTGCTACCGGACCGCGGCCGACGCCGAGGCCGACGGCTACCGCGTCTCCAAGCGCTGAGAGGTCCCCCTCATCCTCGGGCGTCGGTACCGGCTGGAGGCGGCCAGGCCGACGGCGGACCGTCACCGGGGTGGTCGGGCAGCGCGAGCGGAGGTGCCGCCGGCGGCGGCATGGCGTGCGCCTCGGACGCTCGCTCGCCGTCGCCCGGGGCCTCGGGCACCGGCCCGGCCTCAGCCGGCGGCAGCCCCGAGCCCGTGAGCAACCAGGCCCCCACGGCCGCGCCGAGGAGCGGCACCAGCAGGCCGACGGGTCGGAGCTCGACGGTGTAGACGCCCGGCGCGAAGTCGTCGAGGAAGGACGGGATCAGGTCCTCCGCCGGCAACACGCCCCGGCGGAGGGCCTCGGTCACCATCAGCGCAAGCAGCACGATCCCCCCGGCGCGTCGCGTGGGTCCCCGAGACGCGACGGCGAGGGCCAGCCCCGCCAGTGCCAACAGCAGACCGAGCCAGCTCATCCGACCGGTCCACGTGTCCGCGTCGAGCAGGTGACCCAGCGGACCGAGGTCGAAGGGGATGGGGATCTGCTCGACGGGGACGAGGCCCTCGGACTGGTCCACCAGCCGGTACCACCCGACTCCGAACGTCGCCACCATCCCGACTGCGCCGACGAAGAAGGCGGCGGCGGCGCCCGCGGCGTTGACCCGGGGCCCCGTGGACTGGCTCTTGTCGGACAGCAGCCGCAGGACGGCGAGGGCCAGTGCCACGACTGACGCCACGCACACGACCGCGGACGTGGCCGAGATCACGACGAAGCCGACCGAAGCATCGACGGACAGGTCGAACAGCACGACCGCGCTCCGCCCCAGCCACGGAAGGGTCAAGACCGACATGGCCACCACCCCAGGACCGAGGCGGGGTCGGACGACGACGGCCAGGCCGAGGCTCACCGCCACCAACGTCTGCACCGTGACGCCGACGTCGCCGGCGGTGAAGGTGATGTCGGCGAGGGTCGGCGAGAAGCCGGGGCCGGCCTCCACCACCGGCAGGAGGTAGTAGGCCACCAGGAACGCCGCTCCCGCCAACGCGACGATGGCCCCGAGGGCGCGGCCGGCGAGGGATCCCCCCGCCTCCTGGTCCGGGACAGGGGAAGGAACCGGGACGGGATGGGAGGCCGTGGCAGCCCGGCGCTCGTTGCTCGTGACCGGTCCCGTCCAGGGCTCGGTGCTGCGGGCCGTTCCTCCGTCGGGGGGCCGGCCTCCGCTTGTCGGCCCGCCGGTCTCACTCATCGGGCCTCATCAGACCACAGGGCCGTTCGTCGGGGAGGATCGCTGCTGACCTCGGTCAGACCCGGTCGACGACGGCTACCGACACCACACCGTCGGACGCCTCGAGGGCGGCCACCGCCTCGGCATCGACGGCCTGGCTGGTGGCCAGCACCATGAGGGCGGAGGCGCCCTCCTCGGAGCGGCCCACGTCCATGTCGGCGATGTTCACGCCGGCGTCGCCCAGCACGCTGCCGACGCGGCCGATGACCCCGGGTCGATCGTCGTTGCGGACGATCACCATGTGGGGCGACGGGGGCACGTCGACGGTGTGGCCATCGACCAGCACCAGCCGGGGCTCGGAGCGCAGGCCGACCAGGGTGCCGGAGACGGAGTGGCCACCGCCGGAGATGGTGACCAGGTTGACGAAGTCCCGGGAGGTGACGGTGGTGGTGTCGCGCACCTCGATGCCCCGGTCGGCTGCCACCTGGGGGGCGTTGACGTAGCTGACGGGCTCCTCGGTGGTGCCGGCGAAGGCCCCCTTGAGGATCGACAGGGTCAGGATGCGGGTGTCGTAGCCGGCCAGCTCGCCCTGGTACTCGATGTCGAGGACCGGCGGCACGCCCTCGGACAGCCCGGCGAAGATGCCGCCCAGCTGTTCAGCGACGCCGAGGAAGGGCCGCACCGTCTCGGAGGCCTCGGCTGCGGCGATGTTGACTGCGAAGGGCACGAACTCGCCGGCCAGGGCCAGGCGGACCTGCTCGGCGATGGTGTCGCCCGCCTTGTCCTGAGCCTCCCGGGTGCTGGCCCCCAGGTGCGGGGTGCCCACGAACCCCGGCAGGCCGAACAGGGGCGAGTCGGTGGGCGGCTCGGTGGTGTAGACGTCGAGGGCCGCGCCGCCGCAGCGACCGTCGGTGAGCGCCTCGGCCAGGGCCTCCTCGTCGATGACGCCGCCCCGGGACACGTTGACGATGCGGATCCCGGGCTTGGCCTTGGCGAAGAAGTCGTGGCCGATCATGCCCAGGGTCTCGGGCGTCTTGACCACGTGGAGGGTCACGAAGTCTGCGGTGGCGGCCAGGGTGTCCAGGTCGACCAGGTCGATGTTGAGCTGGCGGGCCCGCTCCGGCGCCACGAACGGGTCGTGGGCGATGATCTTCATCCCGAAGGCACTGGCCCGCTGGGCGACCAGCTTGCCGATCCGGCCCAAGCCGACGATGCCGAGGGTCTTGTCGGCCAGCTCCACGCCGACCCACTTGGAGCGCTCCCAGCGGCCTTCCACCAAGGCGCCGTGGGCGTGGGGGATGTGGCGGGCGACCGACAGCAACATGGCCATGGTGTGCTCGGCGGTGGACAGGATGTTCGACTGTGGCGCGTTGACGACCATGACGCCGCGGGTGGTGGACGTCTCCACGTCGACGTTGTCGAGGCCGATCCCGGCCCGACCGACCACGATGAGGTCGGTCCCCGCCTTCAGCACCTCGGCGGTGACCTGGGTGGAGGACCGGATGATCAGGGCGTGGGCCCCGGGGATGGCCCCCAGCAGCTGGTCGGGGTCGAGTCCGGTCTGGACGTCGACGTCGTGGCCGGCGGCACGCAGGGCGTCGAGCCCACCGTCGGCGATCTTCTCGGTCACGAGCACTCGGGCCATCGGGCGAGTCTGGCCCCTGCCCCCCGACCTCACCAACCGGTCGCCCGCCCCCATCGGTCACACCCGGCGGCCCCACCCCTCGGACTGACGCGGGGTTCCGGCGCTCCAGCACCAGAAACGCGCACCACGACGGGTCGGGGTGGGCGCGGCGGGCACAGGCGCGGTGGGCCAGGGAGTGGCGGGCGCAGGCTCGGTGGGTCAGGGGGTGGCGGTGGCGGGGAGGGGCGGGAGGTCGTCATCGGGCGTGAACCCGAGGACCTGGCCGTAGAAGGCCAGCTCGGCGCGAAGGGCGGCCACGATGGTCTCGGCCTGGCGGAACCCGTGGCCCTCCCCGGCGAAGAGCAGGTAGGCGTGGGGCAGGCCCCGCTCGGCCACTGCCGCGACCACCGCCTCGGCCTGCGACGGGGGCACGACCGCGTCCTCCTCTCCCTGGAGCACCAGGATCGGGGTGGCGAGGCGGTCGAGGTGGTGGATGGGGCTGCGGGCCGCGTACACGTCGGCCGCCTCGGGCCACGGCCCCACCAGCCCGTCCAGGTACCGGGACTCGAACTTGTGGGTGTCGGCGGCCAGGGCGGCCAGGTCGGCCACCCCGTAGAGGCTGGTCCCGGCGGCGAAGGCGTCGGAGGTGCACAGGGCGGCGAGGGTGGTGAAGCCGCCGGCCGAGCCACCTCGGATCACGACCCGGGATCCGTCGACGACGCCCTGGGCGGCCAGGTGACGGGCCACGGCGACGCAGTCCTCGACATCGACCACACCCCAGGCTCCGTCCAGCAGCTGCCGGTAAGGACGCCCGTACCCGGTCGAGCCCCCGTAGTCGACGTCGACCACGGCCAGACCCCGACTGGTCCAGAACTGCCGGGACAGCTCGAGCATCGGTCGGGCTGCGCTCGTCGGTCCGCCGTGGATCATCACCACCAGGGGCGGCCGCTCCCCGTCCGGCGCCATCGAGGTGGTGCTGACCGGCCGGTACAGCTGGGCGTGGGCCGTGCGCCCTCCCGCGCTGGTGAACGAGATCGGTTCGGGGACGGAGATGTCCTCGGCGCCCAACCCGACGTCGCGCGGGTGGCGGAGGACGCGCGACCCGGCCGTGGCGGCCACGTCGAGGGCACCGATGCCCACCGAGGTGGGCACCGCCCGGCGACCCCGGCCCCCGTCCGAGGCGGGCGCGGCCGTTCCGGGCGGCAGGTCGAGCAGCACCGGCGTGGGCTCGGCCCGGCCCGACCCGGCGATGACCACGGCCTGGGCCGGCCCCGGACCGGCCACGAGGTGGCTGACCACCGTGGCCGGCGATCCGCCCAGCTCGAGGGCCAGGCGGGCGAGGGGTGTCTCCTCCCCTGACCCCGGAGGGCCGGGAGCGACGAGGCCGAGGCTGGTGGCCCCGTCCGCGGTCACGGCGACGAGCAGGCGCCCGTCGGCCAGCGGTGCGTACCAGCGCATCCCCGCCACCCACCGCGCCCCGCCCACCTCGGCCTCGACCGGAGCGACGACCTCGGGGATGCCGTCGGGGCCGGACCCTCCGGGGTCGAGGGTCCGGTGCAGGTTCCACCACCCGGAGCGGTCCGAGCAGGACCAGAGGGTGCCGTCGGGGCCCCACTCGGGCTGCACGACCGACTCCCCCGGTCCGCCCGCCACCACGGTCCCGGAGTCGCGCCGGAGAGGCGCCCCATCGGCGTCGGTGCCCAGCCCGGCCACGCACAGCTCGGCGCCGTCCCACGGCATCTGCGGGTGGTCCCAACGGATCCAGGCCAGGCGGGCCGGACCGGGCCGGGGGGAGGCCACGAAGTCCGGGCCCGACACCAGCACGCGGATGCGGGACGGGTCGTCCACCCCGGACCCGTCGGTGGGGACGGCCACGATCTGGTGCACCGGCTCGGGCGCGCCGGTGGCGGCGTCGACGTCCTCACCGGGGTGGGCCTCGCGCACGGCCAGCAGCCACCCGTGGTTGAGGGCCACCAGGTCGCCGTAGCGCAGCCCCCGCCCCTGGTTCGGGTGGGGGGTGAGGGGCTCGGGCACTGCGTCCGGGTCGTCGGCCACCAGCCGGTGAAGGCGCTGGTCGTCCCACTGGGCGAAGGTGACCACCCCGCTCTCCACGCACCAGGCCCCGCCCCCGTACTCCAGCAGGCCGGTGCGGGCGTTCCAGGTCCGACCATCGGGCGCGGGGCGACCAGCCAGCACGTCCTCGGTGGTGCCGTCGACCCGGCGACGCACCAGCTCGGTCCGCCCGCCCTCGGAGGGGCGGCTCTCGGACCACCAGATGTCGTCGCCGTCGACCGCCGCCTCCCCTGGGGCCGCGGCCCCGGCGACCAGCGCCTCCGGTGTCACCGGCGAGGGCCAGGACCCGTAGGGCCGGACGGTGCGGGTCACGTCACCGGGCGAGGAGGTCGCTGATCCGGCGGATGCCCTCGCCCAGGTCGTCGTCGCCGAGGGCGAAGGACAGGCGGGCGTAGCCGGGGGCGGAGAAGGCCTCGCCGGGGACGATGGCCACCTTGGCCTCCTCCAGGAGCACCGCGGCCAGCTCGACGGTGGAGGACACGGGCTGACCGGCCACCTTGCCCCGCTCGAGGATCCCCTGGAAGGACGGGAAGGCGTAGAAGGCGCCCTGGGTCGGCAGCGAGTCGACGCCCTCGATGGCGTTCAGCAGCTTGTGCATGGTCTTGCCCCGTCGGTCGAAGGCCTCGCGCATGCGAGCCACGTCGTCCAGGTCACCGCTGACGGCGGCCAGCGCGGCCCGTTGGCTGACGTTGGCGACGTTCGACGTCTGGTGGGACTGGAGCCCGGCGGCGGCCTTGGTGATGTCGGCCGGGCCGATCATCCAGCCCACCCGCCAGCCGGTCATGGCGTAGGTCTTGGCCACCCCGTTGAGCACGATGCACCGGTCGGCCAGCTCGGGGACGATCACGGGCATCGAGCTGAACTCGTGGTCGTCGTAGGTGAGGTGCTCGTAGATCTCGTCGGTGATCACCCAGATGCCGTGCTCGACGGCCCACCGCCCGATGGCCTCCACCTCGTCCCTCGGGTAGACGGCGCCGGTGGGGTTGGAGGGCGAGACGAAGATCAGGGCCTTGGTGCGGGGCGTGCGGGCCGCCTCCAGCTGCTCGACGGTGGCCCGGAACCCGCTGGTCTCGTCGGTCGCGACCTCGACCGGAACGCCACCGGACAGCCGGATCGGCTCGGGGTAGGTGGTCCAGTACGGGGCTGGGAGGAGGACCTCGTCGCCCGGGTCGAGGAGGGCGGCCATGGCGTTGTAGACGGCGTGCTTGCCGCCGTTGGTGACCAGCACCTGGGCCGGCTCGACCTCGTAGCCCGAGTCCCGCTTGGTCTTGACCGTCAGTGCCTCCCGCAGCTTGGGTAGGCCCGGCGCGGGGCTGTAGCGGTGGTTGCGGGGGTCGCGGCAGGCCTCCACCGCGGCTTCGACGATGTGGTCGGGGGTGGGGAAGTCGGGCTCGCCCGCACCGAACCCGATGACGTCCTCACCGGCGGCCTTGAGAGCCTTGGCCGCCGCGTCCACCGCGAGGGTGGCCGACGGGGTGATGGCAGCGACGCGCTGGGACACGCGCCGCTCGGGGGTCGTCTCGGGCATCTGGGTCTCCTGGCGGGGGTTCGCCGGTGGGAAGCGATTTCCCCTTCATGGGGTCGGCCGCGATAGTGGCACGCGATGAGCCCGCCGTTGCCAGAGATCCGCATCCCCACCGACCTGCTGCCCGCTGACGGCCGTTTCTGCTGCGGTCCCTCCAAGGTCCGTCCCGAGGCGGTGGCGGCCCTGGCCGCCGAGGCGGACGAGTACCTGGGCACCTCGCACCGCAAGGCCACGGTGCAGTTCATGGTGTCGCGCCTGCGCAACGCGGTGGCCGAGATGTTCGCCCTGCCCGACGGCTACGAGGTGTTGCTGGGCAACGGCGGGACCACCGCCTTCTGGGACGCCCTCTCCTTCGGCGCCATCGACTCCCGCAGCCACCACCTCGTGTTCGGCGAGTTCTCGGGCAAGTTCGCCGAGGTCACCCGCAGCGCGCCCCACCTGGGCGAGCCCTCGACGGCCACGGCCGAGCCGGGGAGCGCGCCGGCCCTGGCCGCGATCGACGGCGCCGACGCCTACTGCCTGACCCACAACGAGACCTCGACCGGCGTGGCCGTCACCCCCACCCGCCCCGAGGGAGCCGACGACGGCGCCCTGGTGCTGGTCGACGCCACCTCGGCCGCCGGCGGGCTGCGCTTCGATGCGGTCGACACCGACGTGTACTACTTCGCCCCCCAGAAGTGCTGGGCCTCCGACGGGGGCCTCTGGCTGGCCGCCTGCTCCCCCGCCGCCATCGAGCGCATCGAGCGCATCGCGGCCAGCGACCGCTGGACACCGGCCAGCCTCGACCTCGGCATCGCCCTGGAGAACAGCCGGAAGGACCAGACCTACAACACCCCGGCCCTGGCCACGATCTTCCTGGCCGTCCAGCAGGGCGAGTGGGTCAACCAGAACGGCGGGCTCGGCTTCGCCGCCGGACGCTGCGCGGAGAGCGCCCGCAACGTCTACGAGTGGGCCGAGGCCTCCGACCACGCCACCCCCTTCGTCACCGACCCGGTGCTGCGCAGCCAGGTGGTGGCCACCATCGACCTGACCGACGACGTCGACGCCACCACCGTGGCGGCGGTGCTGCGGGCCAACGGCGTGCTCGACACCGAGAGCTACCGCAAGCTGGGCCGCAACCAGCTCCGCTTCGCCCTCGTCCCGGCCATCGACCCCGCCGACGTGGCCGTCCTCACCCGCTGCGTCGACCACGTCGTCTCCGAGCTCCGCGCCGGCTGAGCCCGGAACCACCCGGCGCCCCGTAGCGTCAGACCCACCATGAGCCGACGAATCGCCCTCGTCTCCGCCGCCCTGGTCGCACTGGTGCTGACCGTCAGTGCCTGTGGCGGTGACGCCGACACCATCGTCGACCAGGGAGCGGCCGGCACCGGGCCGCCAACGACGACCGGACCGAGCGATCCGGCGCCAGGCCCCGACGACCTGGAGGCCCGAAGCTTCGTCGCCACCTCGATCACCGAGGACGGCAACCCTCGCTCCCTCGTCGACGGGACCCGGCTGCGGCTCGTCTTCGAGGACGGCACCCTCCGGGTCGACGCCGGGTGCAACCAGATGGGCGGCCGGTTCGCGACCGACGGCCCCACGCTGACGGTGGGCCCGCTGGACACGACCGCGATGGGGTGTCAGCCAGAGCGCATGGACCAGGACGCGTGGATCGCAGATGTGCTCGCTCGCGACCTGACGGTGACCCTCGACGGCGACACCCTGACCCTCGTCGCCGGGTCCACCACCCTGATCCTGGAGGACGAAGCCGTGCGCTCGACCCCCACCGACCTGACCGGGACGGAGTGGACGGTCGACACCCTCATCCAAGGCGACGTGGCCTCGACCCCGCCTGCGGGTGTGGTCGCCACCCTCCGCTTCTCCGCCGACGGCAGCTACGCCGTCACCACCGGGTGCAACACCGGCTCGGGGACCTTCGAGGTCGACGAACAGCGCCTTGACCTCACCCCGCCGGCGCTGACCAAGAGGGCCTGCAAGGCCGATGCCGCCACCGTCGAGCAGGCGGTGGTCGCCGTCCTCGACGGCAAGGTGAGCTTCAGCGTGGAGGACGGCCGTCTGACCCTCACCCTGGATCCAGGCGCCGAGGACGGTGCCACGCCCCTCGGCCGGTCGGGCCTGGGCCTGATCGCCGGCTGACGGAGCTTCCTCGGCGGGCGCCGCGGCGGCTCAGCCGACGCCATTCCGTAGCCTCGGGCCCATGACCCGTCGGACCGTCGCCCTGCTCGCCGTGCTGCTCGCCCTGGTGGCGCTGGTCGGGTGCGGGAGCGACGACGACGCCTCCGACGACGGGTCCGGAGCCCCGGCCGACCCCACCACCGACGCGCCCGGCGACACCACCGGCGAGCGGATCGACCTGGGCGCCACCGAGGCCCTGACCTGGGGCGACGGCCCCCAGGGGGTGGTGCTGGCCCACGGCTCGGCCTTCGACGCAGCCAGCTGGGAGGTCCAGGCCACCGCCATCGCCGACCAGGGCGCCGCCGTGGTCTCGGTGGAGGAGACCAGCACCGAGGGCATCGATGCCGCGGTCGACCACCTGCGCGACCAGGAGGGCGTGGAGCAGGTCATCCTCATGGGCGGCAGCTCCGGCGCCGATGCGATCCTCGACCTGGCTTCGACCCAGCCCGACCTGCCCGACGGCCTCATCCTGCTCTCGCCCAACAGCACCGTCGAGGGCCTGGGTGAGGAGCCCAAGCTGTTCGTGGCCAGCGAGGAGGAGGGCGTGGCCGACGTGTCCACCGAGCTGGCCGCGTCGGCCCCCGGCGACGACAACGAGGCCCTGATCCTCCCCGGGTCCGACCACGCCCAGAACATCTTCGACGGCGACCAGGCCGACGCGCTCACCGAGGCCATCCTCGCCCAGCTCCGGCAGCTCGCCGGGTAGCCCGGAGCTGACGGCACCCGGGTCTCCGACGGCGCATACCAATAACTGGCACGTTCAGCATACCAGTTGCTGGTAGGCTCAGATCATGCTGAACAGCCCGTTCCCGCACCACGGGCCGTTGCCGCCGGAGCAGGTCAGTGGGCGCGGCGACCTCATCGCCGATCTCGTCGCTCGTCTCACCACTCATCGACCCACGGTGCTGGTCGCGCCCCGGCGTTACGGCAAGACGAGCCTCCTGGGGCGGGTGGCAGCCCTGCTCGACGAATCCGTGACCGTCGTCGGCGTCGACCTCTACGAGCTTCGGTCCTGGGCCGATCTCGCCGCCCGCCTCGACGACGCCCTCGACGCCGTGCCAACGGCCCGCCGCCGAGGGCTCGACCGGATCGCCGCCGGCCTGGAGGTGCACCTCGGTGGGGTCAAGGCCTCGCTGGCCAGGCCCGACCGACCCGAGCCCGAGACCACGGTCGATCAGCTGCTGGATGTCATCGTCGCTCACGCTCTGGCCAACCCGACGGTCGTCTTCTTCGACGAGTTCTCGTCGATCACGCGCCTCGATGGGGCCGCCGGGCTGGTGCGGACCAAGCTCCAACACCACTACCAGAAGGTCGGCCTGGTGTTCGCCGGCTCCGAGCCTTCGACGATGCGCATGCTGTTCACCCAGGCCGACCAGCCCTTCTACGCACAGGCGGACGTGGTCGAGGTGTCCGCTCTGGAGCTGAGGGACTTCACCGACATCGTCTCCGACGGGTTCGACGAGGCTCCCCCGGCGGGACTGGCAGGTCGGATCCATGCCTTCACCGCAGGCCACCCGCAGCGCGCGATGCAGATGGCCGATGCTGCGTGGATCGCCGCGCAGGACGGCGCGGCCGACGACGCAGTGTGGGGCGAGGCCCTCGACCGCTGTCGAAGCGCGACAGCCGACGGTCATGAGACGCGGTTCTCCGGGTTGTCGCCGTCTGATCAAGCCGTCATGAGGCTGGCCGCATCCGATGGTGCCCTCTTCGGCCGTGGTGCCGAGCTCCTCGCCTTGTCTCGGTCGTCAGCCCAGCTGGCTCGCCGGCGGCTCATCGACCACGGACAGATCCTCCAGCGGGACGACCGCATCAGCGTCGTCGATCCCCTCTACGCCGACTGGATCCGCTCCCGGTTCCCCATCTGACGACGACACCTGCGTCATCGCGTCGGTGGAACGACCTCCTTGAGACCGCTTGCGCTTGGATCACCCCTCAGGCCGGGACGGTCGGCCCACAGGTCCGTGACGACTCGCCGTCGATGAGGCCCACCTCGAACACGATGTCGCCGTCGCCCCCCTCAACCGGGGTGCGGTCGGCCTGGGCCAGGGCGGCGTCGGCGAAGGCGTCGACGCACAACCGGTAGACCGAGACATCGGTGACCTGCTCGCCAGAGGTGTCGACCAAGGCCTCCGGCGGCGGGGGTGCATCGGTGGCCGACAGCTCCACGGCCGCGCCGGGCGCGACCGGGCGGAACACGAGCGTCGGGGCCACGCCGTCCACCTCCTCGGGCACGGGCGACACCAGCCACCCGAGGTCGACCACGCCACCGCCGACGGCCGCGGGCACCAGCCCCGGTGGCGCGGTCGGGCCCCGGCCGACGGGGACCCAGAGGGTCGACGTGCCTCCGTTGGTGATGGTGACCTGAGCGGCCAGGTCGTCGCCGGCGCGCTCCAGGGTCCCGTCGACCGACGCCACCGGCGGCGCCGCCGCGGAGCCAGGGACCGAGGGGGCCGACGAGGCGGAGCTGGGCGGGGTCGACAGCGGCGGCGCGTCATCCCCTGCGCCGCCGCCGAGGAGGACGAGGGCCAGGATGACGACGACCACCGCGCCGACCGCCCCGGTGACAGCCCGTCTCGACACGTTGGTCACCCGGCCGTCCGGCTGACGGGCGATGCCGGGCCGACCCGCGTCGCCAGGTCGAGCGCCGCGGTGTCCAGGCTGGTGTGGACCCCGAAGCCCACCAGCAGCACCGGCGCCTCGGAGCCGACGATCGACCGGGGGTTGGAGGGGGCGACCGGCTGCGCCGACGGGAACCCCATGGCGTCGGCCACGTCCCGGGCCCAGCGGTTGAGCGGGGGCAGCGCGGCGGGGAGCTCCGAGAGGCACCGCAGGATATCCGCCACCTGACCCATCGTCGGGTGAGCCTAGGAGCCGAGCCGACGGATCCGGTCGCCGCTGTCTTCTCGGGACCGGACCTTCAGTGGCCGACCCGCGACCGGTCGACCGGTCGCTACTTGGCGGCGGCGAAGCCGGCCTCGAGGTCGGCCAGGATGTCATCGATCGTCTCCAGGCCGACCGACAGGCGGACCAGGCCCGGGGCGACGCCCGCGCTGGTCTGCTCGGCCTCGGTCAGCTGGGAGTGGGTGGTCGAGCCGGGGTGGATGGCCAGGCTGCGCACGTCGCCGATGTTGGCCACGTGGCTGTGGAGGGTGAGGCCCTCGACGAAGCGCTGGCCGGCTTCCTTGCCCCCGGCGATCACGAAGGCGGGCACCGAGCTGAAGCCCCGACCGCCGCTGAGCTCCTTGGCCCGGTCGTGCCAGCGCGACCCGGGCACCGAGGCGTGTTGCACGGCCTCGACCTGGTCGTGCCCAGAGAGGAACTCGACCACCTTGATGGTGTTCTGGTTGTGGCGCTCCATGCGGAGGCTCAGGGTCTCGAGGCCCTGGAGCAGCAGGAAGGAGTTGAACGGGCTGATCGCCGGACCGAGGTCGCGCAGCATCTGCACCCGGGCCTTGAGGATGTACGCGCCCGCGCCGAGGGCGGGCCAGTACTGGAGGCCGTGGTAGCTCGGGTCGGGCTCGGTGAACTGCGGGAAGCGCTCCTGGTGGGCCCCGAAGTCGAAGGAGCCGGCGTCGGCGATGATGCCGCCGATCGAGGTGCCGTGGCCGCCGATGAACTTGGTGGCCGAGTGGACGATGATGTCGGCCCCGTGCTCGAAGGGCCGGATGAGCCACGGCGACGCCACGGTGTTGTCGACGATGAGGGGCACCCCCACGTCGTGGGCCACGTCGGACACGCCGCGGATGTCGAGGACGTCGTTGCGCGGGTTGCCGATGCTCTCGCTGTAGAACGCCTTGGTGTTGGGTCGCGCCGCGGCCCGCCACGCGTCGAGGTCGTCGGGGTCCTCGATGAAGGTGGTCTCGATGCCCATCTTGGGCAAGGTGTGGTGGAGCAGGTTGTAGGTGCCGCCGTACAGCGCGGCGGACGACACGATGTGGCTGCCGGTCTCGGCCAGGTTGAGGATGGCGAGGGTCTCGGCGGCCTGGCCCGACGCCACCGCGAGGGCCCCGGGGATGCCGAGCGCGGTGTCGGGCGCGCCCTCCAGGGCGGCCACCCGCGCCTCGACCACGGCCTGGGTGGGGTTCATGATCCGGGTGTAGATGTTGCCCACCTCGGCCAGGCCGAAGAGGTTGGCCGCGTGCTCGGAGTCGCGGAACTGGTACGAGGTGGTCTGGTAGATCGGCACCGCCCGGGCCCCGGTGGTGGGATCCGGCTCCTGGCCGGCGTGGATCTGTCGGGTGTCGAAGCCCCAGCTGTCGTTGCTCATGGTCGGACCCTAGGGCGACCAAGGCCGTTCTCGCGACGATTGGTACACGTTCTCGTGTACCAATCGTCGCGAGAAGGTGGGCTCAGGCCCCGCCACTCGCGTCTTCGACCTTGGTCTTGCCCTCGGAGATCCAGGGCATCATCGAGCGCAGCTCGGCGCCGACCTTCTCGATCTGGTGGTCCTTGCCCTGCTGGCGGAGCTCCTCGAACTGCTTGCCGCCGGCCTTGACCTCGTCGACGAACTTGGTCGCGAACTCCCCGGAGCGGATCTCCCCCAGCACCTTCTTCATCTCCTCCTTGACCGCAGGGGTGATGATGCGGGGCCCTCGGGTGAGGTCGCCGTACTCGGCGGTGGTCGAGATCGAGTAGCGCATGCCGGCGATGCCCTGCTCGTACATGAGGTCGACGATCAGCTTCAGCTCGTGGAGGCACTCGAAGTAGGCCGACTCGGGCTGGTAGCCGGCCTCGACGAGGGTCTCGAACCCGGCCTGGACCAGGGCGGTGAGCCCCCCGCAGAGCACGACCTGCTCGCCGAAGAGGTCGGTCTCGGTCTCCTCCTCGAAGGTGGTGTCGAGCACGCCGGCTCGGGTGCCGCCGATGCCGTCGGCGTAGGCCAGGGCCACGTCGCGGGCCTTGCCGGTGGCGTCCTGGTGGACGGCGACCAGTGCGGGCACGCCCCCGCCCTCGGCGTAGGTGCGGCGGACCAGGTGACCCGGGCCCTTGGGCGCGACCAGGGCCACGTCGACGCCCTCGCGGGGCTTCACGTAGCCGAAGCGGACGCTGAACCCGTGGGCGACGAGGACCATGTCGCCGTCGGCCAGGTTGGGGGCCACGTGCTCGGTGAACACGGCCTCGTGATCGGTGTCGGGCAGGAGGATCATGATCACGTCGGCCTCGGCCGAGGCCTCGGACAGCCCCATGACCTTGAGCCCGGCCTCGGTGGCCTTGGCCGCCGACGACGAGCCGTCGCGCAGGCCCACCCGCACGTCGACGCCGGAGTCGGCCAGGTTCAGGGCGTGGGCGTGGCCCTGGGAGCCGTAGCCCAGGATCGCGACCCTCTTGTCGGCGAGCAAGGAGCGGTCGGCGTCAGCCTCGTAGGACACGGTGGCCATCGGTGTGGTGCCTTTCGTCGGTGGGAGCAGGGCTCCCGGTCAGGGGCGGGGCCCCGGGTGGTCTAGTCGCCGGACCCTGCGGCCCGGTCACGGTCGAGGCGGGGCAGCGCGACCCGCCCCGTCCGCTGGATCTCACGGATGCCGAAGGGTCGCAGCATCTCTTCGAAGTCGTCCACCTTGGTCGGGTGGCCCTCGAGCGACACGGTGAGCTCTTCCAGGGTCACCGCCAGGATGCGCCCCTCGAAGATCTGCACCAGCTCCACCACCTGGCCCCGGTTCTCGGCCGGGGCCGAGATGCTGGCCAGTAGGAGCTCGCGCTCGACCGAGTGCCGGGGGTCGAGCTCGGTGATCTCGACCACGTTCACCAGCTTGTCGAGCTGCTTGACGATCTGCTCGAGGGGGGCCGACTCCACGTCGACCACCACGGTGATGCGGCTCAGGCTCTGGTCCTCGGTGGGCGCCACCGCCAACGAGACGATGTTGTAGGCCCGGCGGGAGAAGAGGTTGGCCACCCGGGCCAGCACGCCGGAGCGGTTCTCCACCAGGACGGACAGGACGTGGTGACGGACCTCCTGGCCCGGGAGCAGGTCGCGCCGCGTCAACGGTCCGCCTCCCCCGCCCGGATGCCCGCCCACGCCTCGAACTGGCACGGGGCCGCGACGGGGCGGTCGGTGGACCCGGGTCGGTCGGTGCGATCGGTGTGCTCGTCGGAGTCGCGCACTAGCGCCCCCCGTCGCCGGTGCCGACGCCAGCGCCGGCCTGGAAGGGCGGGACCTGGATCTCGTCGTTGGTCGTGCCCGGCGACACCATGGGGTACACCTTCTCCCGGCTGTCGGTGCGGAACTCGATCACCACCGGGCGATCGTCGATCTCGTTGGCCTTGTCGATGGCGGGCTGGATCTCGTCGGGGGACTCGACCCGGAGGCCGACGCAACCCATGGACTCGGCCCAGCCGACGTAGTCGGGCAGGTCGGGCGACAGGTAAACCTCGGAGTAGCGCTCCTCGTAGAACATCTCCTGCCACTGGCGGACCATGCCGAGGTAGGCGTTGTTGAGGATCGCCACCTTGACGGGGATGCGCTCGGCCGAGGCG
>JBBSME010000015.1:0-36749 GCA_038233335.1 Acidimicrobiales bacterium | reverse complement strand
CGGCGAGGACACCCTCCTCACCTTCGCCGACGCCGTCGACCTGGGCCAGGTCATCGACCTCGAGGTCACCGACGGCGAGCTGGCCGACTTCGGCCCGGGAGACATCGCGGTGTCGACCGGCACCGCCGAGGACGACGACCTCGCCCTGGGAGACCCGGTGCCCGTCCGCCACATCGACGGGGCGCAGGAGGACCTCACCGTCGGGCTGGTCTACGACACGGCCACCCTGGCCGGATCCAGCTTCGTCGACACCTCGACCGTCGCCCCCCACGCCCCGCAGGTGGGCCCCAACATCATGATCCTGGCCGCAGCCGACGGGGTCAGCCCCGACCAGCTGGACGGGGCTGCCCAGGACGCGGCCGATCAGTGGCCAGGGTCCACCATCGAGACCCGGGCGGAGTTCGCCGAGACCCAGGGCCGCACCGTGGACCAGATGCTCCTGCTGATCTACGTGCTGCTGGCCCTGTCGATCGGCATCGCCCTGATGGGCATCGCCAACACCATCTCGCTGTCCACCCTGGAGCGCCGTCACGAGATCGGCCTGCTCCGGGCGGTGGGCCAGACGCGCCGCCAGGTGCGGTCGATGGTCCGCTGGGAGGCGGTGATGGTGTCAGCGATCGGCACCCTGGCCGGCCTGGCCGTCGGGGTGAGCGCGGCGTGGATGGTCCTGCGGGCCGCGGGCGGCGACTTCAACCAGATCGCCGTCCCCCTGCCCACCTTGGCCGTGGTGGCCGTCATCGGTGCCGGCGCCGGCGTCCTGGCCTCGGCCCGCCCCGCCTCCCGGGCCGCCAGGATCGACGTCCTGACCGCCATCGCCACCGGGTAGCCCTGCGACTCGGCCTCCCCGCCTCCCTGATCTCCTCGGACCTCGGTCAGGGAGGTCCACGTCCCGAGGTGGTGGTGTGGTGGTACCTTCACACCATGGCCAAGGAGAAGGTGACCCTCACGCTCGAGAGCGAGCTGCTCGCTGAGTTCCGGCGCCACGTGGACGCCCGCAGCCTCTCGGCCGCGGTGGAGACCGCTCTCGAGGACCGCGTCCGCCACCTCCGTCACTTCGCAGCGGTCGACGAGTGGCTGGCCGAGATGGAGGCTGAGGACGGCCCGATCTCCGAAGAGGCGAAGGCCTGGGCCGACGCAGTCTTCGACCGTCGCGACGCCAAGGTCGCCGCCTACGAGGCCGAACGAAGGGCTGCCCGTGAGGCGGCTGGGCGCGCCGGCTGATGCTGCTCCTCGACAGCGAAGCCATCTCCGCCGTGGCTCACGGACCCGCCATCCGACGTGAGCTGGTTCGTGGGCTCATCCGCAGGGCACGGGATCAACACGAGGACATCAGCACCGTCGCCGCCATCCTGGCCGAGGTGATCCGAGGTCGCCCCCAGGATGCGGCGGTCTTCTCCGTGTTGTCCCGTGAACGGGTCGATGCTCGATCCGTCGACGCGGAGGTGGCCATCCGAGCCGGCCAGCTGCTGGACATGGCGGACGCAGGCTCCGAGCTGGCGGTCGACGCCTTCCTGGTGGCTGCGGCCGACCTGGCCCCCTCCGCCGTGATCGCGACCGTCGACGTCGACGACCTCCGGCGGCTGGCGGGGCCGTGCCCCACCGTCGAGGTGGCCTCGATCAACCCCTGACCCGCACCGCTACGGTCCCGGGGGTGAGCAGGTCCCGATGAGCCCGCCGGCGGCAGCGTCCGACGAGCGCGGCTCCGACCACGAACTGATGGGTGTGGCCCTGGACGAGGCGCGGGCCGCGGACGCGGCCGGCGAGGTGCCGGTGGGGGCGGTGGTCGCGGTGGCGGGGCGGGTGGTGGCCCGGCGGGGCAACGAGCGGGAGAGGACCGGGGACCCGACGGCCCACGCCGAGGTGCTGGCCCTGCGCGACGCGGCTGCGGTGCTGGGCGATCGTCGGCTGCGAGAGGCGACCCTCGTCGTCACCCTCGAGCCCTGCCCCATGTGCGCGGGGGCGGCGTGGGCGGCCCAGGTCGGTCGCATCGTGTTCGGCGCCGAGGACCCGCGGGCCGGCGCCACCGGCTCGCTCTACAACGTGGCCGTCGACGTCCGACTGAACCACACGTCCGAGGTGACAGCCGGTGTCCGTGCCGAGGAGGCCGCCGCCCTCCTCACCACCTTCTTCGCCACCCGCCGAGGCTGACCCCGATGGTCACTCCGACCGCCAGTCGGGGGGCAGGAGGACGATGCTGCCGTTGAACCCTCCGATGCCAAAGGAGTTCGAGACCACCGGGCCCGGCTCCCAGTCCCGCGGCGAGCCCCAGACCACGTCGGCGTCGATCTCCGGGTCGGGCTCGAGCTCGATGCCTGACGGGGGCAGGAGCGCTTCGGCCATGCCGCGCAGCGCGATCACCGCCTCCAGCGCGCCGGCCGCGCCCACCCCGTGGCCGGTGACCCGCTTGATCGAGGTCATCGGCGGCCGGTGCGCTCCGCACACGGTGGCCACCGCGGCCGCCTCCGCAGCATCGTTGGCCTGGGTCCCGGTGCCGTGGGCGTTGACGTGGGCCACCGCGCCCGGCGCCACCCCGGCCCGTTCCAGGGCCAGGCCCATGCACTCCACCGCGCCGTCCCCTGAGGGGCGCACCGCGTGGGAGGCGTCGTTGGTGTTGGCCCACCCGGCCACCTCGCCCAGCACCGTCGCACCCCGGGCCCGGGCGTCGTCGAGGGGTTCGAGCACCAGGACAGCGGCACCGAGACCGAACACGAACCCGTCCCGGCGTCGGTCGAACGGGCGGACCCAGCCGGTGGGCGACAGGGCCCGCAGGTTGCCGTAGGCGGCCTGGAGGGTGGGAGCGACGGGGCCCTCGGTCCCGCCGGCCCAGGCCACATCCGCCGCACCGGTCGCCACCAGGGCCGCGGCCTGGCCCAGGGCGTGGGTCGCCGCGGCGCAGGCCCCGGCCACGACGCTGACCGGCCCGCGGGCCCCGACCCGCTGGGCCACGGTGGCCGCCGCCGAGGAGGTCGAGGCCAGGAGGCCGACCGACGGAGGCACGGCCGCGACACCCTCGTCGTCGGCGGTGCGCACCGCGGCCTCGACCGCACCGGATGGGCCGAAGACGTTGCCCAGCACGACCGCCCGCCGGGTCGGGTCCGCTCGGGGGCTCCCGGCGGCCAGGTCGGCCTCGGTGGCCGCGGCCACCGCGAAGGCGACGTAGTCGTCGGTCCGGCGCAGCTCCCTCCGTTCGAACCACGCACTGGCGTCCCAGCCCGGGACGACCGCCTCGACCGGCGCATCCGACGGGCGGATGACCAGGCGCCAGAGCGGGTCCAGGCCCACGCCTCCAGGACTGACCGCGCCCATCCCCGTCACCGCGACGCGCCTCACCTCAGCCCACCGCCCCGGTCACGGTGGCGTCACCACGATCACCGCGACCTGACCCCCCAGGCCCAGCGACGACGACACCACCGGGCCCGGCTCCCAGGGCTCGACCTCCCCGGTCACGAGTCGGATGCGCAGGTCAGGGTCGGGGTTCTCCAGCCCCACCACCGGCAGGAGCTGGCGGCGGTGGATCGACAGCGCCGCGGCCACCACCTCGAAGGCCCCAGCCGCACCCCCGGTGTGGCCCATGGCCCCCTTGAGCGAGGTGACGGGCACGTCGGAGCCGATCACCTCGGCGATGGCCGCGGCCTCGGCGGCATCGTTCACCACGGTCCCGGTGCCGTGGGCGTTCACGTGGGCGACCTCGGCCCCCTCGATCCCGGCGTCGGCCAGCGCGGCGCGCATGCAGGCGGCCAGCACCCCGGCCTCGTCGGACGGGGCGAAGACGCCGGCCACGTCGGTGCGCTCGGCCGCACCGGCCACGGTGGCCAGCACGGTGGCACCGCGGGCCAGGGCCCGCTCTCGTTCCTCCACCACGACGATGGCCGCCCCTTCGGTCAGGGCGAAGCCGTCTCGGTCGACGTCGAAGGGCCGGGGCCGGTCGGCGCACAGCACGGTGAGGCGCTCGAAGGCAGCCACCACCGCCGGGGTGGCCGGGGCTTCGGTGCCACCGGCGAGGACCACGTCGGCCCGACCGTCGACCACCCGCCGAGCGGCCTCGGCCACCGCCACGGTCCCCGAGGCGCAGGTCGCGGCCAGGCCCAGGCTGGGCCCGCTCCACCCGGACCGGGCGGCCACCGCACCGGCGGGGGCGCTGACCGGGAAGACGGTGCCGAACACGGGTGACACGGCCGAGGGGCCGTCGCGCTCCACCACGAGGACGCCGTCGGCCAGCGAGATGACGCCGCCGTAGGCGGAGGCGATGACCACCGCCCCGCGCTCTCCGACCGGGCCCAGGTCGCCCGTTGTCGACAGGGCGTCGTCGGCGGCCACGCAGGCCATCTGGGTGGTGCGGTCCATCCGCCGCACCTCCCGCCGCGGCAGCCGCGACGCGGGATCGGTCTCGATGCGGCCCGGGTGGGGCGCGGGCCGCGACGTGGGGTCGGCGCAGAAGTCCCAGAGGGCGTCGGCCCCGACCCCACCGGGCCCGACCGCGCCGACCCCGGTGATCACGGCCACCCGCCTCGTCCCCATGGGGCGACGCTACCGCCGGCGAGGCGCGAGGGGCCGCGAGGTCGCCCCGGCGGGGCCGCCGCCCCGGCGGTCGGTCGGGCCGCGGCAGCGATGGTCCGACCCCCGGGGGGCGAGCCGCGAGACTCACGGCATGCGATTCGGAGTGGTGACCGGGTTCGGCCCCCGGGCCGAGGCGGCGGCGGTGCGAAGCCTGCTGGAGACGGTCGAGGGCTCGGGGTACGACTCCGTGTGGCTGACCGAGCACCTCGTCGTCCCCGAACACTACGACTCGCCCTACCCCTACGCGGTCAGCGGCGACATGCCCATCGGGGTGGGGGCCGACCTCCCCGAACCGCTCACCTGGCTGGCCTTCGCCGCCGCCTGCACCAGAGACCTCCTGCTGGGCACGTCGTGCGTCATCCTCCCCGAGCGCAGCCCGCTGCACCTGGCCAAGCAGGCCGCCACCCTCGACCTGCTGGCCGGGGGGCGGTTGCGGCTCGGCGTCGGCCTGGGGTGGTGCCGGGAGGAGGCCGAGGCCGTCGGCACGACCTGGGAGGACCGGGCACCGCGCGCTGAGGCGGCAATCGAGGCCCTGCGCCTCCTGTGGACGGGCGAACCGGTCTCCCACCACGGCCCCGGGGTCGACTTCGCCCCCGTCGTCTGTCGGCCGACGCCTGCGGGGCCGGGCGGCATCCCCATCGTCGTCTGCGGCCCGAGCCGACGGGCCGCGGCCCGGGCCGGGCGCATCGGCGACGGCTACTTCACCAACCACCGGGATCCGCAGGTGGTGCAGGGGCTGGTCGATGCCGTCCATGCCGCCGCCGAGCAGGCCGGACGCGACCCGGCGGCCATCGAGATCACCGTCGGCGCCTCACCTGCACCCCGCACCGTCGAGCGGCTGGAGGCGATGGGCGTGCACCGCATGATCTGGCCCGTGCCCACCCGCGACCCGGCCCGGGTCGAGCGCCAGCTCACCCGGGCGGCCCGGGCGGTGATGGGCTGATGGCCGATCCCGCAAGGTCCGGCTCCCCCGCCCCGCACCCCGACGAGCGCCCGCTGGACGGTCGGGTGGCCCTGGTCACCGGGGGCGGACGGGGCATCGGGCGGGGCATCGCGCTGGCCCTGGCCGGGGCCGGGGCCGACGTGGCCGTGGGCTACCACCGCCACGCCGACCAGGCCGCCGCGGTGGTAGAGGAGGTCACCGCCTTGGGGCGTCGGGCGGTGGCCGTGGCCGCCCGGGTGGAGGAGCGAGCCGAGGTCGAGGCCATGGTGGCGACCGCGGTCGACGCCCTCGGCGCCCTCAGCATCCTGGTGGCCAACGCCGGTGTGGCCAGCCGCTACCAACCGGTGACGGACCTCGACCCCGCCCACTTCGAGAAGGTGGTGAAGGTCCACGCCTTCGGCGCGTTCCACTGCGCCGCGGTCGCCCTGCCCCACCTGCGGGCGGCCGACCGGGGGGACGTCGTGTTCATCTCCAGCAGCGAGGCGACCGGAGCGCACGGGGCCAACGGCTCCCCCTACAACGTGGGCAAGGCCGCCATGGAGGAGCTGGCGCTCACCCTGGCCCAGGAGGAGGCCGCCCACGGCGTCCGGGTGAACGTGGTCGCCCCGGGCCTGGTGGTGTCGGACATGGCCCGACGGCTGGTGCGGAGCCTGCTCGACGTCGACGACATCACCGACCTCGACGAGCAGTTCCCGTTCGGGCACGTGTGCCGGCCCGAGGAGGTCGGGGCCCTGATCGCGGCCCTCTGCGGCCCGGCCGGGTCCTACGTCACCGGCCAGCGGATCGCGGTGGACGGCGGCGGCTTCCCTCCCGGGCTCCTCGGCTCTCGCTGAGGGCCGCCGGTCAGTCGCCGCGCTTGCGGGCCACCAGCTCGACGAGGCCGTTCACGTCGGTCAGGTCGTACACCTCGTGGTCCTCGATGGCCACGCCGTACTCGCGCTCCATGCTCGACGCGATCTCGATCACGTCGATGGAGTCGGCGTCCAGCGTCTCGCTGAGCTTGGCGTCCAGGGTGACCTCCTCGGGGTCGCAGTCGAGGACCTCGACCGCGGCCTCCCGCACCTTGGCGAAGATCTCGTCCTTCATCGCATCTGACATCGGGCCCTCCCGGGGCAGCGGGGACTCCCTGGAACCTAGCGGGCGCCGGCCGCCCGGCAGGTCGGGCCCCGGGTTCAGATCTGGAAGTAGACGAACGGGACCGGTGCCTGGCCGCTGTAGATGACGATGAGCACGACCATGGCCCCGTAGCCGAGGGCCCGACCGAGGGTCATGGGATCGGTCTTGCCGTCCCGGCGCTCGATCTCCGCCTCCCTCCGGTCGAGGAGGATCAGGGCGCCCAGGGCGTAGGCGAACAGGATCATCAGGTTCTGGTCGATGGGCGCGAAGCGGGGCCAGAGCAGCTGGCCGTAGAGCCGCAGGCTGGCGCCCACCGAGCCGGTCCGGACCCAGGCGTGCTGCACCGCCACCATGATGAACACGTAGACCGGCGCCACGATCGGCCACCAGGCGGGCAGGCGGCTGACGCGGTCGGCGGCGGCCTGCTCCGCGGCTCGGTCCCGGCGGCGGATGACACCGGCGGAGACCTGACCGTGGTCGATCCCCGCCGCCGTCCCCGCCGGGCCCCCGAGGTCCATCGTGGGGACGGCCAGGGCCCCCTCGACCTCGCCGCCGGGGACCAGCGTCCCAGGCCCCTCGTCGCCCGCCTCGCGCTCGGCGCGCACCTTGGCCCGGGCCCGCTTGCGCGCCGCCCGCCGCCGGGCGTCGGCGCGCTGCGCCACCCACAGCTCGATGGAGAGGACCCCGCCCATCACGAAGCCCCAGGTGAGCCAGACCAGCCCGTCGTCGTGCCACAGGCCCGAGAGGGCGAACACGATGCAGAGGGCGGCGGAGTTCCAGAGGGCCCCGTGGCCCTTGCCGCGGAGGGGCCGGTACAGGTAGTCGCGGAACCAGGCCATCAGGGTCATGTGGTCACGGCGCCAGAAGTCGCGGAAGTTCCGCGAGCGGGTGAGGGGCTGGCGGAAGTTGTAGGGCAGCTCGATCCCCAGCAGCTTGGAGCTGCCGCGGGCGATGTTGGAGTACCCCGCGAAGTCGAGGGTGAACTGGATGACCGCGGCCAGCGTGGCGACCCAGAGATTCACCCACCCCGGGCCGGACGAACCCGTCCCGTCGCCGAACTGGCTGAATACCTGGGCCGTCGCCGGCGACAGGGCGTCGGCGATGGCCACCTTCTGGAACAGCCCGATGAAGATGAGCTCCAGGCCCTCCCGCATCTGCTGGGTCTTGGGCGACTTCGGCAGGTCCTGGATCTGCGGCATCATCCGCTTGGCGCGGATGATCGGCCCCGCCAGCAGGTGCGGGAAGTACGAGATGAACACCATGAAGTCGATGAGCGACTTGGTGGGCTCGATCTCGCGCCGGTAGACGTCGATCGTGTAGCTCAGCGTGGAGAACGTGTAGAAGCTGATGCCGATCGGCAGCACGACCACGAGGGCGACCCGCGCGTCGGTGAAGCCGAGGGTCTCCAACACCCGCTCGACGGGCGCGCGGAACCAGTCGAAGTACTTGAAGAACGCAAGGGTGAGCAGGTTGCTGCCCACGCTCACCGTGAGCAGGAGGCGCCGGGCCCGGTCGTCGGTCGATCGGCCCATGGCCCGGGCCACGGTGAAGTCGATGAGGGTGGTGCCCAACAAGATGGCGGTGAACCGGATGTCCACCCATGCGTAGAAGAAGTAGGAAGCGCCCAGGATCAGCAGCTTCCGACCGGTCCGCGGCAGGGACCAGTACCCGAAGATGACCAGTGCGAGGAACGTCGCGTACTGGAAGGAGTTGAACGCCACGGCGGCAGACTAGAGCGGACCGCCGGGGAGGCCAGGAGCGCCCCGCTGGACCGCCTCGCTACTGTCACGGCATGGTCGACCGGCGCCCGGGCGCGATCCCCGGGGGCGTCGTGGCCCGCGTCACCGGAGCCTCGGGCGGCCTGGGTCCGGTGGCGGCCGCGTCCCTGGCCGGAGCAGGCCTCCCCGTCGCCCTCCACGCCCACCGCCACCCCGACCGGGCCCGGCAGGTCGCGACCGGACTGGACGTGGCCACCTCGGTGGTGATCGCGGATCTCGGCCAGGCCGACCAGGCCGCGGCCATGGTCGAGGAGGTGGCCGCCACCCTGGGACCGGTGGGCGTGTTGGTGCACTGCGCCGGCATCCGCGACGACGGCCTCCTCTCCGCCCAGGACCCGACCGCGTGGGCCGAGGTGGTGCGGGTCAACCTGCTGGGCACCTACCACGCCGACCGGGCCGTGGTCGGGCCCATGCTCAAGGCCCGGTGGGGGCGCATCATCAACCTGAGCAGCCCCGTGGCGTCCTTCGGCAACGCCGGCCAGACCGCGTACGCCGCGGCCAAGGCGGGGGTCGAGGCCCTCACCCGCACCCTGGCCCAGGAGGTGGGTCGGCGATCGGTGACGGTGAACGCGATCTCGCCCGGGTTCGTGCAGACGGCCATGACCGAGGAGGTGGCCGACGCGGCGCGCGACCGCCTGCTCGACCGGACCGCACTGCGGCGCCCGGCCCGGCCCGAGGAGATCGGCCCTGCGATCTCCTTCCTGCTGCACGCCGACTACGTGACCGGGCAGGTGCTCGCGGTCGACGGCGGCATGACGCCCTGAGAGCGCGATGAGCCCGCCGTCCGGGGACGCACCCGCGGGGATCCCCGAACCGTCGCGGCGCACGTCGTGCTCGGTCGACACCGCACTCGCCGAGCTCCTGGCCGAGGCGATCGACCCCGAGGCCGCTCTGCCCCCCGGCATCGTCACCGCCTGCCGACCCGTCGTCGCCGGGCTCCTGTCGCTCCTCGACGACCCGGACCTCGCCATCGAGGCCGGCACGCCGCGCCACGCCTGGATCGAGCTCGACCTGGTGCGACCCGTCCCGCTCGACGTTCCGCTCGAGGTCACCGCGGCGCTGACCCGTCGGGCCGCGATCGGCCGGGGGACCGGCCTGTGGATCACCGTCGACGTGGACGGCCCCGGTGGGGGGCTGGTGCGGTCTCGACACGTCGTCGCGGCGCGCCGCGGCGTCCCTCCCGGCCCCCAGGCGCCGCTCCCCCGGCCGTCGGACCTCCCGATGGCGGACGGACCCGAGAGCGACACCGAGCTGGGCATCGACGCGGCTCGGGTCGACGCCTACCGGATCGGCGCGGCCGACATCTCTCCGGTCCACCGGGACGAGGCGGCCATCGCCCCGGGCCTGATGCTCCTGCTGGCCGCGGTGGCTGCCAGCGGCGGGCGACCCGGTCCCCCACCGTGGCGTGCAGGTGCCCGCTTCGTCCGCCCCCTCAGCGTGGGCCAGCCGGCGCGGGTCCGCAGCCGGTCGGGCGCCGGGTCGCGCCGGGCGCTGCGGATCGAGTCCGGCGATCGGGCCGTGGTCCGCCACGGCCACGTGGGTCCGGCGCCACCCGGGGGACATCACTCCGACGGGGTCCGTCAGTAGGATCGCCGCCGTGTCACTGGCCCCGGCCTCCGCCCTGCCCCCCGTGGTCGACGAGATCGAGCCCGCCCTCGCGGACCTCGACGCCTGCGGGGTGGCCCTGCTCTCCGGGGTCTGCGACGCGACGCGCACGGCGCGCCTTCGAGAGGTGCTGGTCGCGGCGGCTGCGGCGGAGCGGGCCGACGGCTCCGACACCTCCTACCACCGGGGCACCTGCCAACGGGTCTACCGCCTGCCCGCGCTGCACCAGGCGCTCCTCGAGGCCGCCGCCGACGCGGTCGTCATCGAGGTGGCCCGGCGCCTCCTCGGACCCGACATCCTGGTGTCGAACCTCAGCGCCAACATCGTCGGGGCCGGGGGCCGGAACATGGCCATCCACGCCGACCAGGGCTTCCTTCCCACCCCGTGGACCGAGCCCTGGGGCCTCCAGGTGATCTGGCCACTCGAAGACTTCACGGCCGACCGGGGGGCCACCCGGGTGGTGCTGGGCAGCCACCGGGCCGAGGGCCCCCCGGAGCGGGCCGTGCCATCGTCGGAGACCTGCGCCGTCGAGTGCCCAGCCGGGACCCTCGTGCTGCTGGACGGGCGCCTGTGGCACGGCACCGGGGCGCACACCGGCGAGGAGACCCCTCCCGAGGGCCGACGCCACGCCCTGCTCGGCTTCTACACCAAGCCCTGGCTGCGCACGCAGGAGGCCTGGCCCACGTCCCTCCCCGTCGAGGCCCTCGGTGGTGACGAGGACCTGGCCCGCCTCTTCGGGTTCCTGCCCTGGCAGCACCTGGGCCTGGTCGAGGGCCACCCCGCGCCGATCACCCCATGACCGGGAGCCCCGAGCGACGCAACCCGAGGCGCCCGCGGGCCCCTCGCGGGCGCCTGCTGGGACAGCCCGTGCCCTGGTCGGGGATCGCGGCGGCCGTCGTCGTGCTCCTGCTGGCGACCGAGCTGGGGACCCGGGCGGTGGAGGACTGGCTGCCGATCAGCCAGGCGGGCGACGCCGCCGAGGTCGAGATCAAGTACGAGCAGATCACCGCCCTCGACGAGGCCGGAGAGCCGACCGACGTGGTGTTCTTCGGCAACTCGGCCATGGATGCCGCCATCGATCCTGCGGTGTGGATGGAGGAGTCGAGGACCTACCCGCTGCCCTACAACGCGTCGCTCCTCGGACAGCCCTACGACTCGGTCCGTCGGTGGGAGGCGGACTTCGTCCTCCCCCACACCGATCCCGCCCTGGTGGTGGTGGGCATCACGCCCTTCGACGTCCCCCAGATCGACATCCTCAACACCAGCCGCGCCGTGGTGGAGAAGCTGTTCGACGACGCCATGGATCGCCTGGACGCGGGCTCGCTGGCCCGGCTCGACGAGCGGCTGGCGGACCGCTCGGCGATCCTTCGCCACCGCTCCTCGTTCCGTTCGCCCGTCCAGCTCTACCGCGCCGGACGCTCCCGGCTCACCAACGCCGACAAGCCCAAGCAGGACAGCCTCCAGCCCGTCATGCTCACCGACGGTCAGGTGGTGGCCCGGACCGAGCAGGTCTGGGCCGAGGAGCTCCTCCAACCCCGCGGCGGGGTGGCCAACTACTGGGGACTGGACGAGCCCGCGGAGCTCGGGTTCGAGCTGGCCTCGCCGGTGCAGCAGGAGATCTTCCGCTCCTCGCGGACGAGTCGCACCCAGATGGCGGCACTCCGCGACGCGGCGCAGGACGAGGGCGCCCAGGTGGTGTTCGTGATCCCCCCCAGCCTGCCGGACGCCTACACCACCTTCACCGGCAGCCTGGACGCCACCGCGGACGCCATCGAGGCCGTGCGGGACGAGGCCACCGACCTGGGCGTACCTGTCTTCGACTTCAGCGGGGCGCGCTACCCCGACGACCACTTCGCCGACGCAGTCCACCTGAACCGGGTGGGCAGCGCCCGCTTCTCAGCGGACCTGGCCGCGGCGCTGGACGAGGCGTGACCGCCACGCGCCTGGCCCGCCCGGTCGACTCGGCCCCGTCGACACGCGACGGCGACCCTCCCGGCCGTGGGTGGGCGGGAAGCATCGCCGTGCTGCTCGGCATGGCCATCGTGGTCGTGGCCATCCTGCTCAGCCAGTTCGGCACGATCAGCGGCGGAGCTCCTCCCCTGGACCGGCGCGAGGAGGACCTGACCGGCACCGGGGACCTGGGCCGGCCGTGGCGGGCGATCCGGGGCGAGTGGAGCCGCACCGAGGTCGGTGCCGCCGTCACCCGTCCCGGTGACCGGCTGTCGGTCGCCGTGCGGCCGGTCGGCGGCGTGGACGGGACCCTCGAGGTCACAGGGCTCACCGGGGTCGACGGGTGGTCGGTGGTCTGGCGCTGGGAGGACGCGGGGACCTACGGGCTGGTGGTGGTCGAGCCCTCCGAGGGGTCGATCAGCCTGGTCGAGGTGGTCTCCGATCGCACCCGGCTGCTGGCCGAAGCCCCGCTCCCACCGGCAGGTGACGCGCCCGGTGCGGTGGTCGTCGAGCTGGCCGGACCGGTGGTGAAGGCGCGCATCGACGGGGCAGTGGCGGTGGCCGGGCGGGCCGACCGCCTCACCACCGGCACGCTCGCGGGCGTGGCCGTGCTCGGAGAGCCCGACGGCGCACGCTTCGCCTCCTTCCGGAGCCAGCCACCGGAGGCCGCCGAGGTGCGCGAGGTCGAGCCGGGCGGGGCGCCATGACCGCCTCCGAGGCCCCCACGGGTGCAGGGCGCGTGGTGCTGGTCACCGGGGCGGGCCGAGGCATCGGACGGGCGGTGGCCCAGCGCTTCGTCGCCCAAGGGGACCGCGTCGCCGGGCTGTCTCGCACCAGCCCGGCGCCTGAGGGGGTGCTGGGACTGTCCGCCGACCAGCGCTCCACCGCCGAGGTCGACGCCGCCTTCGACCGAGTCGAGGCCGAGCTGGGGCCGGTCGAGGTGGTCGTGGCCGCGGCCGGCATCGGCCCCATCAACATGTTGATGCGGGCCACCGACGATGATGTGGCCGCAGTGCTCGACACCAACCTGGTGGGCACGATCCGTGTGGTGCGGCGGGCCACCGCGGCGATGGCCCGGGGCCGCAAGGGTCGCATCATCCTCATCGGATCGATCTCCGCCGGTTGGGGAGCCAGCGGGGGATCCCTCTCCGCGGCGTCGAAGGCCGGCCTCACCGGCCTGGCCCGCTCCTTGGCCCGTGAGCTCGGTCCCCGAGGAGTGACGGTGAACGTGGTCGCGCCGGGGGCGATCAGCACGGACATGCTCGATGCGGCCGGGAGCCGGCTCCAGGCCGAGGAGATCGGGCGGGCCCCTCTCCGCCGGGCCGGCACGCCGGACGAGGTCGCCTCGGTCGTCACCTTCCTCGCCTCCGAGGGCGCCGCCTACGTCACCGGGGCCGTGGTCCCCGTCGACGGCGGGCTGGGCATGGGCTCCTAGGGCCGCTCCCCCGGCCCCGCCGCGTCGCTCAGCGTCCGACCGGCTCCGGCGCCCGGCCCTCCGACGGGGT
Source organism: Acidimicrobiales bacterium (assembly GCA_038233335.1). GTDB lineage: Bacteria > Actinomycetota > Acidimicrobiia > Acidimicrobiales > Iamiaceae > Iamia. Next base: position 23,295 of record JBBSME010000015.1, on the reverse strand, counting down.
CGGCCTCGACGGGGGCGCGGGCGCACCGTCGGGCTCGGGTTCCAGGGCGAACATCCGCCGGACCCCGGGGCGGGCTGCGACCGCGACCAGGCCGACGGCCGCCAGCACCACGAGCGCGACGTCCCCCCCGATGCGAAACCGCTGCAGGGGCTGGTTGGCAGCAGCCAGCACCGTCGAGGTGGCGATCCAGCCCAGCAGCGGGCTCAAGGGCACCCGGCGACGCCACAGGACCACGGCGCCGTAGGCCGCCAGGGGCGTGAGCGCCCACCCGACGAGCACTCCGACCTGGGCCCGTTGCGCGCCGCGCTGCTCGATGGCGTCGTCCAGGCGGACGGTCTCGAAGGGCCGCCACATCCCCCAGAAGCGGGCCACACGGGCCATGACGACCGTGGGAGTCCGCCCCAGGTTGTCCTGGTAGTACTCGATCGCGCCGTCTTGGAACAGCTCGCTGCGACCGATCTCGTCGGCTTCGTCGAGGGCGCGCAGCTCCTTTCCGTCGACCTCGAGGCAGTCGACCGAGCGGAGCCCGAGGAGGCGGTCGTTGTAGAAGGTCTCGTCGCAGGTGCCGACCCGGAGCCCCGCCCCCGTCCCGTTGGTCAGGAGCGGCTGGTCGAAGCGGGCCCAGTTGAACCCCACCCAGGGGGCCAGGACGAGGCCCACCCCGGCCACGACGATCGCGATGCGGCGGGCCCGCTCCGTCCAGGTCGCGGAGTGCATGCCCATCACCAGGGGCAGGGCGATGAAGCCCACCGCCAGCAGTGCTTCGTTGCGGAGCAGCCCGGCGCCCCCGATCCCGGCCCCGAAGGCGAGGGCCCGGGCCGTCGTGGGATCGTCGCGGAACCGGTAGGCGAGGATCGCGACCCCTGCGACCGCTCCGGCGAACAACCCCTCGGGCATGAGCACCACGTCGTTGATCCAGACCAAGGGGTGCACCGCCGCCAGCGCCGCCGCCACCAGCCCGACCCGCGCCCCGGCGACGGCCCGACCCAGGAGAAGCACCAGTGCCACGGCGGCCACGCCGAAGAGGGACACCGCGATGCGCAGCGCATCGTAGGAGTCGATCCCGGCCCAGATCAGAGGGGTGAGCGCAACGGAGAACAGCGGGGCGTGGAGCGCGGTGTCGTAGGGAGGACCGTCGCCGCTCTGGGTGTGGAACCACTCCCCATCGGCGTTGAGCCGGGCGTCGGTCAGGTACGTGACCGAGTCGTTGTACGACACGCACTCCCCGCCCGCGGCGGCCTCGGCGGCCACCTCCGCCAGGTCGGTGAGAGTGCACGGCGTACCGGTCCAGGCGCCGCCCAGGCGGACCAGCCCGGCCACCACCAGGATCGCCAACAGCACCACCCGGTGGTCGAGGCTGCGGCCTTCCGCAGCCTTCCGCTCGATCGCCCGACGGGGCGCCACCGTCTCGGCCGACCCGGAGGAAGGTCGGGCCGCGGCGGGGGCGGGAGCGGGCTGAGCGCCGGCGTCCGAGGGGGGCGGCTCGGCCGTGGGCCTCCGCCGGATGGTTCGGCGGGCATCGGCCCCGCCCCCATCGCTCATCACCCAGGGCCCGCGAGCAGTGCCGACCACCGGGCCGCGGGTCCGTCCCGACCCAGGAAGCCGACCCGGTCGCCCAAGGGGCCGGGCGCAGGGAGGGAAGCCACCTCCTCGCCGTCCACGAACAGCCGCGCCCGTCCTCCGCTCACGGCCAGCTGGACCTGGGTGCCGGGGGTCGACGGGGCCAGGGCGTCTTCGACCTGGGGGGCACCGTCGCGCCACACCTCCAACCGCCACCCGCCGAACTCGGGCGTGGCCACCGCGGCCACGTAGGCGTCGAGGTCGGCGAAGCCCACCACCAGCCCGGCCTCGTTGCCCGACGTGTCGACCTCGGCCCCGACGCCCACCGCCGGATCGCCGGGCCGGAGGGCCAGGACCGGATCATCGGCCGTCGCGCCGGGCACGACCAGCGCCCCCTCGTCGACCACCCACTCGCCGCCGATCGTCTCCCACCCGTCGAGCGGCGCATCGAACGGGTCGATCACCGCTGGCGCCCCGACGCCGTCGGACCCGGAGGGCGTCGTGGTGGCAGGGGGCACCGAACCGGGCACCGCCTCGGGAGCGACGGTCTCATCGGCCCGGGCGGGGGGGATGCCGGGCGCATCGGGATCGTTCGGGAAGGTGCCCAGGATCGTGGCCGAGTTGCTGACGCCTTCGGGCGCCCTCACCGCGCCCACCAGCGACACCAGCAGACCCAGCACGAGGACGACGACCACCAGCCCCGCCACCACCGCGGGACCGGCGTAGGGACCGCGGCCAGGCTGGGCCGGCCGGCGACGGGCCCGCGCCGGGACCGCGCTGCTCGCTCGGTCGGGGGCGTCAGCCGCCATCGGTCGGGTCCCCCTGGACGAGCGGACGGGTGGGAGGCGAGTCGAAGTGGGCCGCCAGGTTGACCAGGGTCTGACCCGGCCCGGCGTCGACGACGCCGGTGGCGCCACCCTCGACGGCGCGCGCCACCGCCGACGGCCAGTGGACGGGACGCACGAGGGCTGCTGCCAGCGCGGGGGCCACCTCCTCGGCCTCGGTGAGCACCGGGCCGGTGGAGCACACCACCGGGACCTCGGGACGGGCGGGACCGAACCCGGTCACCGCCGCCTCGAACTCCTCGATCGCCCCGGCCAGGAGGGGGGAGTGGAACGCGCCACCGATGCCCAGGCGACGGGCCTTGCCCCCCGCCTCGAAGGCCAGGTCGATGGCGGCCTGGGCCGCCTCGACGTCCCCGGTGAGCACCTGCTGGCGGTCGCTGTTCACCACGGCCACGTCCAGCAGACCACCGGTGCGACCGACGGCCAGCCGGCGGATCCACTCGATCGTCGCAGGGTCCAGGCGCATGACGGCCACCATCATGCCGGGCCGGTCGGCCAGGGCACGGATGCCGATCGCAGCCCGGAGCGCGACCAACCGCAGCGCCGCCTCGTCCGTGATCACACCGACCTGGGCGCACGCGGTGATCTCCCCGAGGCTGTGACCGAGCACGACCGGTCCCGGGGCCTGGCCCTCGGACGCGATGAGGCCCGCCGCCACCACGCACGGCTGGGCGACGCGGGTGTCGGCGAGGGCCTTGGGCGAGAGCTCGATCCCCCCGGTCACCTCGGAGACCACCGTCGCCAGCGGATGGTCGGCGTGCGCGGCCAGGACGGCCACGGTGGCCACAGGATCGACACCCTGACCGGGGAACGCCAAGGCCTCTGACACGCTCGCCATGGTAGGGACCGACGGCTGGCCACCAGGGAGCACCGGTTACCCTTCATCGCTCGGGGGCGGAAGACGACGGCTCAGGGGGTGACCAGGATGGGCAGCGCGTGGGAGATCGATCGGCGGTGAGGCGCACGCTCCGCGGAGACGGCACCCGCACCAGGTCTCGGCGCGCCGGAACCTCGGCGCGATCTCGCAGGCCCGCGTGGGTCCGTCCCGTCCCGTGGGCCGAGGCCGCCTTGGCGATGGTCCTCGTCGTGTTGGCGGCGGAGGCCGGGCTGCGGGTCATCGATGGCCACCTCCCCCGCCAGATCTCGGGCGACTCGGTGGAGATCGAGCTGAAGTACGATCAGCTCCGCGCCCTGGCGGCCGCCGACGAGCCGGTGGACGTGGTGGTCCTGGGCAACTCGACCCTCGATGCCGCCACCGAGCCCACGCTGCTCGGCCAGGTGTCGCGCCGCTTCGACGCTCCCTACAACGCGGCGCTGCTGGGCGCACCGCTCACCGCCATCCGACGCTGGGCCACCGACTACGTGCTCATGGAGTCCGACCCCGACACCGTGGTGCTCGGGCTGACCCCCCTCGACGTCCCGACGGTCGGCATCTTCGGGGTGGGCAAGCCCGCGGTGGCCGACCAGTTCGAACAGTCCCTCGACCGGCTGGCGCCATCCCAGCTCCAGCGCACCGACGACTACCTCTCGGACCACTCGACGCTCGTCCGTCGGCGGGGGCTGTTTCGCGCGCCGGGGGAGCTGTGGCGGGGGCTGAGCGACACGGTGCACGACCGGGACAAGGAGTTCGAGGGCGAACCGCCCGTCACCTTCGAGGACGGGAGCCGCGGGGTCCGGGACCGGGCGACGTGGGAACAGGACCTCCTCGCGCCCCGGGGAGGCATCCGCACCTACTGGGGTGCGGAGTTCGACGGAACCTCGGACCGCCGGGTCGGTGCGATCGAGCGCGAAGCCTTCGCCACCAGCAACGTCGACCGCCTCCAGCTGACCGGCGTCGTCGATGCCATCGAGGACGCCGGGGTGGGCGAGGTCGTGATCGTGATCCCCCCGCACGATCGATCGGCCCTGGCCGCCACCGGGCTCGACCTGGACCAGTTCGATCGGCTGTCCGACCAGCTGGTCGCCTTCGCCGAGGACCGGCAGATGGCGGTGCTCGACCTGTCGCGCGCGCAGTGGGACCACGCCGACTTCTTCGACCCGGCCCACCTCTCCAAGCAGGGCAGCGACCGCTTCACCCGCTGGCTGGCCCGCCAGCTCGACGTTCTGTGAGCAGGGGCGACGAACAGACCACCGACCCCAGCTCGCCGTCTGCCAGGGGCTCTCGGGGGCTGACCCGCTCCCAGTACCTGGGGGGCAGCGCCGTCTTGGTGCTGGCCGGCATGACCCTGGTCTCGGCCCTGGCTGTGGTGTTCGCCCAGGAGGGTGGCAGCGCCAAGGGTCCGACGCCTCGGACCTTCTCCTTAGAGGCCGGCGACGCCGACCTGGACGTGGTCGGCGGCGCGATCGTCGTCGACGGCGGCCGCGCCGTGGCGACCGAGGCCAGCGCCGACGAGCCGGCCGTGGCCCTCCTCCCGGACGGGGTCGAGGAGGGCCGGCTGTCGGTGGTCGCGGCCGAGCCGGCCCCCGGGTGGGGCCTCGTCTTCCGTTGGCAGTCAGCCGACGACCACTGGTTCGTGGTCGTCCCTGCGTCCGATGCCCCCCTCCAGCTGGGTGTGGCCGAAGGGGGTCGGTCCGAGGTCCTCGACGCCACGTCGCAGCCGGTCACGCCGGGGGCCGAGGTCGATGTGCGCTTCGATGCCAACCGCGTCGACGTGCGGGTCGACGGGCAGGTCGTGGCCACCGCCCGGGGCCGCGCCGGCGACGGCCGGCGACTCGGGCTGTGGGCGGACGCGCCCGGTCCGGTGTGGGCCGACCTCGCGCTCGGGCCCCGCCCCACGCCGGTGATCCGCGAGGACGGATGACGGCGCGGCCGTGGCGTTCGTCGTGACGATCCCGCGAGTCCTCCGACTATGTTGGTCGACGGAGGGTTGCCAGAGCGGACGAATGGGACGGTCTCGAAAACCGTTGTGGTGTCACAGCCACCGTGGGTTCAAATCCCACACCCTCCGCTCAGACCCTCGGGCCGCGGTTGCGGCTCGAGGGTCCTCAGATCGTCTCCATGGGATCCCGCGCGTCGGTGCGCGGCCCCTCGTGGGGTCGGGGCGGAGCGCCCGTAGCCTGTCCGGACCGTGCGCCAGGGACCACACATCCTCTGGGGGATGTCCCGCTCCGATCCATCGGCCCTGAGCAGGACCCACCTCGACAAGGGCCTCGTCCGGCGCGTCTGGGGCTTCGCCCACCACTACCGGAGCCGGACCTTCCTGTTCCTCGGGGTGATCGTGGCCGAGGCCCTCCTCGGCCTGGTCACCCCGCTGCTGATCCGCACCATCGTCGACGAGGCCCTGCCCCAGAGCGACGGCGGGACGGCCGACACGTCCCTGCTCACCTGGTGCGCGGCGGGCATGGCCGGCGCCGCCGTCGGCATCGCCATCTTCTCCCTCATCGAGCGGTGGCTCTCCTCCCGGATCGGTGAGGGCCTGATCTACGACCTCCGGGTCGCCCTGTTCGACCACGTCCAGCGCATGCCCATCGCCTTCTTCACCCGCACCCAGACCGGCGCCCTCATCTCCCGGATGAACAACGACGTGATCGGCGCCCAGCGGGCGGTCACCCAGACCCTGGGCTCGGTGGTGTCCAACGTGGTCGTGCTCACCATCACCCTCGGCACCATGTTCCTCCTCGAGTGGCGGCTGACACTTCTTTCGCTGGTCCTGCTGCCCGTGTTCGTCATCCCGGCCAAGCGGGTGGGGCGGCGGCTGCAGTCGATCACCAGGGAGTCGTTCGACCTCAACGCTTCCATGAACACCACCATGACCGAGCGCTTCAACGTCTCGGGGGCGACCCTGGTCAAGCTGTTCGGGCGCACGACGGCCGAGACCGAGGGGTTCACCGATCGGGCCGGGCGGGTCCGCGACATCGGGGTCCGCTCGGCCATGTACAGCCGCGTGTTCCTGACCGCCCTCACCCTGGTGGGAGCGATGGGCACCGCGGTCATCTACCTGGTCGGGGGCCGGCTGGTGATCTCGCAGGCCATCACCCTGGGCACCCTGATCGCCCTCGGTGCCTTCGTGCTCCAGATCTACGCCCCCCTCACCCAGCTGACCAACGCCCGCGTCGATCTGATGACGGCGTTCGTGTCCTTCGACCGGGTGTTCGAGGTGCTCGACGCCCCCCGGGCCATCGACGACCGCCCCGGCGCCGTCGACCTGGTCGAGCCCGAGGGACGCATCCAGCTCGACGGGGTCCGGTTCCGCTACCCGGCGGCGGCCGAGGTGTCCATCGCCTCGCTGGAGGCCGAGGCCGGGGCCACCCTCACCACCGATGCGTCCATGGAGATCCTCCACGACCTCGACCTGACGGTCGAACCGGGCCAGACCGTCGCCCTGGTGGGCCCGTCGGGCGCAGGCAAGAGCACGCTGGTCAGCCTCATCCCCCGCCTCTACGACGTGACCGACGGGGCGGTGCGGGTCGACGGCACCGACGTCCGCGACCTCACCCAGGAGAGCCTGCGGGCCGCCATCGGCGTGGTGAGCCAGGATCCCCACCTGTTCCACGAGGGCATCGCCGAGAACCTCCGCTACGCCAAGCCCGATGCCACCGACGAGGAGCTGGTCGCGGCCTGCCGGGCGGCGCGCATCCACGACTCCATCGCCGCCCTGCCCGACGGCTACCAGACCGTCGTCGGCGAGCGGGGCTACCGCATGTCAGGCGGGGAGAAGCAGCGGCTGGCCATCGCCCGCATGCTGCTCAAGGACCCCTGCATCGTGGTGCTCGACGAGGCGACCAGCCACCTCGACACGGAGAACGAGGCCGCCGTGCAGGCCGCCCTGGCTCACGCCCTGGCCGGGCGCACCGCGGTGGTGATCGCCCACCGCCTGTCGACCATCGTCGACGCCGATCTGATCGTGGTCCTCGATGAGGGGCGCATCGTGCAGCGCGGCGACCACGCCGAGCTGCTGGCCGCGGGCGGCCTGTACGCGGACCTGTACCGGGTGCTGCTGCGGGGCGAGGACGTGGACGAGGCGGCCCTGGGGGCCACCGCGGACCCCGACCCCGACGACCCCCGGCTGCGCCCCGCGGCCCAGTCCTGATCCGGGCCTGATCCGGGCGGCCTCTCAGGCCGAGCTGGCCAGGCGCTGGACCCCTCGCCGCCCGAGGGCGGCGACGCTTCGCGTCCGCTCGGCCACGGCCCGTCCCACCGCGGCCACCGCCGCCGCGCCCAGGGCGAAGCCCAGCGCCAGGACCAACACCAGGGGCACGGCCAAGGGTCGGGCCACCGAGCCGACGCCGTCGACCACCGCCTCGGGCTGGGTGACGACGTACCAGGAGTTGAGGCGGGGGATGCGCCCCAGCACCACGCCGAAGGCGCTGAGCAGGTGGACCGCCGCGTGCACGGGGACCCGCCACGTCGATCGGCCGGCCCGGTCCAGCTCTCGGTCGATCTCGGCCAGGCACACCGCGTAGGCGGCCAGCCCGTAGAGGGCCAGGGCGGCGATGGCCGCCAGGACCACAAGGGGCGCGACCCGGGAGCGGTCAGCGAAGAAGTCGACCAGGGGACCGGCGTGGATGATGTCGGTGACGACGTAGGGAGCGTTGGGCAGGAAGAGGACGAAGGCCACCACCCCCAGCCACCACCCTGCGGTGCGGTTCCGACCCCGGTGGAACAGCACCACGGCCAGCACCACCGGGACGGTGGCCAGGAAGGCGTTGAAGACCATCCACGGGCCGAGGTGCCGAGCCACGTCGAGCCCCAGGTAGGCCGACCGGCCGAGGAGGTGGCGCACCGGCCCATGGTGGCACCGGGGGGACGACGCTGCCGGTCAGGCCCGACCTGGCGCGGCCCCACCGGGTCGGCGGTCGACGCCCACCAGACGGGGCCGTACCGTGGCCGACCGTGCAGGACGCGCTGTTCGGGGCTGACGAGGTGAGCGATCCGACGTGGACTGTTGCCGACTTGGCCCGCGCCGTCGGCGCCGTCGTGGAGCAGGCCTTCCCCGGCGAGGTCTGGGTCCGAGGGGAGATCCGGGGCCTCCCCCCGCCCGGCGACACCCGACGCACCCGCCCCCACCTGTACTTCGACCTCATCGAACCCACCGCCCCCGGAGCCCGGCCGCAGGCCGTGCTGCCGGTCGTGCTGTGGGCCACCGACCGCAAGCGGGTCAACAACGAGCTGCGGCGGTCGGGGATCCGGGTCAGCGCCATGGACAGCGGGGTCGACGTCCGCATCCGCGGCCGGGTGCGGTGGTGGGCGCCGGGGGGCCGGGCCCAGCTCCAGATGACCGGGATCGACCCCGAGTACACCCTCGGACGCCTGGCCGCCGATCGGGACGCGGTCCTCGCCGCGCTCGCCGCTGACGACCTGCTCGACCGCAACCGCTCCCGGCCGCTGCCGGTGCTCCCGGAGCGGGTGGGCCTGGTGACCAGCCTCGGCAGTGCGGCGCACGCCGACGTGCGTCGCGTGCTGGCGAGCGCCGGCCTCGACCACCTCCTGATCGAGGTCGATGCCCGCACCCAGGGGCCCGATGCCGTGGCCACCATCCCCGACGCGGTGGGGGCCGCCGCGTCCGCCGGGGCCGAGCTGGTCCTGCTGGTCCGGGGCGGGGGGTCGCGGGTGGAGCTGGCCGCCTTCGACAGCGAACCCGTGGCTCGGGCGGTGGCCTCTTGCCCGGTGCCGGTCTTCACCGGGGTTGGCCACCAGATCGACGAGAGCGTGGCCGACCGGGTGGCCCACAGCTCGTTCCCCACCCCCACCGCCGCCGCCGCCGAGGTGGTCGGCCTGGTCGGCGCGGCGCGAGATCGGACCGAGGGACTGTGGGCCGCGATCACCGCGCGCGCGGTCCGCGCCCTGGACCGGGACCGGGACCACCTGGCCGCCACCGCCCGACACGGGGCGACGGTTGCCGGGGCCGCGCTGCGGGCCGGACGGGCCCAGGTGGAGACGGCCGAGGCCCGGGTGGGTCGGGCCGGCCCTGGCGCGCTGGATGCGGCCCGCCGGCGACTGGCCGGGCTCACCGCGGCCGTCGGGCGCGACGCCCGGCGCGACGTGGTGACCGCCGATCGTCGGCTCGCGGCCGCGGGCGACCGCCTCGCCCGCCGCCCCGGCCCGGTCCTGGGTCGTCACCGCACCGCTCTGGACAGCCTCGACGCGAGGGTCCGCGCCGCGAACCCGGCCCTGGCCCTGGCCCGCGGCTGGTCGATCACCTACCGGGCCGACGGGGCCGTGGTCCGAGCACCGGGCGACGTCGCCCCCGGGGGGGCCCTGGTCACCGTGGTCGCCGACGGACGGATCCGCAGCCGGATCGAGCCCGACCACGACCCGGGCGACCCCGATGGCCCACCGCCGCGGGCCGATGGGCCAGGATCGACAGATGGCTGACCCCGGAGCCCCGCCCGTCGACGACCCCGGTGGGCCCGAGCCGACCGGCTACGCCGAGGCCATGGTCGAGCTGGAGGCCATCCTGGCCGAGATCGAGGACGACGCCGTGGACGTCGACGTGCTGACCCGCAAGGTGGCCCGCGCCGCGCGCCTCATCCGCTGGTGCCGGGGCCGGATCGACGGCGCCCGGGTCGACGTCGAGCGGATCGTGGCCGAGCTCGACCCCGAGGCCGCAGCGGACGCCGACCCCTCCTGAGCGAATCAAGTGGCGGGAGGACCGTCCACGGCCTCGTCGCCGTACAGGCTTCGGGCCAGGCCATCGAGGTCGGGGCCCCGCCGGACGTGGTGCCCGCCGTCAACGTTCAGGCTCACCCCGGTGATCCACCCGGACTCGGGCCCGAGCAGGAACCGCACCGCCGCGGCCACGTCGCCCACCTCACCGGGCCGGGCCACGGGCATCTGGGCCAGGTAGTCGGCGACGATCGCCGGATCGCCCAGGAGGTGGTCGCCCAGCTCGGTGCTCACCACCCCCGGTCGCACCGAGCAGACCCGGATGCCCTGGCGGCCGAGCTCGTCGGCGGCCACCTCGACCAGGGCATCGAGCCCGGCCTTGGAGGCGCAGTAGGGCGCCATCCAGCGGTGGCTGCGCTGGCCGGCGATGGACGACACGGCGACGATGGCGCCGCCCCGGCCGGTGGCGACCATGGCCGCGGCCGCGTGCTTCAGTGCGAGGAACGACCCGGTCAGGTTGGTGTCGACGACCCGCCGCCACTCGTCGAGCGGCAGCGAGGTGATGGGGCCGAGGGTGCCGGTGCCGGCCGACAGGACGGCCAGGTCGAGCCCCCCCTCCTCCGCGGCGGTGGCCACGGCCGCGGCGACCTGCTCCTCCTCGGCGACGTCGGCCGCGACCCATCGGACCTTCGCACCGTCGGGTGCGTCGGCCGCCAGCTCGGCCGCAGCCTCCTCCAGGACCTCGGCCCGCCGCCCCAGGATCGTCACCGACGCGCCGTCGGCCACCAGCACCTCTGCACAGGCTCGGCCGATGCCGGTGCCTCCGCCGGTCACCAGTGCGGCCCGCCCGGCCAGGGGAGTGGAGGGCGCAGGGTCAGTGGATGTGGTCACGGGTGGTCTCCGGAGCCGACGACGGGTGGCCCCAGCCAAGCACGGTCGCGCCGCCCTGATGACGCGTCAGGTCACGGCGTCCCGATCGTTTGTCCCCCCGGCCCGGGGGGTACCCCCACCACATGGCCGCGACCGCTCCCCCTGCATCGGTCGCCCCCACGCGCGCCCTCCCCCACCCCTACCACGTGCTCATCGCCACCGAGCTCCGCTCCAGCGTCGAAGCCGCCGCCCAGGCCCGTGGCGTCGTCCGGGACCTCCTGCGCCAGGGCCGTCGTCCTGACCTGGCCGAGACCGCGTGCCTGCTCACCAGCGAGCTGGTCGCCAACGCCGTGGTCCACGCCGGTGCCCCGGTGGAGCTGATCGTCGACCTCGACCTGTCCCGTCTGGCGGTCGAGGTGATCGACGGGTCCACCGAGGGACCGGCCCTCGGTCGGCCCGAGACCCTCGACACCTGCGGGCGGGGCCTGGACCTGGTCGACCGCCTCTCCGACGCATGGGGCGTGACCCACGTCCAGCCGGGCAAGTCCGTCTGGTTCGCCCTGGGCGACTGGACGCCCAGCTCTCCCTGAGACGACAGCCGAGCACGGGGACGGGGCCCGTGTCCGTCCATGACAGACTCTCCATCCGCAGTCCCCCGCGGAGAGAGACACCGACGTGCCCCCAGAGCGCTCCGGCGACCAGATCGTCCTCACCCTCCCGGCCGGGCCCGAGTTCGTGCGGGTGGCCCGGCTCACCAGCGCGGGCCTGGCCATGCGCGCGGGGATGGGCTACGACGAGGTCGAGGACCTGCGCATCGCAGTGGGGGAGGCCTGTTCCCTACTGATCGGGTCGGGGAGCCGGCCGGGCACCCTCACCCTCACCTTCACCCTCCAACCTGGCGCCATCGGGGTCGAGATCGCAGGGTCGCTCGAGGGCGACCCACCGTCGGACGACGAGGACACCGACCTCTCCGACCAGATCCTCGCCGCCGTCGTCGACGAGCACCGCGTCGACCTCGGGGCGGACCGCGTGGCGGTCACCAAGCGGCACGGCGGACCGGAACCGGCATGAGCCTCGACGAGGCGGAGCGGGAACACCTGCGGGAGCGGTTCCGGGACCTGAAGGAGACCGGGGACCAGGCCATCCGCGACGAGCTGATCGAGGCCCACCTGCGCCTGGCCGAGCACCTGGCTCGGCGGTTCAACAACCGAGGCGTCCCGTTGGAGGACCTCATCCAGGTGGCGTCGTTGGGCCTGGTGAAGGCGGTGGAGCGCTTCGAACCCGAGCGCGGCCTGGAGTTCTCGACCTTCGCCACCCCCACGATCGTCGGCGAGCTGAAACGCCACTTCCGCGACAAAGGCTGGGCCGTGCGGGTCCCCCGGCGGATCCAGGAGCTGCACGTCGAGATCAACGGCCTGGTCGGCACCCTGACCCAACGGCTGGGCCGGTCCCCCACGATCGAGGAGCTGGCCCGGGCGGCCAGCACGTCGGAGGAAGAGGTGCTGGAGGCCATGGAGGCGGCCCAGGCCTACCGGTCGGCGTCGATCGACGCTCCGTCCGGGGGCGAGGAGTCCGGCCTGGGGCTGGCCGGCCAGCTGGGCGACGACGACAGCAACCTGTTCGCGGCGGAGAACAAGATGCTGGTCACGACGCTGATCGACACCCTGCCCAAGCGCGAGCAGCTGCTGATGCGGCTGCGGTTCTACGACGGGATGACCCAGACTGAGATCGCCGACCGGCTCGGCATCAGCCAGATGCACGTCTCCCGCCTCCTGGCCCGCAGCCTCGGCCAGCTGCGCGAGCGCCTCGAGCACGAGGGGCTCGCCTAGCGCTGCTCGGGCCTGTTGGCTCGGGCGCCGCGCCCGCCCGCTACCGGCCGGTGGAGCCGAAGCCGCCAGCGGCCCGACTCGTGTCGGGCAGGGCGTCGACGGGGGCGAACCACGCTCGCTCCACCGGCTGCACGACCAGCTGGGCGATGCGATCGCCGCGCGACACCTGGTAGTCGGCCTCGGGGTCGAGGTTGACCAGCAGCACCTTCAGCTCGTCCCGGTAGCCGCAGTCGATGAGCCCGGGGGTGTTCAGGCAGGTGACGCCGTGGCGCAGGGCCAGGCCGCTCCGGGGCTGGACGAAGCCGGCATGGCCCGCCGGAAGGGCCAGGGCCACCCCGGTGGGAACCAGTGCCCGTCCGCCCCGGGCCGCCAGCACCACGTCCTCGCGGGCGTGGAGGTCGGCTCCGGCGTCACCGTCGTGGGCGTAGGCCGGGAGGGGCAGGTCGGGGTCGAGGCGGACGACCGGCACGCGGAGCATGGCCGTCATCTTGGTCGACCCCGGCGTGGCGTCACGCCGACCGCCGGATCGGCCCTACCATCGGCCCGTGCTCGTGTGGATGGACCTGGAGATGACCGGCCTCGATCCGGAGCAGTGCGTGATCGTGGAGATCGCCACCCTGGTGACCGACGACGAGCTCGAGGTGGTGGCGGAGGGGCCCGACCTGGTGGTCCACCAGCCGCCCGAGGCCCTGGCCGTGATGGAGGACGTGGTGCGGACCATGCACACCAGGTCCGACCTGCTCCCGGCCATCGAGGCGTCGACGATCACCCTGGAGGAGGCGGGGGCCCAGACGCTCGCGTTCATCAAGGAGCACGTCCCCGACGCCCGCACGGTGCCGCTGTGCGGGAACTCGATCGGCACCGATCGCCGGTTCCTCGTCAAGTACCTGCCCGAGATCGAGGACCACCTGCACTACCGCTCGGTCGACGTGTCCACCATCAAGGAGCTGGCCCGGCGCTGGTACCCGGGCCTGCTGGAGGAGACGGTGCGCAAGCAGACCAGCCACCGAGCCCTCGACGACATCCGCGAGAGCCTCGACGAGCTGCGCCTCTACCGCCAGCGCGTCTTCCGCACCGAGGCCGCCCCCCTCCCCGAGGCCTGACCGCCTGAGCCGGTAAATCGCTTGACGGCCTGAGCGGGGTGGGGTTCGATGGTCGAGCCGCCCGGGCCACCCGGGCGCGTCTCACCGGTCCCCCCGAGGTCCCGATGCTGAACCGCAGCTACCAGGTCGAGCGCCCCGCCGCCGCCGGTAGCCCGCGCGCCTTCGCGTGCGGCGGGGCGGCCCTCGCCGGCGCCGACGACACCTTCGACCGGGGTTGGACCATCACCCCGTCGACCATGCCGGTGTCCGTCGCCAAGCACGACTCGACCCCTGCCCTACGGCCTGAGGAGGCGGTTCCCCGATAGGGACCAGCCACGAACTCCTCCACAGGCCGTCGGGATCTCCCGGCGGCCTTTCTGGTTTTCGGCCCCGGATCCCTCCCCACCCACCCCATCCACCCACCGACCCATCCACCCCATGAAGGAACCGAGGAGACAGACGTGATCGCGCTCAACGATCTCCAGGACACGACCGAGGACCGCAGCTGGTGGGCCCAGGCGCGCTGCGATGACAACGCCGCCTCGCTCTCCGGCCTGTTCTTCTCCGAGGAGCTGCAGGACATCGCCGCGGCCAAGCGCATCTGCGCCCTGTGCCCCGTCATCGAGGAGTGCCTGGCCGGAGCCCTGGCCCGGCGCGAGCCGTGGGGCGTGTGGGGCGGCCAGCTGTTCCGCAACGGCCGGATCCTGGCCACCAAGCGGCGCCGGGGCCGTCCGCCCAAGGTGGCCCGTCCCGAGGACGAACTGCCCCAGGTGCCGGTGCCGGCGGCGCTGACCGACGTGGTCATCCGCCGCACCGCCTGAGGCCCCGGTCCTGGGCCGGGGTCGCCCCGGCCCGGGTCAGCCTCCCGGCGCCGTCGCCCCGCGGGGCGGCGCCGATCCGACCACCGCGGGACGAGGAGCAGCAGGGGCGGGGGCCGTCGGAGCCCCCGCCCCACCGAACCGGTTGGAACGGAGCCGGGGGGTCGGTGCTAGGTTGCTCCGACCCCGCGAGGGGTGCTGGTCCCGTGGTGCAGTTTGGAGTGCACGCCGGCCTGTCAAGCCGGAGGTCGCGGGTTCAAATCCCGTCGGGACCGCCAACTGACACCCCGCCCTGCGAGGCGTCAGCGAGGCTGGATAGCTCAGTTGGCAGAGCGCGCGCCTGAAAAGCGCGAGGTCACCGGATCGACGCCGGTTCCAGCCACCACCAGCAGGACCGCCCGCCGAAGGCGGGACGTCCCTAGCGGCAGACGCCGTCGGTCACCGCCGCGCCGGCCACCGCGGCGGCGACCAGCTCGACCACGCGGCGGTCGAACACCGAGGGCACGATGCACTCGGGGTCCAGGTCGTCGGGGTCGACCGCGGAGGCGATGGCCTCGGCCGCAGCCACCTTCATCCCCTCGGTCACGGTGGTGGCCCCGGCGTCCAGCGCGCCCCGGAAGATGCCGGGGAACGCCAGGACGTTGTTGATCTGGTTGGGGTAGTCGCTGCGCCCGGTGGCCATGACCGCGACCAGGCCCTCGGTCTCCTCGGGCCGGATCTCCGGGTCCGGGTTGGCCATGGCGAAAACGATGGGATCGGAGGCCATCTTGCGCAGGTCATCGGCGGTGAGGAGATCGGGAGCCGAGACGCCGATGAACACGTCGGCACCGGGGAGCACGTCGGCCAGGGAGCCGGTGGCGCCCGACGGGTTGGTGATCTCGGCGAAGGTGCGCTTGGCCGAGTTGAGGTCGTCGCGGCCCTCGTGCACCGCCCCCTTGGAGTCGCAGCCGATGATGTCTGTGACCCCCGCGGCCATGAGGATCTTGGCAATGGCGACGCCGGCCGCCCCCGCCCCGGAGATGACGACCCGCAGCTCGTCCATGTGCTTGCCCACGATCTTGAGGGCGTTCTCCAGGGCGGCCAGGGTGACCACCGCGGTGCCGTGCTGGTCGTCGTGGAACACCGGGATGTCGAGGCGCTCGCGCAGGCGCTCCTCCACCTCGAAGCAGCCGGGGGCGGCGATGTCCTCCAGGTTGATGCCGCCGTAGACCGGGGCGATGCGGACCACCGTCTCCACGATGGCGTCGACCTTGTCTTGCACGGTGTCGTCGCCGGAGGTGTCGATGCAGACCGGGAAGGCGTCGACGTCGGCGAAGCTCTTGAACAGCAGGGCCTTGCCCTCCATCACCGGCAGCGAGGCCGCGGGCCCGATGTCGCCCAGGCCGAGCACGGCGGTGCCGTCGGTGACGATGGCGACGGTGTTCTTCTTGATGGTGAGGTCGTGGACCAGCGGGGGATCGGTGGCGATGGCGGTGCACACCCGGGCCACGCCGGGCGTGTAGGCCATCGACAGGTCGTCACGGTCCACGATGGGGACCGTGGCCAGCACGTGGATCTTGCCGCCGGCGTGCATCTCGAAGGTGCGGTCACCGAAGTCGAGGATCTCCACCCCGTCCAGAGCGACCAGGGCCTCGCGGACCTGCTCGATGTGGGCCGCGTCGGAGCAGTTGATCACTACGTCCTCGTCGAGGACCGGGCCCTTGGCCTCGAAGCCGTGGAGACCGACGATGTTGGCGCCGGTCTCGCCCAGGGCGATCGACAGGCGACCGAGCGCTCCGGGCACGTTGGGGAGCCGCACGCGCAGACGGACCGAGTAGGCAGCGGTGGGGGTGGCCATCGTGACAAACGGTACCGGAGCCCCGCCAGACCCACCGAACCTGGGCGCCCGCCGGAGGGATCTCGCCGATGGCCCCCGCGTCGCCCTGACCCGTCTGCGCCCCGCTGGTCCGATGGCAGGGCCCGGCGCGGGCCGTACCCTCGGAGGGGTGACCGCCGTCTCGCCCGCACCCCCGTCGGCCGGAGTGTTCGCCCACGCCGAGACCGAGGGCTTCGAGCAGGTGGCCTTCTGCCACCACCGCCCGACCGGGCTGAAGGCGATCGTGGCCGTCCACTCCACCGCCCTGGGCCCGGCCCTGGGTGGCACCCGGTTCCGGCCCTACGCCAGCGAGGCCCATGCGGTGGCCGACGTCTGCCGCCTGGCCCGAGGGATGACCTACAAGCATGCCGTGTCGGGCCTCGACGCCGGCGGGGGCAAGGCGGTGATCCTGGGCGATCCCCGCCAGGTGCACAGCGAGGCCCTCATCCGGGCCTACGCGCGGTTCATCGACGGCCTGGGCGGGCGCTACCTCACCGCCGAGGACGTGGGCACCACCCAGGACGACATGGACCTCATCCGCACCGAGACCCGTCACGTCACCGGGGCGAGCGAGAGCCTGGGTGGCTCGGGCGACCCGTCGCCGGCCACCGCCTGGGGAGTGTTCTGCGCCCTCGGCGCGGTGGCCGAGCGGCTGTTCGACGGCGAGCTGGGCGGGCGGAAGGTGGTGGTGTCAGGCGTCGGCAAGGTGGGCGCCGGCCTCGTCGACCACCTGGTGGGGGCGGGGGTGAAGGTGACGGTGGCCGACGTGGACGCCGCCGCCGTAGCCGCGGTGCGGACCCGGCACCCCGAGGTGGAGGCCGTCGCCGCGCCGGAAGCCCACGCGGTGGACTGCGACGTCTTCAGCCCCTGCGCCCTCGGCGCCGTCCTCAGCGCGAGCACCATCCCACAGCTACGCTGCTCTGCAGTGTGCGGATCGGCCAACAACCAGCTCGAAGAGGCCGCGGATGGCACGCGCCTACGCCGATTGGGTGTGCTCTACGCGCCGGACTACGTGGTGAACGCCGGCGGAGTGATCAACATCGCTGAGGAGCGGCATCCGTCGGGTGCGCCCTACGACCGGGCCCGCGCCTGGGACCGCGTGGCCGGCATCGCCGCGACCCTCGCACGGGTCCTCGATCGCGCCGAGGCCGACGACATCGATCCGGCCCGGGCCGCCGACCGCCTGGCCGAGGAGCGCATCGCAGCGGTGGCGCCCGCGGCCCCCTTCCGCACCGCAGCAGACGGCGGGGGGACCGCCCACCCCTGACCTGACCCCTGACCCGGAGGCCCCGCATGGCCCGCACCCTGCACGCACCGACCGACGACGACCTCTCGACCCTCCACGTCCACGAGCGCCACCGCGACCTGGGCCTGGACGCCGACGACCTGCTCGAGATGTACCGGATGATCGTGCTGGCCCGGATGCTGGACCAGAAGATCTGGGCCCTGAACCGCATGGGCAAGGCCCCGTTCGTGGTGTCCAGCCAGGGTCACGAGGGCGCCCAGATCGGCTCGGCCTGGGCCCTGCGGGGCGGCCACGACGTCGTCCTCCCCTACTACCGCGACACGGGGGTGGTGCTGGCCCTGGGGATCACCGCCGAGGAGGTGCTCCAGGGGGTGTTCGCCCGGGCCGCCGACCCCAGCTCGGGCGGGCGCCAGATGCCCAACCACTGGGGCAGCGCCGAGCGCGGCATCATCACCGGCTCCTCGCCCATCGCCACTCAGCTGCCCCACGCCACCGGCATCGCCTACGCGGCCAAGCAACGGGGCGACGACCAGGTGGCGGTGGCCTACTTCGGCGAGGGGGCCACCTCGAAGGGCGACTTCCACGAGGCCCTCAACTTCGCCGGCATCCACTCCCTGCCCTGCGTGTTCATCTGCGAGAACAACGGCTACGCCATCTCGGTGCCCATGGCCCAGGAGTCGGCGGTCGACGACGTGGCCGACCGAGCCCACGGCTACGGCTTCGGCGGGGTGATCGTCGACGGCAACGACCCCCTCGACGTCTACGCGGCCACCCACCAGGCGGTGCGGCGGGCTCGGGCCGGCGACGGGCCCACCCTCATCGAGGCCAAGACGTATCGCTTCAAGGCCCACACCTCCGACGACGACGACCGCACCTACCGCACCCCTGAGGAGGTCGAGGCGTGGCGGAAGAAGGACCCACTGCGGCAGTTCCAGCAGTACCTCATCGAGCAGCGGCTGCTGTCGGAGGCCGACGAGGTCGAGATCGACGCCGAGGTGAAGGCCGAGGTCGACGCCGCAGCCAAGCGGGCCGAGGCCCTGCCCTTCCCGGAGCCGGACACCGCGGCGACCAAGGTGTTCGCCCGTCCCCTGGCGCGGCCAGTGCCCGCGACCCCGGCCGGCGACGGAGTCGTGGGCGCCCCGGACGTCGAGGCCGAGATCCCGCTCGACGACGCCGGGCCCACCACCGAGCGCAACGTCATCGACACGATCCGCCAGACCCAACACGACCTGCTGGCCGGCGACGAGTCGGTGATGATCCTGGGCGAGGACATCGGCCCCCGCGGTGGCGTGTTCCGGGCCACCGACGGGCTGGCCGAGGCCTTCGGACACGGCCGGGTGCTGGACACCCCGCTGGCCGAGTCGTCCATCATCGGCATCGGCATCGGGCTCGCGCTGTCGGGCATGCGTCCCATCTGCGAGATCCAGTTCGCCGACTTCATCCACTCCGCCTACGACCAGATCGCCAGCGAGGCGGCTCGCATCCACTACCGCTCGGACGGCGACTTCGCCGTCCCCATGGTGATCCGGGCTCCGTGGGGCGGCGGCGTCCACGGTGCGCTCTACCACTCGCAGTCGATCGAGGCGACCTACGCCCACCTGCCGGGCCTGAAGGTGGTCGCCCCCTCCACCCCCGCGGATGTGGCCGGCCTCCTGCGGGAGGCGGTGGCCGACCCCGACCCGGTGCTCTTCCTCGAGCACAAGCGCAGCTACCGCGCCATCAAGGGCCTCGTCCCCGACGACCCCACCTGGCGGGTCCCCATCGGTCGGGCCGCGATCGTCCGACCGGGCACCGATGCCACCGTGGTCGCCTACGGGATGATGCGCCACCTGGCCGTGGAGGCGGCCGACCGCCTGGCCGAGGAGGGGGCGGGCTCGGTCGAGGTGGTCGACCTGCGCACCATCTCACCGTTGGACACCGAGGCCATCTTGGCGTCGGTGACCCGCACCGGCCGCTGCCTGGTGGTCCACGAGGACAACATCAGCTTCGGGGCCGGGGCGGAGGTGGCCGCCCTGGTGGCGGAGCACGCCTTCTTCGACCTCGACGCCCCGGTGCGGCGCCTGGCCACGCCGGACGTCCCCGCCTTCCCCTTCGCTCCGCCTCTGGAGGAGGCCCTGTCCATCGACGCGACCCGCATCGCCGAGGCCCTCCGGGAGCTCCTCACCGTCTGACGCCCACGACGGACTGGTCCCGATCCTGGTCGCCAGGACGACCAAGGTCGGGACCGGTTCGGCGTTGCCGGTGGGTCCGGACCGGTTCGGACCCATCGCGGCGTCGGGCGTGGGATCATGGACGGCATGGCCAAAGCGACGGTGAGCCACGGCGACGACCAGGCGAGCATCGAGGAGGGTCAACGGGTGCGCATCGGGCGCAGCTCGGTCTGCGACCTCCAGGTCGGGGTCGGGGGCGACGACGGTCCGGAGGACCTGGGCGTCAGCCGCACCGCAGCCACCGTCAGCATGCAGGACAGCCGGCTCTGGATCCGCAACGACTCAGCCAGCCAGCCCGTCTACCTGGTGCCGGAGATCGGCCCCACCCGGGTCCTGGAGAACCAGGACGAGATCGCCTCGCTGCCCATCGACCAGGTCACCATCCAGCTCCGGGGGCGCATCCGCACCCACGAGGTGCAGGTCGAGATGGAGTCGGCCCAGCCGCTGGGCGAGACCCGCCCCATCCCCCAGGACGGCCCCGACACCCAGTACCTGCTGGAGTTCACCAACGCCGAGCGTCGGATCCTCACCGCCCTGTGCGAGCCGCTGCTCATCGCCCGCGGCGACCAGGCCCGGCCGGCCTCCTACGCCCAGGCCGCCGAGCGCCTGTTCCTCTCCCGCAGCCGGGTCGAGAACTGCATCGCCGACCTGGTCAAGAAGTACGCCTCGGCTGGCGTCCCGGGCCTGGAGGGCCCCGAGGCCAAGGACAACCTGTGCCGCTACGCGGTCCGCTCCGGCTCCATCGGCGATGCCGACCTGGAGCACATCCCGTAGGCCCGGCGGTGGGCGGTCGTGCCCATCCCCGCTAATCTGACGGGTCGTCAGATATCGGCCCTTTCCGGCCGGGAGGCCCCATGCTCGACCACCTGATCACCGGCGGCACCGTCGTCGACGGCACCGGCGCCACGCCTCGGGTGGCCGACGTCGCCATCAAGGACGGCCGCATCGTCGCCGTGGCCGAGCCCGGCTCGATCACCGACGACGCGTCCGAGACGCTCGACGCCACCGGGATGATCGTCACCCCCGGCATCATCGACCCCCACACCCACTACGACGCCCAGCTGTTCTGGGACCCGCACGTCTCGCCCTCGAACGTGCACGGCGTGACCAGCGTGATCAGCGGCAACTGCGGCTTCACCCTGGCCCCGTTGCGGGCCGAGGACGCGGCCTACACCCGGGAGATGATGGCCAGCGTCGAGGGCATGTCGGTCGCCGCCCTGGAGGAGGGCGTCCCGTGGAACTGGGAGACGTTCGCGGACTATCTCGACCGCTTGGAGGGCAACGTCGGCGTGAACGCCGGGTTCCTCGTCGGGCACTGCGCCCTGCGCCGCTACGTGATGGGCGAGGCGTCGGTGGGCCAGGAGGCCACCGTCGACCAGATCAGCGACATGCGTCGGGTCCTGATCGACTCGCTGGAGGCCGGTGGCCTCGGCTTCTCCACCACCCTCAGCCGCACCCACTCCGACGGCGACGGCGAGCCGGTGGCGTCGCGGTGGGCCACCACCGAGGAGCTGGTGGCCCTGTGCGAGATCGTGGGCCAGCACGACGGCACCACCCTCGAGGGCATGACCGACGGCTGCCTGGACCGCTTCAGCGACGACGAGATCGACCTCTTCGCGGCGATGTCGGCCGCCGCCCGAAGGCCGCTCAACTGGAACGTGCTCACCATCGACTCCAAGGAGCCGGGCCGCATCCCCCGCCAGCTGGGGGCGGCGGACGTGGCCGCCTCCCGCGGTGGGCAGATCGTGGCCCTCACCCTGCCGGTGCAGGTGCCCATGAACATGAGCTTCCTGAACCACTGCGGGCTGTTCCTCATCCCCGGGTGGGGCGAGGTGCTGAAGCGGCCCGTCCCCGAGCGCATGGAGGAGCTGCAGAAGCCCGAGGTCCAGGCCCACCTGCTGGAGCGGTCCGCCTCCGACGACGCCGGGGTGTTCAAGCGCCTGGCCGACTTCGCCAACTACATCATCGGCGACACCTACTCCGAGGCCAACGAGGGCCTCAAGGGCCGGCGAGTCGCCGACATCGCCGAAGAGCGGGGCACCGAGCCCTTCGCCACCCTGATCGACATCGTGGTGGCCGATGAGCTGCGCACCATCCTGTGGCCCATCCCGCCCGACGGCGACGACGCCTCGTGGGAGCTGCGCCGCCAGACCTGGGAGGACGATCGGGCCATGCTCGGCGGCTCCGACGCCGGTGCCCACCTCGACCGCATGTGCGGGGCGCCGTTCCCCACCCGGTTCCTGGCCGACACCCTCCGGGGCCGCAAGCTGGTGACCCTGGAGCGAGCGGTCCAGCTGATGACCGAGGTGCCGGCCCGGCTGTTCGGCCTGCGCGACCGCGGCACCCTGATCGAGGGGGGCTTCGCCGACGTGGCCGTGTTCGACCCCGAGACCGTCGGGGCCGACCACGCCACCCTGGTCCACGACCTGCCCGGCGACTCCCCCCGGCTCACCGCCACCGCCCAGGGCGTGCGGCGGGTCTACGTCAACGGCGTGGTCGCGGTGGAGGACAACGAGGCCACCGGCGCCCTCTCCGGCACGGTCCTCCGCAGCGGCCGAGACACCGACACCGTCCGCACCGGCTGATCGGTTCGGCCCGATCCTCGGGCCCAGCTCCCGCACTTCGTACGGGACTGCGCCACACGCGGCGAGTTCCGTGCGAAGTTGGTGCGCACTCCTCGCACGGACTCCCATCAGGTGGCGTCAGTAGCCGAGAAGATCCCGGACGGCGATGTCGATCTGACCCATGACCACCTGGTCGACCTGACCCAGGCGATGGACGAGACGACGAACGCCTACGGATCGCAGCATCTCGCACTGTGCGTAGCTCGTGTCGTCGAGTCCGTTCGTGTCGTCGGGCTGGATCTCGATGTGCACCCACGGCATGCGTCGTGCGCGCGTTGTCAGGGGAACCAAGAACACGTACGGCAGATCGGTTCCCCACCCTGGTGTCGGCCCCACGACGACCGCCGGCCGCCGGTCCGCCGGCTCCCCAGGGTACGGATCCCCGAAGTCCGCCAGCCAGAGGTCATCCCGTGATGCCATCGCCCACCGGGAGCGAGTCCCCCTCGGCCAGGTAGTCGGCCCAAGCCTCCGGGTCGGCTCTCAGCCGGGCCAGGTCGACCCTCGCCTGGGCGATCCGGCGGGAGCGCTCGAAGGACTCGACGGCCTGGCGGGTCACCTCGGTGATCGGACGGCCCTCGGCCCGCGCGATCTCCCGCAGGCGATCCCGGGTGTCCACATCCACCCGGATCGTCGTCGTCGCCATGAGGCTCAGAGTAGCGCCCTGTAGACACCAGGTCTACAGGGGGACAGCGTCCCCTGTAGACCCAGGACCGGGGGCTAGAGCTTCGGCCGTTGAACCGGTGGTCCGGTTGAGTCGTGGCGGGCCACCGTCGGCCCGTGGGGTCGGAGCTGCGTACGTGAGCAAAGGCT
>JBBSME010000014.1:0-36753 GCA_038233335.1 Acidimicrobiales bacterium | reverse complement strand
CGCCCTCCGCACCGCGTTGGAAGCCCGCGACCACGAGTGTGTCGTGCCGGGCTGCCACACCACCCGCGGCCTCCAGGTCGACCACATCACCGACTTCCACAAAGGCGGACCCACCGCCCTCTGGAACAACGCCTTCCTCTGTGTCTACCACCACTACCTCAAGACCCACTGCCACTGGACCCTCCGAGGACCACCCGGTGAGTGGACCTTCACACCACCCGACACCAGCTGACCGGGCGCGTGCAGCCGTCGGACGGGGATCTCTCGCGGGCAGCCGCGGCCTCGGCCGCCGGGCATCCCGCCTGGCAGCTGCCCCTCGGGTGCGCGCGTCAGGTCAGACTGCCTCGGTGCCTCGGTGCCTCGGTGCCTCGGTGCCTCGGTGCCTCGGTGCCTCGGTGCCTCGGTGCCTCGCAGGCGGTCAGGTGGGAGTGAAGGCGGCCTGACCCAGGACGAAGAGGCCCAGCTGGGGGATCAGGAAGTCGCCGAGCGCGGCCTGCTCAGCCAGCGGCCCGGGCGGCCCGAGGTCCTCGTCGTCCAGGCGGGCCGATGTCGAGCTCACCATCCAGATCCGGCGGGGGTTGGCGATGAACTGCCGACCGTTGGGGGCCCGGCCCGACAGGCTCAGGCGACCGGCCCGCAGCGCCGGTCCGGCAAGTCGGCCCATGGCCCCGAGCACCCACGGGGTCCGCCATCCCCGGTCGGAGAGCAGAGATGCGACGGCGTTGAGCGCACGGGTGGGGACGGACGCAGCCATCGTCGCGCTCCACACCAGACCGAGGTCCGGCACCCTCAGTCGGATGGTTGCCTCGTCCGGCCAGTCCAGGTCGGCGGGGCCCTGGCGGGTCTCCTCCGCGGCGGAGGAGAAGTAGCGGGCGCAGGCCTGGTCGTCGGGTCGATCGGCCCACAGCTGCCAGCGCCCCTCCGGACTGCGGTGCCAGACCGACGTGTAGGCGGGCCCGATCGACGAGGCCGGGAACCGCCGCATGGCCAGCACATGGCCCGAGGCGAAGGGCAGCCCCATCACGCCGTACCCGGCGAAGCGCTCCGTTCGGCCGGGCTCCAAAGGGGTCGCCGAGGGTAGAGCGCTGTCCCTCGAGAAGCGAGGAGCGGCCCGGCGAGGCCGCTGATCGACACTCGGGCTCCGAGGTGCAGCTTCCCGGAGTGCGTGGGAGGCTGCCTCCGTGGGCACCCTCGGGCCGGAGCGACCTGCCGTCCAGCGCAACCGACGAGCGCTCCCATGAGACGGCTCATCGAGGGATGGGACCGCGACGACGAGGGGGACTGGTTCGCCCGGCTGTCTTGCCTCCACACCCAGCACGTCCGACACCGGCCGCCGTTCCGAGTCGCACCATGGGTCGATGACGAGGACGAGCGCGCCGCTCGCCTCGGGACCGATCTCGACTGCCCGCTGTGCGACCGTGCCGAGGTGCCCAACGGCCTGGAGCTGGCCCGCACCACCGACACCTGGACCGAGGCGACGCTGCCCGACGGGCTGCGTCGGCGGCACCGCGTCGCGGCGTACCGCTGGGCACTGCTCCACGTCACCGAGGGGCGCCTCCGCTTCCGGGCTGAGACCGAGCCACCGATCGACCGGGTCCTGGGTCCCGGCGACACCCAGCCCATCCCGCCCGAGGTCGACCACGACGTGACCCCCGAGGGACCCGTCCGCCTCCACATCGACTTCCTCCGCCGAGCGCGGAGCTGACGGCTGCCAGGATGCGGGCATGGAGCTGGCCGACCTGAAGGTCGTGCGCTACGACGTGACCGGACGCGTCGCCACCGTCACCCTCGACCGGCCCCAGCGCATGAACGCCTGGACGGGCCGGATGCACGCGGAGTATCGGTGGTGCCTCGCTCGGGCCGACGACGACCCCGAGGTCCGGGCCGTGGTGGTCACTGGTGCCGGCCGGGCCTTCTGCGCGGGGGCCGACACCGAGGCGCTGGCGGGCCACGCCGAGGCCGGTGGCTACGACCCCGGCACCCCCGAGGACATGGCCACCCCCGGCTACGGCGTCCGGTCGGAGTACGACCACGCCTTCGCCTGGCACTACGGGCTGACCGTCCCCGTCGTCGCCGCGGTCAACGGACCGGCCGCGGGGGTCGGCCTGGTGCTGGCCTGCTACTGCGACCTGCGGTTCGCGGCGGAGGGGGCCAAGCTCACGACCTCGGCGCCCCGGCTGGGGCTGCCGGCCGAGTACGGACTGTCCTGGGTCCTGCCCCGCCTGGTGGGCATCGGTCACGCCGCCGACCTGCTGCTGTCGTCACGGGTCGTCCTCGCCGAGGAGGCGTCGACGATGGGCCTGGTCAACCGGGTGCTGCCGCCGGGCGACGTCCTCGCCGCGGCCCTCGACTACGCCCGAGCCCTGGCCACCGAGGTGGCCCCGACATCGCTGCGCACGGCCAAGGCCCAGCTCTATGCCGACCTCCACGGCGACGTCGGCACGGCGGTGGCCCGCAGCGAGCGGCTGCTCGACGAGATGGTGGCCGCCCCCGACTACCGGGAGGGCGTGGCCGCCTGGAACGAGCGTCGCCCGCCGGACTTCCCGCCGGATCCCGCCCGCTGAGCAGGTCCTACTTGCAGCCCCGCATGGGTCCGCTCTGATCGCCACCGTCGGCCGGAGCCTGTCCCGGCGGGGCGGTGTGCGGGTGCTGAGCGTCCCCGGTGCCCTTGCCCGGTCGCAGACCCATGGGGTCGCGACCCGGAGCGGCCTGGTGAGCGTGGTTGGCGTCGCCGTACCCACAGCCCGGCCGCGGCGGCTCGGCGGTGGCCGGTCCGGCGGCGAAGGCGGCGAGGGTGAGGCCGGCGGCCAGCGCGAGTGCGGGCGTGCGTCGGTGCATGGATCTCCTTGATGGCGTGCCCACGCGGGGACCGGCGCGGGCCCTGGCCCAACCCGTCTGGGTCGGGGAGGAGGTGCGCCCGACTACCCGGCGGTGGTCCAGAGGCCGCGGACGTCGATGCCGGTGGCCAGGCCCTTGAACGGGTCGGATCCGTCCGGGAGCTTGGGCAGGGTCTCGAGGTCGTAGCCGAAGACGTCGGGCTGGGACGAGATCCGCCAGGTGACGTTGGTCAGCCAGAGGCTCCAGATGTCCTTGCCGAACTCGCGGTTGAGGTCCTGGTAGATCTTCTCGCGCAGGTCGGGGTCGGGCTCCCCGCGCCCCCGGGCCAGCAGGTCATCGATCTCCGGGTCGTTGATCCGCCCGAAGTTCACCGGCGAGGCGCTGTTGAACCACACGTACAGCAGGTCCGGGTCGCCGCCGGGGTAGTTGCGGAACCCCATGAAGTCGTAGTCCCCACTGATGGCGTTGTCGATGAGCTTGTCCTGCTGGACCGTCTGGATGTCCACCTGCAATCCCACGGCCTTGAGGGTCTGTTGGAAGTAGACCGCGAACTCCTGGGTCGTCTTGCCGGGGGTGGCCTGGTAGGTGACCGTGCCCAATGGGCCCTTCTCGGCCTCGTAGTCGGCGATCAGGCTCTTGGCCTCGTCGATGTCCTGCTCGGTCGGGAAGCCGGAGTCCTCCAGGTAGCCCGCCGATCCCGGTCCGAACGGGCCGTTGGCCAGCGTGAACAGATCCCGGTTGATGACCGTGTTGAAGTCGTCGCGGTCCATGGCCAGCGTGACGGCCCGCCGCATGCGAGCGTCGTCGAAGGGCGCCTTGGAGGCATTGAACTGGACGAATGTCATCTCCGGGTTGGAGTCGGAGTCGCGGTTCTTGACCACGCCGTCGTCGGCCAGGCTGTCGAGGGTCAACAGGTTCTCGGCGGCCCCGACGAGGGCGAGGTCGAGGTCGCCGGACTCGAGGCCGTTCACCCGCTGCTCGCCCTCGACGACCGGCGTGAAGCGGATCTCGTCCAGGTAGGGGTAGGGCTCGCCGTCGGGCGCCTCCTGCCAGTAGTCGGGGTTCTTCTCGGCCACGAACTCCCGGTCCGGGTCCCAGCTGACCAGCTCGAACGGGCCGGTGCCGATGAGGTCCCGGTCGCAGGAGTCGGCGTTGTCCAGCTGGGCCTGGGCCATCATCCCGAGGCGGCCGCTGGAGTGGAGGAAGGCCGGGAAGCCGACCCAGGGGACCTTCGTGGTGACGGTCACCTCGAGGTCACCGGTGACCTCGACGGTGTCGATGTTGTCGAGGGTGAAGATGAACAGCAGCGGCTTCCGTGCCGGGTACTGGCCCCGGAAGGCGTCGAGGTTGTTCTTGATCACCTCGGCGTCGACCGGGGTGCCGTCGTGGAAGGTCACGCCCTCACGGAGCCCGATGGTCCAGGTCGAGTAGCCCTCGTCGTGCTCGATCGACTCGGCCAGGTAGGGCACGTACTCGCCCTCGGCGTTGGGTGTGGCCAGGGTGTCGTAGATCGCCGTCGCCACCTGGATGCCGGAGATGGCCAGCTGGGCCTCGGGTAGGCACCAGCCATCGCCGGTCTCGGCCTCGAGGCCGAAGGTGAGCGAGCCACCCCGGACCGGATCGCCGGCCTCCTCGGGTGCGGTGGTGCCACCATCATCGGACTTCCCGCCACCGCAGGCACCGGCCAGCAGGACGAGGACGACCGCGAGGGCACTGATCGGTCGGAAGCGACGGCCGGGGCTTGTCACGGGAACCACCTGGGGGTCGGGGTCGAGATGCCGACGAGCGTAGGCGGATTCGCGACCGTGTGACGGTCGCCACGCCAGGACACGGCGGAGGCGGGTCTACGCGGTCGTCCAGAGGCCCCGGACCGGGTGGCCGGTGGCCAGGCCCGGGAAGGGGTCGCTGCCGTCGGGCAGCTTGGCCAGGGTGTCGAGGGTGTAGCCGTGGACCTCGGGCCGTGCTGGACACCTGTCCGGGCTGGGTCCGCGTCCGCCCTACGGTGCTGACCCGTGGACGGCGAGGCAGCGCAGAGGGTCTGGTACGTGGCCTACGGGTCGAACCTGTGCCGGGACCGGTTGATGGCCTACCTCGAGGGCACGGTGGCTCCCCCCGGTCCCGAGGCCCTGGGTGGGGTGGAGGAGGCCGGGCCCCGCGCTGCCCGCTACGGCGCCCACCGCGGCTGCTCTGACCCCACGCCGCCGGCCGCCGACCGCTGGCTCGAGGTCGCGCACGCGGTGACCTTCCGCGGCCGCTCGCCGCGCTGGGGTGGCGGGGTGGCCTTCCTCGACCTCGCTCCCAGCGACGGGGTCCGGTCGAAGGTGCGGGCCTGGCTGCTGACCGTGGAGCAGGTGGTGGGCCTGGCCGCCCAGGAAGCCGGGCTACCGGCTGACCCCGAGCCCTCGTTGGTCGACTCCCTCACCGCGGTGGGGGCCACCGCCCCGCTGGGCGGGGGTTGGTACGACACCCTCCTACGGCTCCCGGACATCGAGGGGCGGCTGGCCCTGACCGTCACCACGGGCCAGGACCTGCCCGCCACCACCCCCACCCAGCCCTACCTCGCCACCATCGCCGCCGGACGGTCCGAACGCCCCGACTGGACCCCGGTTAGCAAGGCCGGAGGCGGGCCCCACCGCCCGGTGCGAGGATCGGCCCGATGAAGGTCCGCATCGGCGTCGGTCTCGGCACCCACACCCTCACCAACGACGCCGAGACGTTCGGCCCCTACGTCGAGGTGGTCGAAGCCCTCGGGTTCGATTCGCTGTGGCTCTCCGAGCGCCTCACCGGCGACGCACCCGACCCGCTGGTGGCCCTGGCCGTGGCCGCCGGGCGGACGACGCGCCTCAAGCTGGGGACCGGCGTCCTGGTCGTGCCGGGCCGCAACCCGGTGATCCTGGCCAAGGAGCTGGCGTCGCTCGACCGCCTCTCGGGCGGACGGCTCCTGCCCGCGGTTGGCCTCGGGGCACCGACCCCCGTGGAGCACCGGGCCTTCGGCGTCACCCGCAAGGAGCGCTCGGCCTGGTTCGACGAGGCCGTCCCGCTGATGCGCCGGCTGTGGACCGAGGACGACGTCGACCACGACGGGGAGCGGTTCCAAGTCGAGGGCGTGACCCTCCGGCCTCGCCCGACCCAGGATCCGCTGGAGGTGTGGCTGGGTGGCTTCGCCCCGTCGGAGCTGCGCCGGTGCGGTCGCCTGGGCGACGGCTGGCTCCCCTCGTTCTGCACGGTCGACGATGTGCGCGAAGGCTGGCCGGTGGTCACCGCCGAGGCCGAGCGCCACGATCGGGCCATCGACCCCGAGCACCTCGGTGCCCTGGTGACCTACGCCCACGAGACGGTGCCCGACCGGGTCGCCTCGCTGCTGGCCCGACGTCGACCCGACCTCGACCCGACCGAGGTCATCCCCATCGGGCTGGACGCGCTGCGCGAGCAGCTGGAGGCCTTCACCGAGGTCGGCGCGTCGAAGTTCGTGGTGCTGCCCCTCGACGAGCCCGCCAGCTGGACCGACGAGCTGGCCGCGCTGGCCGCCGCCGTGCTGCCCCTGGAGACCTGACCGCCGCCCTCAGGCCTGTCGGGCCCGCAGTCGCAGAAGATCACGCCGACCCGAGCCGTCGTCCCGATCGACGCCTGCAGGGTGTCGTCGAGCTGCGCGAGGAGGTGGCTCCGGTTGGCCAGCCCGGTGAGCGGGTCGTGGGTGGCCTGGTGGGCGAGGGCGCTCCAGCAGGTGGCGGCCCAGCCTCGGTCGACGGATCGGCTCCGAGGGCGGTCGTGAAGGCCGGGCGGGCTCGGGCGGGCTCGGGCGGGCCCCACGCCCCACCCAGGGGGGCCGGGGCCGACGCGCGCTCAGAGGTGGACACACTCCCTCGATCGGCAGGTGCGGTGCTGGTCTCGATGGGTCGATCGGCCCCTCTCCGCTCACCCCGGCCGTCCCCGCTGGTCGTCCACCCGTGGCAGGGTGAGGGCGTGAGCGCGCCGGCCATGACCTACGCCGAGGCGGTGGCTGAGGTCACCGCGCCGGGCGGCCGCTTCGAGCTGGGGACGGCCGAGGTGGGCGGCACCGTCCTGCCGGTCTTCACCCAGGCCCCGCCCTCCCTGCGGACCATCTTCGAGAGCTGGCCCGGCCGGGGCGATGATCTGTTCCTCGTCTACGAGGACGAGCGGCTCTCGTTCGGCGCGGTGGCGGCCCAGGTGGGCGGGGCCGGCGCCGCGCTGGTCGAGCGCTACGGCGTGGGCCCGGGGGACCGGGTCGCCATCGCCATGCGGAACCTGCCCGAGTGGGTGGTGACCTTCGCTGCGGTCACCTCGGTCGGAGCCGTCGCCGTCTCCCTGAACGCCTGGTGGACGGCCGACGAGCTGGCCTACGGGCTCGAGGACAGCGGGGCCACCGTGCTGGTGGCCGACGTGGAGCGGGTCGAACGGACTCGGGAGGCGGCCGCCCGCCTGGGGGTGGCCACCATCGGCGTCCGCCTGCCCGAGGGCGACGTGCACCGCTCCGTCGACCGCTGGGAAGACGTGGTCGACCCGTCCGCCTCGCTGCCCGACGCCGCCATCGCCCCCGACGACGACGCCACCATCCTCTACACGTCAGGCACCACCGGCCGCCCCAAGGGCGCGGTCTCCACCCACCGGGCCGTGATCCACGCCGTCATGTCCTTCGGGGCCCGCGCCCTGGTGCAGCGCCGGCGCCGTCCCGAAGAGGCCCGGGTGGCCGCGGCCCAGCCGCCCTGCTTCATCCTCATCGTGCCCCTCTTCCACGTCACCGGGTGCGTGGCGGTGATGCTCACCTGTGCCGCGTCGGGCACCCCGCTAGTGATGATGCGCAAGTGGTCGCCCGAGCGGGCCCTCGAGCTCATCGAGCGCGAGCGCGTCACCAACTTCGTGGGCGTGCCCACCCAGTCCTGGGACCTCATGGAGTCGCCCCGCTTCGCCGAGTTCGACACGTCCAGCCTGGTGAGCGTGGGCGGGGGAGGGGCACCGTCGCCACCCGCCCTGGTGGCCCGGGTCGACGCCGGGTTCAAGAGGGGACGCCCGTCCATCGGCTACGGGATGACCGAGACCAACGCCTTCGGCCCGCAGAACTCCGGCGAGGACTACGTCACCCACCCCACCAGCACCGGTCGGTCGCTGCCGACGCTCCTGGTCGAGGTGCGCGACCCCGACGGCGTGGCCGTCCCGGTCGGTGCGCAGGGGGAGATCTGGTTCCGGGGGCCCAGCGTGATCCGGGGCTACTGGAACCGGCCCGAGGCGACGGCCGAGGCGATCGTCGACGGCTGGCTGCGCACCGGCGACGTGGGCCGCATCGACGACGAGGGCTTCGTCTACGTCGAGGACCGGGCCAAGGACCTGGTGCTGCGCGCCGGGGAGAACGTGTCCTGCGCCGAGGTCGAGGCCGCGGTCTACGAGCACCCGGCGGTGTACGAGGCCGCGGTGTTCGGCGTGCCGCACGAGCGCCTGGGCGAGGAGGTGGCCGTGGCCGTGCTGCCCAAGGCGGGGATGCCCCTCGACCCGGAGGAGCTGCGGGCGCACGTGGCCGCCCGGGTGGCCGGGTTCAAGGTGCCCAGCCGGGTCGTGGTGGTGGACCAGACGCTGCCCCGCAACGCCGCCGGCAAGATCCTCAAGCGCGAGCTCCGCGATCAGGTCGTCGCCGACGAGGCAGGAGGCCCGTCGGTCGGGTAGAACGAGAACACGTTCTACCCAAGGGCCGTCGGCGACCCGGCGGCCGGAGGAGGGCCCGTGCCCCCGACCCCAGCTGCCCCCGACGACCGCTACACGCTGATCTCGGCCGACTGCCACGCCGGCGGGAGCCACAGCCAGTACCGGGAGTTCCTCGACCCCGCGTTCCGCGACGACTTCGATGCTTGGCGGGGCGAGTATCGCAACCCGTTCCGCGACCTCGGTGACCAGCGCAAGCTGCGCAACTGGGACGATGACATGCGCATCGGCCAGCAGGAGGACGACGGGGTGGTGGCCGAGGTGGTGTTCCCCAACACCGTGCCGCCCTTCTTCCCCAGCTTCGTGCTGTTCGCGCCCCCGCCCCGCCCCGAGGACTACGCCCACCGCCGGGCCGGCATCCACGCCCACAACCGGTGGCTGGTCGACTGGTGCGGCCGGTACCCGGAGCGCCGGGCCGGCATCGGCCAGATCTTCCTGAACGACATCGACGACGCCATCGCCGATGCCCGCTGGATCAAGGAGCACGGTCTGCGGGGCGGCGTCCTCCTGCCCAACGTGCCCCCCGACTGCACCTGGGTGAAGCCCCTCCACCACCCCGACTACGAGCCGCTGTGGGCCGAGCTGGAGGAGCTGGGCCTGGCGGTCAACGTGCACGGCGGCACCGGCGCACCGGACTACGGGCCCCACCCGGTGTCGATGCTGCTCTACATCACCGAGGTCCCCTTCTACTCCCAGCGCCCGCTGGTGCAGCTCATCCTCTCCGGCGTGCTCGAGCGGCACCCGAACCTCAAGCTGGCCATGACCGAGACCGGCTGCGCCTGGCTCCCGCCCCTGCTCGAGCGCCTCGATGCCACCCTGGCCCAGATCCGCGACACCGGGGCCACCGGTGAGATCCGCTACGGCGCCGACCACGTGCTGCCCCAGTCAGCCACCGAGTACGTGCAGCAGTCGCTGTGGATGGGGGTCAGCCAGCCCGGCCCGGCCGACGTCGCCGCCCGCCGGGTGCTGGGTCCCGACAAGTTCATGTGGGGGAGCGACTACCCCCACGACGAGGGCACCCACCCCTTCAGCCGGGAGGGGCTCCGCGCCCTGTTCTCGGACCTCTCGCCCGAGGAGCTCCAGCCCCTGCTGGCCGACAACGCAGCCAAGCTCTACGACTTCGACCTCCCCGCCCTGGCCCCGGAGGCCGAGCGGGTCGGGCCGACGGTGGCCGAGCTGTCCCAGCCCCTCGACGCCCTGCCCGATGAGGCCAACGACGCACTGCGCCGGGCCTACGGCAAGGCGTCCTGACCTCGTGGCCTACGACCTGCCCGAGACCGACCACGCCCGACCCCGGGCCCGGTTCGAGCCCGACACCTCGGCCCTGACCGCGGTCGCGGTCGACCACCCGGCCGACGGGGTCCGCCGCATCACCCTGGATCGGCCCGAGAAGCGCAACGCCCTGGGCAACACGCTCCGGGGCGAGCTCCTCGCCGTCCTGCGCGACGGCGACGCCGACCCGGACGTCCGGGTCATGGTGATCCGGGGGGCGGGAACGTGCTTCTCCGCCGGCTACGACCTCCAGCAGGACCCCGACCAGCCCCTGCCCCACCACACCGCGCCCGGCGCCGGCCAGTGGCCCCGTCACGTCACCGACTCCTGGATGTCGATCTGGGACCTGGCCACCCCGGTGATCGCCCAGGTCCACGGCTGGTGCCTGGCCGGCGGCAGCGAGCTGGCCACCGGCTGCGACCTGGTCTACGTGGCCCACGACGCCCAGGTCGGCTACCCGGCCGTCCGGTTCGGGGTCCCGGACATGCAGTTCCACGCCTGGTTCCTCGGGCCTCGCCGAGCCATGGAGATGATGCTCACCGGCGACGCCATCTCCGGCGATGAAGCGGTGGCCCTCGGTTGGGCCAACCGGGCGTTCCCCGAGGAGGAGCTGGATGAGGCGGTGCTGGCCGTGGCCCACCGCATCGCCCTGATCCCGCCCGACATCGCCGCCCTCAACAAGCGCACGGTCCACCGGGCCATGGACGTGATGGGGCTGCGGGCCGCCATCCGGGCCGGGACCGAGATGTGCACGCTGGCCACCCACCAGCCCGGGTTCGAGGCCTTCCTGGCCGAGATGCGCTCCAAGGGGTTGACCTCGGCGCTCACCGAGCGCGACGCACCGTTCGGCGACTACCGCACCGGCGCAGCGTCATCCGACGCCGACGCCACCGACTGACCGGGCCGGTCGAGATCACACCACCGGGCGCCTGAGCCCCTGAGCCCCTGAGCCCCTGAGGTGGCGGAGCTCGCAGCCGCGCTCGTCGTGACGCGGGTCTGCGGGGTCTGGACCCCACAGACCCGCGCCATCTCGGGGTTGTCATCCGTTGCCGGCAGGACGCCGGCATGCTTGGCACCCCCTGAGGCGGGGAGGGCACCGGCCGTGGTCCACCCTGCGCGTCGTCTGTCTGACCCGCAGGGTGCCGAGTGAGCCCGCCCTCCCGATCACGCCTGGTCGAGGTGCTCCTGGACCGCCACGGGCAGACCTACGCGGCCGAGGCCCGGATCCGCCTCCCGTCGGACCCGACCCCGTCGCCGCTCTACCGCCTGCTCTGCCTGGCCACGCTGCTCAGCGCCCGCGTGCGGGCCGACGCCGCGGTCGAGGCGACCCGGGCGCTGTCCGCCGCCGGCTGGCGCAGCGCCGGGAGCATGGCCGACAGCACGTGGGAGCAGCGGGTGAAGGTGCTGAACGAGAACGGCTACGCCCGCTACGACGAGAGCACGGCCCGGATGTTGGGCGACACCGCCGAGATGCTCCTCGACCGGTGGGGCGGTGATCTCCGTTGCCTCCGACGTGAGGCCGACGGCGACGTGGAGCAGGTCCGCGAGCTCCTCCAGGACGCCAAGGGGATCGGGGACGTGGGCGCCAACATCTTCTGCCGGGAGGTGCAGGGCGTCTGGCCGGAGGTCCGTCCCTTCCTCGACGAGAAGGCCCTGGGCGCAGCCGACGACCTGGGTCTGGGGCGAGACCGGGACGGCGTGGCCGGCCTCGTACCGGGCGACCGCCTCCCCGAGCTGGCCGCAGCCCTGGTCCGGGCGGCCCTGGCCGACGACCTGGACGAGATCGGCGCCCGCGCCTCGGAGCGCTGAGGGGTGGAGCAGGCGGAGCCCGTCAGCGGTAGCGGACGGGGAGCTCCTTGATGCCGCTCAACCAGCCGATCCGCAGGCGGCGGGGTGGACCGATCTGGGAGATGTCGGGCATCTGGTCGGCGATGGCCTCGAAGATCAGGTTGATCTCCATGCGGGCCAGGTTGGCCCCGAGGCAGAAGTGGGCACCGCCACCCCCGAAGCCGACGTGGGGGTTCGGGTCGCGACCGATGTCGAAGGAGTCGGGGTCCTCGAACGCGGCCTCGTCGCGGTTGGCCGAGCCGTAGAACAGCCCGACCCGTTGGCCGGCCTTGATCTCCTGGCCCCCGACCTCGGTGTCGGCGGTGGCCGTGCGCTGGAAGGCCACGACCGGTGTGGCCCAGCGGATGACCTCGTCGGCGGTGGTGGCCGGCCGCTCGGCCTTGAACCGCTCCCACTGCTCCGGGTTGTCGAAGAACGCCTGCATGCCGTGGGTGGTGGCGTTGCGGGTCGTCTCGTTGCCGGCCACGGCCAGGATGAGGATGAAGTAGCCGAACTCCTCGGGGGTGAGGGCGCCGTCGGGCGAGTTGGCCTCGACCAGGCGGGTCACCACGTCGCCGGCCGGGCAGGCCCGCCGCTCCTCGCCCATGGTGTAGGCGTAGGCCATCAGCTCGGCCATGGACGTCGGCCCATCGACCTCGTACTCCGGGTCGGAGCTGCCCATCATGTTGTTGGACCAGTCGAAGATCTTGCCCCGGTCCTCCTCGGGGAAGCCGACCACGTCGCACAGGGCCTGGAGCGGCAGCTCGGAGGCCAGGTCGGTGACGAAGTCCCCCTCGCCCTTGGCCAGGGCCTCGGACACGATCCGGTGGGCCCGCTCCCGCAGCCCGTCCTCCAGCTTGGCGATGGCCCGAGGGGTGAAGCAGCCCTGCGAGACGATGCCCCGCACCTCGGTGTGGTGGGGCGGGTCCATGTTGAGCAGCAGCTTGCGCTGCATCTCGATGGCCTCTCGCCCGATGTCGCCCTCGAAGGCGACGATCGAGCCGTTCTCCGCCACCGACCAGCCCTCGCGGGCGGTGGAGATGGCCTTCACGTCGGCGTGGCGGGAGATCACCCAGAACCCACCGTCGTCGAAGCTGTGGTCCTGGCGGTTCTGCGGGTTCCACCACACCGGAGCGGTGCGGCGCAGCAGGGCGAACTCCTCCAGCGGCACCCGCTCGGCGTAGAGGTCGGGGTCGGTGAGGTCCGTGTCAGGCAGGACGGCGTCGGTCATCGGGGCACCTTCAGATCGTGGGCCGTGGGGCGGCGGGGCCCGCGCCGGTCGGGGAGCGGCTCAGCGCGCAGCGAGCCCGGAGGCGACCTCCGCGTGCGCCGCTCCTCGCGGCGGACGGCCACACTAGAACGCGTTCTCGTTCGGCGCGGCGCGAGGAGGGGTGACGAGTGCCCGCCCCGTCTGCCCCCGGGCGCCGGTCGATGGCTGGTACGGTCTCCCTTGTGGAACGGCAGGGAGCGACGGAAGGGGACGGGGACACCCGTGTCCCGGGAGCACCTCTCATGGACCACGTCGACGACGCCGTCACCCACCTCAGGGCCATCCTCGACCGGCCCCGCCTCCGCGGCCGGCTCCACCTGGTCACCGCGGTGGCCGCCCTCCTCGGCCTGATCTGGCTGGTGCGCTCGGCCCACAGCACCGAGGCCCTGGTCGCGGCCTGGGTCTACGGGGTGTCGTCGGTCCTGCTCTATGCGACGAGCGGCAGCTACCACGTGTTCGCTCGCTCCCCTCGCGCCCGGCGGGTGATGCAGCGGGCCGACCACTCGATGATCTACCTGCTCATCGCCGGCAGTGGTACGCCGGTGTGCATGGTGCTCATGCGGGGCTGGCCCCGCGCCGCGCTGCTCGGGCTGCTCTGGGCCGGGGCGGCCACCGGCGTGGTGCTCAAGCTGGTGGCCTTCGAGCGGCTCCGGAGGCTCAGCGGCGCCCTGTACATCATCCTCGGCCTCTGCGGGCTGCTGGCCCTGCCCGCCCTGGCGGCCCGTCCCCTCGGCCTGGCGCTGATCGTGGCCGCCGGTGCGCTCTACATCGGCGGCGCCGCCCTCTTCGTCGCCGGGCGGCCCCGTCTCTCGCCCCGCTGGTTCGGCTACCACGAGGTGTGGCACACCGTGGGCGTGGCGGCCGGCATCCTCGTGTTCACCATGAACCTGGGCATCATCCGCGCCGGCTGAACCTCGCGGCGGACCGGTCCTCGATCGGGGGGTGTGCCCGATGACCAGGGGAGACGATGGTGGCCTGGGTGCCCCCACCGGGTACGGTCCTTCGCATCACGGCACCCACGGGTGCCCCTGTCCCGGTGCGCAGCCCGACGGCGATCCCGCCCTCTCGTCCGGTCCGACAGCTCTCACACAGGTTCGCTGCGGCCCCGCCACGCAACGCTGCGTGGTCCGACCCAGGAGAACCCACAGTGTCCCCCTCGTTCGCCGATCTCGGCGTCCCCACCCCGATCGCCCGCGTCCTCGCCGACCGTGGCATCGCCGAGCCGTTCCCCATCCAGTCTGCGGCCCTGCCCGATGCCCTCGCCGGCCGCGACGTCTGCGGCCGGGCTCCCACCGGCTCGGGCAAGACCATCGCCTTCGGCATCCCGCTGGCCGCCCGGGTCACCAATGCGGCGCCCAAGCGGCCCAAGGCCCTGGTGCTGGTCCCCACCCGTGAGCTGGCCGCCCAGGTCCGCGAAGAGCTGGCCCTGCTGCTCGCCCCCATGGGCCGCAGCGTCCACGCCTTCTACGGCGGCGTCGGCTTCGGTGCCCAGCTGACCGCCCTCCGCAAGGGCGTCGACGTGGTCGTGGCTTGCCCCGGCCGCCTGGCCGACCTGGTGCAGCGGGGCGACGTCCGCCTCGACCGGGTCAGCTTCGTGGTGGTCGACGAGGCCGACCGCATGGCCGACATGGGCTTCCTGCCCGAGGTGCGCCGTCTGCTCGACCAGGTGATGCCCGACCGCCAGACCCTGCTCTTCTCGGCCACCCTCGTAGGAGACGTGGACAAGCTCATCCGCGGATTCCAGACCGACCCGGCGCGCCACGGGGTGGACAAGGAGGAGGACGAGCCGGTCAACCAGCACGTCCTCTGGCAGGTCGAGCGCGACCGCCGGGTCGCGGTCACCGCCGACCTCGTCTCGGCCCACTGGCCGGCCATCGTGTTCTCCCGCACCAAGCACGGAGCCGACCGCCTGGCCCGCCAGCTGGGCAAGCTGGGCGTGGCCGCCGAGGCGATCCACGGCAACCGCTCGCAGAACCAGCGGGAGCGGGCCCTGCGCAGCTTCACCAGCGGCAAGGCCCAGGCCCTGGTGGCCACCGACGTGGCCGCCCGCGGCATCCACGTCGACGACGTGGCGTGCGTCGTGCACTTCGACGCTCCGCCGGACCACAAGGACTTCGTCCACCGGTCCGGGCGCACCGGTCGGGCCGGAGCCGAGGGGCTGGTCGTCACCCTGACCCCCCGGGCCGATTCGGGCGCGGTGTCCAAGATGATGCGGAGGGCCGGGGTCGAGGCCCGGGCCGAGGCGCCGGACGTGGCCTCGCTGGGCCAGGGCACCGACCGCCCGAGTCCCTCGCCCCGCCCGGCGAGCGGATCCAGCGGCCGCGACGCCAAGCCCCACCGAGGATCAGGCGGGGGCCGACCCGACCGGGGCTCCGACGGAGGAGACCGTCGACGTGACGAGCGCTCCGGCAGGGGCTCGGACGGTCCTCGGCGCAAGCACCGCCGGTCGAGCGGGGCGGGCAAGGGCGGGCGCCTCAACCACGACGGCGAGCGCCGCAGCCGTCCCGAGGGCGTCTCGTCGGGGTCCAAGCCCGGGGGTCGCCCCGGTGGCGACCGGTCCGGCGGCGGCCGGGGTCAGGGCGGCGGTCGCGGCGAGGGGTCTGGGGGCTCCAGGTCCGGCGGCGGTCGTGGCCAGGGCGGTCGCTCCGGCGGCCGTCGGGGCCAGGGCTCGGGACAGGGCGGCTCGCGCGGTCGGCGCTGACGGAGGCCGACACCCCACGTGAGCCTGGGCCGCCTTCGGCGTCCCGGGTGACAGACGGGGTACACCTCCACAGGCACCGGCCTGCGCCATGTCTCGTCCATCCCCGATGCTCCGCCGGGCACGGTCCCCACGGAGCTGCTCGCTCCGGCGGGAGCGAGCACCGGCCGGCGTCGCTGCTCGTCGGTGGCGCCGCGGCGTGCGACAGGCCGGTGACCGTCGCCCGATCCGCACCCCCCCGGCTGGCGCCGCCTCGGCGCCGGACGCCATCCCACCACCATCTCTGACGGGCGCCGACAGCGATGCTGAGGCGCGCGGACAGGAGTGGTCGCGGGTGGTTCGTCCGGTGCGTGGGTGCGGGCGCGGTCGGCGGGGCGGCCGCGTCGGGCGGCCGGCGTCCGCCTCGCCGACCTGGACTACTGTCCAGGTCGGCTCGCCCGGTCGGGTGGTCCGGGGAGCGGGAGGCACCTGTGGAGAGCGATCCGGGACGCCGACGGCGCAGCCTCGAGAGGAGCGACCGGTGAGCGCAGTGCTCCACACCGACGATGCCGGGGCGGTCCGCACCCTCACCTTCGACCGGCCCGAGGCCCGCAACGCCTTCGACGTGCACCTCTACTCGCGGCTGGCCGCCGCCCTCGACGCGGCCCGGGCCGACGACGAGGTGCGGGTCGTCGTGCTCACCGGGGCCGGACGGGTGTTCTCCTCCGGCCAGGACCTCGACGAGATGGCCGCCCTCGCCTCGGGGACAGCGCCGGAGGGAGCCGAGCACGGGTTCCGCTCGTTGCTCGCCGCGGTCGAGGCCTTCGACAAGCCCCTGCTGGCCGCGGTCAACGGTGCCGGCGTCGGCAT
The DNA here is from genome assembly GCA_038233335.1 of Acidimicrobiales bacterium. Classification (GTDB taxonomy): domain Bacteria; phylum Actinomycetota; class Acidimicrobiia; order Acidimicrobiales; family Iamiaceae; genus Iamia. The sequence continues at coordinate 20,287 of JBBSME010000014.1, read as the reverse complement.
CGGTGTCACCCTTCTGGCGCACTGCGACCTGGTGTGGATGGCCGACACGGCCCGGCTGAAGGTGCCCTTCGCTGAGATGGGCGTGCCCCCCGAGGCGGCCAGCAGCGTGCTGCTGCCCCAGCGGATGGGTCGCCAGCAGGCCGCCCGGGTCCTGCTCACCGGCGACTGGGTCACCGCCGAGGAGGCGGTGACCATGGGACTGGCCCTGGCCGTGGTCCCCGCGGCTGATCTGGTCGAGACGGTCGCCGCCGAGGCGGCCCGCATCGCCGTGCACCCGTTGGCGGGGCTGCGGGCCGTGGCCGGTCTGCTCCGGGCGGGTGAGGCCGACGCCGTCACCGCAGCCCGACAGCGGGAGGAGACGGCCTTCACCGCCCTGCTGGCCAGCTTCACCCGTCCGACCACCGACTGACGGGCAGGGACCCCCGCCCACCCCCGTCGCCCTACCCCCGTGCTGGCACGCGCTCGGGATGCCCGGGGTGTGGTGAACGTGTGCCAGTTCCCAAAGCAGGAGAGATGGACTAGTGTCCAGACTTATGTCCAGCAGCGAACCGGCCGGCGTTGCCAGGGTCACCGGCGACGTGGCCTCGCGGGCGCCGGTGCGACGTCACCTGAGCGAGCGGCAGGCCGACACCGTCGCCCGTCTCACCGATGCCGCCGTCGCGGAGGTCCGAGGAGCCGGGTACGAGGGCCTCACCGTCCGCAACGTGGCTCGTCGCGCCGGGGTGGCTCCGGCCACCGCCTACACGTACTTCGCCTCGAAGGACCACCTGGTCGCCGAGGTCTTCTGGCGTCGGCTCCAGCTCCAGGCCTCTCCCACCCCGGACCGCCGTCGTACGCCCGTCGCCCGGGTGACGTCCGCCATCGCCGAGATCGCGGATGTCGTGACCGATGAGCCCGAGCTGGCCTCGGCCTGCACCACCTCGCTGCTGGCCGGCGATCCCGACGTGGCCCGGCTGCGAGAGCAGATCGGCGTGGAGATGTCCGAGCGGCTGCGGGTCGCGCTCGGCGACGATGGCGACGCCGCCGTGCTCGATGCTCTGTCGCTGGCCCTCTCGGGCGCCATGCTGCAGGCCGGCATGGGGTTCTTCCCCCACGCCGACCTGGCCGACCGCATGGCCACCGTGGCCGGGCTGGTCCTGGGAGCGCCGCGATGAGCACCGCCGTCGCCCCGGACCCGGTGGCCTACGACCCCTACGCCTACGCGATCCACGAGGACCCGTACCCGACCTGCGCCCGGCTCCGGGCCGAGGCCCCGGTGTACCGCAACGACGAGCACGGGTTCTGGGCTCTGTCCCGCCACGCCGACGTGCGGGAGGGCTTCCGCGACTCCACCGTGCTCTCCTCGTCCCACGGGGTGTCGCTCGACCCGGCCGCGTCCGGCCCCCACGCCCACAAGAGCATGTCGTTCCTGGCCATGGACCCTCCCCGTCACGGCCGGATGCGGGGCTTGGTGTCGCGGGCCTTCACCCCCCGCCGCGTCCTCGGCCTCGAGCCCCGGATCCGCGTCCTGGCCGAGACGGCCATCGACGCCGCGCTCGAGCGCGGCGAGCTCGACTTCATCGCGGAGCTGGCCGGCACCCTGCCCATGGACGTCATCTCCGAGCTGCTGGGCGTCCCCTTGGCCGACCGGGCCGAGCTGCGTCGGCTGTCCGACCTCCTGGTGCGCCGAGACGAGGGCGTCCTCGACGTCCCCCCGGCCGGGTCGAGGCCGCCTTCGCCCTCGCCGGCTACTTCGGCGAGACCTACGCCCGCCGCCTCGCAGCGGAGGGCGCAGCGGTGGCGGTGGCCGACATCGACGAGGACGGCGCCGTCGCGGTGGCCGCATCGATCGACGGTGACGGTGGAGTCGCGGTCGGCCTGCGGGTCGACGTCTCCGACCCGGCCTCCACCGAGGCCATGGCCCACACCACGGTCGAGCGTCTGGGCGGCATCGACCTCCTGATCAACAACGCGGCCATCTACGGGGGCATGGAGATCGACATGCTCGTCACGGTGGACTGGGACTACTGGCCGACCGACACCCAGGCCACCCGCGACGTGGTCCCCGAGTCGATCGTGAAGGACCTGGTGAAGGGCCTGGCCCTCAAGCGGCAGGGGACCCCGGACGACATGGCCAACATGGCCCTCTTCCTGCTGTCCGACGAGGCCAGCTGGATCACCGGCCAGATCTTCAACGTCGACGGCGGCCAGGTCGTGCGCAGCTGATGGCCCGGCACGGGCACGGGCCTCGGGGCGGCAGGGGTCGGGTCGAGGACCGCCTGGGGGTCCACTGGGGAGACGCGCAGGGCACGGCCACTCCCGTGGCATCATCCCGCTCGAGCGCGTGGCCGGTGGCCTCGACGTGACGCCCATCCCGAGCGAGGAGACCTGATGTCGCGCCGAGCGGACCACCCCACACGCGATGACATCGACCTCATCTCCGGGGAGTTCTGGGGTCGCGATCCCCAAGAGGAGCTGCGGTGGATGCGAGAGAACGCACCCGCCTACTGGGACGGCCGGGCCTGGGGCATCACGCGCTACGACGACCTGAAGGCCCTGTCCAAGGACCCGGCCACCTTCTCCAGCGCCGGTGGCATCAGGGCCGACGCCGATCCCATCCCGATGATGATCGACATGGACGACCCGGCCCACCTGAAGCGTCGCAAGCTGGTCAACAAGGGCTTCACCCCCCGCCGGGTCCGCGACCAGGAGGCGGCGGTGCGCCAGGCCTGTGACCAGATCATCGACGCGGTGTGCGCGCGCGGCGAGTGCGACCTGGTCACCGATGTCGCGGCCTGGCTGCCGATGATCATGATCGGCGATGCCCTCGGCGTCGCCCCCGAGGACCGCAAGACCCTCCTCGACTGGTCCGATGCCCTGCTGTCCGGGCTCACCGGCCAGGAGCAGGCCCTCGAGTCGGCCACCGAGGCCTTCGTTGCCTACACCGAGTTCGCCCACGCCACCATCGCCGCCCGTCGAGCCAACCCCACCGACGACCTGGTGTCCACCCTCGTCCACGCTGAGGTCGATGGCGACCGCCTGTCCGACGACGAGGTCCTGCACGAATCGCTGCTGATCCTCATCGGAGGGGACGAGACCACCCGTCACGTCATCAGCGGCGGCATGTACCAGCTCCTCGCGGTGCCGGGCGCCCGCGAGCGCCTCGTCGCCCAGCCCGACCTGCTGACCGGTGCGGTCGAGGAGATGCTCCGCTGGGTCTCACCGATCAAGAACATGAACCGGACCGCAACCCGCGACGTGGAGGTGCGGGGCCAGACCATCGCCGAAGGTGATCCGGTCCTGCTGCTCTACGGGTCGGCCAACCGCGACGCCGAGGTGTTCGACGCTCCCGACACCTTCGACGTGGCCCGGACCCCGAACGACCACGTGGCCTTCGGCTTCGGGACCCACTTCTGCCTCGGCAACAGCCTGGCCCGCATGGAGCTGAGCTGCATGGTCGACCACCTGCTGCGGCGGCTGCCCGACCTCGAGGTCGTGGAGCCGGACGAGCCCGCCTTCCGAGCCGCCAACTTCGTGTCGGGCTACGAGCACCTGCCGGTCCGCTTCACCCCCTCCGCACCCATCGGATGAGCTGACCCCTTCACCCCTTTGGGGGGAACCACCGTGACCGTCAGCCTGCCCTGGGCCCCCCGATGCCCCGCCGGCCAGCCCGGGGGACGGCCGCGTCGGGTAGCCGGTGGTCCTCCGGGCGGGCAGAGTGGGGGAGCGCCACCCCGCGCGCATCAGGCAGCCCCGGGAGGCACACGCCCCATGACATCGACCGCGACCCCCAGCTCCGAGAGCGGACCGATCGCCGAGCGGGAGACCTTCGACTCCCTCGACCCCGCCCCCGGCGCGGTGGTCGGCACCCACCCCACCCACACCGCCGCCGACGTCGACCGGGCGGTGGCCCGGGCCCGCATCGCGTCCGACGAGTGGGCCGACCTCGGCTTCGAGGGTCGAGCCCCGAAGCTCGATGCCTGGCGGACGCTCATGACCAACCGGGCCGAGGAGCTGGCCGAGGTGGTCCGGGCCGAGACCGGCAAGCCCACCAGCGATGCCATGTTGGAGATCGTCCTGGCCGTCGACCACCTGGCCTGGGCGACCAAGCACGCCCCCAAGGTGCTGAAGCGCCGTTCCGTGAGCCCCGGCCTCCTCATGTCCAACCAGGCCGCCACCCTGGAGTACCTGCCGTTCGGCGTCGTCGGCGTGATCGGCCCGTGGAACTACCCGGTGTTCACGCCGATGGGCTCGCTCGCCTACGCGCTGGCCGCGGGCAACGCGGTCGTGTTCAAGCCCTCGGAGTACACGCCCGGGGTCGGCGAGTGGTTGGCCCGCAGCGCGGCCGAGGCCATGGGCATCCCCGGGCTGTTCGAGGTGGTGACCGGCTTCGGCGCCACCGGCGGGGCCCTCGTCGACGCCGGGGTCGACAAGATCGCCTTCACCGGCTCGACCGCCACCGCCAAGTTGATCATGGCCGCCGCAGCCGAGACGCTCACCCCGGTGCTCATCGAGTGCGGCGGCAAGGACGCCATGCTGGTGGACGCCGACGCAGACCTCGACGCCGCAGCCGACGCCGCCGCGTGGGGCGGCATGTCCAACGCCGGTCAGACCTGCGTGGGGGTCGAGCGGGTCTACGTCCACACCGACGTCTACGACGACTTCATCGACAAGGTGGTGGCCCAGGCCTCCGAGGTGGAGGCGGGGTCGGGCGACGACGCCGACATCGGCCCCATCACCATGCCGGCGCAGCTCGAGGTCATCCGCAGCCACATCGCCGATGCGCTGGCCCGGGGCGGCCGGGCGCTGGTCGGAGGCGAGGACTCGGTCGACGATCGCTACGCCCGCCCCACCGTCCTGGTCGACGTGCCCGAGGACTCGCTGGCGGTGACCGACGAGACCTTCGGCCCCACCCTCACCATCGCCCGGGTGGCCGACATGGACGAGGCCGTCGAGCTGGCCAACGCCACCCGCTACGGACTCGGCGCCACCGTCTTCTCCAAGGCCCGGGGGCCCGAGCTGGCCCGGCGCCTGCGGTCGGGCATGACCGCGGTCAACTCGGTGATCTCCTTCGCCGGCATCCCCTCGCTGCCCTTCGGCGGTGTCGGGGACTCCGGCTTCGGCCGCATCCACGGTCCCGACGGGCTCCGGGAGTTCACCCGGCCCAAGGCGGTGGCCCGCCAGCGGATGAAGGCCCCCCTCACGCTCACCACGTTCAACAAGGGGAAGGCGACGGACAAGGTGGTCAAAAAGCTGGTCGGCCTGCTGCACGGGCGGGGCCCGCGCCGGGCCTGATCAGCCCGGCTGCTCCAGCAGCCCCTGCCCCAACCAGTCGCCCTCCTGCTCCACACCCGGGAGGGCGAAGAAGAAGCCGCCGCCCTCGGGGAGGATGTACTCCTCGAGGGGCTCACCGGTCAGGCGGGCCTGCACGGCGAGGAAGCCGTGCTCCAGGCTGCGCTGGTAGGAGACGAAGGCCAGGCCCTGGTCGAGGCGGCCGGCGTCGTCGACGCCGCGCGAGTAGCTCAGGCCCCGGCGGAGGATGAGGCTCTGCTCCGACTCCGGGGTCCTCGGGTTGGCCAGGCGGATGTGGGCGTCGAGGGGGATGGCCTCGCCGTCGGGGTCGGCCGCGTAGTCCGGCGCCTCCGCCTCGCGCTCGCCCCCGAGGGGAGCGCCGGAGCCCTTGTGGCGGCCCATGATCGCCTCCTGCTCGACCAGCGAGGTGCGGTCCCAGAACTCCACGAACATGCGGATGGTCCGCACCGCCTGGTACGAGCCACCCACCGCCCAGGCCGGCTCCCCCCGGCCAGGACCGACCCACACGTGGCGGTCCATCAGCGCCTCGTCGGAGGCATCGAGGTTCGCCGTCCCGTCCTTGAAGCCGAGCAGGTTGCGCACCGGAGCCTTGCCCGGGGCCGGCGTCGGCGCCGCCCGGTTGTGGCCTTCCACGATCCACCGCACCACCGTCGTGGCCCGCACCTGGCGGAGGATCTGGCGGAGGGCGGCGAGGGTGACGTCGGGGGAGTCGCCCTCGACGGTCACCAGCAGGTCGCCGTGGCAGCGGTCCTGGTCGAGGCGGTCGTTGGCCAGCTTGGTCATGCGGACCAGCTCCCGGGGGCGGCGGTCCTCCAGGCCGAAGCGCTCGTCGAACAGCGAGGCCCCGACCGAGACCACGACCGAGAGGTCCGCCACCGGTGGCTCCTGGCCCAGCACGCCGTTGTCGGTCGGCGGACGACGGGGGTCGACCTCGTCGGGAGCCCGGCCGGTCATCAGGCGCTCGGCCTCCACGCTGATGTCCTCCAGCGCGCGGGCCAGCGCATCGCGATCACCGGAGACCAGGTCGAGAGCGCACAGCACGCCTGCGACCGGGACGGGTGCGACGAGTCCCCCCTGGTGCGGGCCGTGGAAGGCGACTCGCTGAGGGGCCCGGCCCACGCCGGGGTCGGTGGCGTCGCCGGCCCCGTCCGATCCGCCCACGGCGCCGCAGCCCGCCACCAACCCGGCCGACACCGCGGCGCTCCCGGCCAGGAAGCGGCGGCGCGTGACGACAGGGCAACCCTTCTCGCTCATCCCAGTCCCAACGCGCCCGGGACCTCGGCCAGGTCCTCGGAGAGGCCGCCCAGCGCAGCCTGGAGGGAGGCCTGGTCGTCGTCGGTGAGCTCCTCGTAGGACACGTAGCCCTGTCCGTCGGCGTAGGGCTCGAGCCCGTCGGTGACCTCGGTGAACCCTTCTTGGACCTGGGCCAGCAGCTCGGGGTCGGCCTCCTCCAGCGCCGGGGCGAGCAGCTCGATCGCCTGCTGCGAGCCCTCGACGTTGGCCGCGAAGTCCCACAGGTCGGTGTGGGAGTACCGGTCCTCCTCGCCGGTGATCTTCCCCTCGGACACCTCCTCGATGAGCTCCTGGGCGCCGCGGGCCACGGCCAGCGGGGTGATCTCGATGTCGGCAGCCTGGTCGGCGAGCGACTGGATGTCGGCGTCGAGCTGGTCGGCCAGCGCCGCGCTGTCGCTGATGTCCTCGGCCTCCCAGAGCTGGTACTCGAGCTTGTGCCAGCCGGTCCACCCCGGGTCGTCGGGGCTCTCGTAGTCGTCGACCCGGGCGTCGACGGCGACGTCGATGTCCTCGATGAGCCCGGCGATGGGCTCGATGGCCTCCCACCGCTGGCGGGACGGGGCGAAGGCCGCCTTGGCCTCCTCGACGTCGCCGGCTCGCACGGCGTCGGTGAACACGGCCACGTCGTCGACCAGCGCCTCGGTCTGCGAGACGACGTAGGCCTGGTAGTCCTCCACGGCCTGGTTGACCAGCGGGTCGTCCGAGGTTCCCTCCAGCTCCTCCTCGGACAGCCCGGAGCCACTGCCCGACCCGCTGGCGCTACCGCCCCCGACGTTCTCACCATCGTCGTCGGCGCTGCAGGCACCGACCACGAGGACGAGCGCGGCCAAGGCGAGGAGGGCGGCGCGGCGGGCTCGGCGGGAGGAACGGGGGGTCGAAGGCATCAGTGTCTCCTGGTCGTATGGCAGAAAGTGTTAGGCGTTCCTAACGCGCGAGGCCGCCCGATGCAACACCCGGTCGTCGGCCCGACCGGCCGCCCGGGCCTGGGCCCAGAAGCGGATCCGCGAGGGGGACACCACCTGTAGGGACAACCAGGTGCTCCGCTTCTACTCCTCGGCCGAGTACCTGGCCCGGGCGCAGTCACGCTGAGACCCGCCCCGACCCCGGTGGTGGTACCGACGTGGCAGCCTCTCGGGTCATGGCGCCGACGAAGCTGACCGCAGAGGAGGCCGCCGGCCGCCTCCTCCCCACCGACACGCTCGGCATCCCGCTGGGACCGGGACAGCCCGGGGGGTTCCTGCACGCCCTGGGGGAGCGCGACGACTGGGTCGACCTCACCATCGGCGGAGCCCTCCTGGTCGACCTGTACCAGGTGTTCCTGCACGCCGGCGTCCACCACACCAGCGGGTTCTTCGGTCCGGCCGAGCGGTTCCTCCTCGCCTCGGGGGCGGACATCCAGTTCGTCCCGGCCGACTTCCGTCGCTTCGCGCCGGTCCTGGAGCGCACCCGGCCGCGGGTCATGGCGACCGCGGCCACGCCCCCCGATGCCGACGGCTGGTGCAGCCTCTCCCTGCACGCCGGGGCCACCGTGGGCGAGCTGGAGCGCGCCGCGGCCGACCCCGACCGCGTCCTCGTCGTCGAGGCCAACCGCCGCCTGCCCCGCACCGTCGGGACCGATGGCTACCGCCACGCGATCCACGTCGACCAGGCGGACATCCTCGTCGAGTCCGACCGCGACCTCTTCGTGCTGGAGGACGCCGTCCCCGGCGAGGTGGCCGAGGACATCGCCGGCCTGGTGGCGCCCTTCGTGCCCGACGGGGCCACGCTCCAGACGGGGATCGGCTCCATCCCGTCAGGTGTGGTGGGTCGCCTCGCCGGCGGCGACGGGGGGGAGTACGGCATCCACTCCGAGATGTTCACCACCGGCCTGATGGACCTCCACCGGGCCGGCAAGGTCACCAACACCCGCAAGGGCACCTACGACGGGGTGTCGATCACCACCTTCGCGGCCGGCACGGCCGAGCTCTACTCGTGGCTCGACGGCAACGAGGACGTCCGCTTCCTCCCGGTCGACAGGGTGAACAGCCCCGAGGCCATCGCCCACAACCGGAACATGATCAGCGTCAACGGTGCCCTGCTCATCGACCTCTACGGCCAGGTCGTGGCCGACACCCTCGACGGCCACCAGTTCTCCGGCATCGGCGGGCACGAGGACTTCGTGGCGTCCAGCGGCCTCCAGCTGGAGGACCGATCGCTCATCTGCCTCCCGTCCCAGGCCACCCGGGAGGGCACCGCCGTGTCGCGCATCGTGGCCCACCTCCCCGCCGGCACGGTCGTCACCACGCCCCGGCACCAGCTCGACGTGGTCGTCACCGAGCACGGCGTGGCCGAGCTCCGCGGCGCCACCGTCCGCGAGCGGGCCTTCGCCCTGGCCGCCATCGCCCACCCGAGCGTCCGCGACGACCTCCTCGGAGCCGCCGATGCGTTTCGATGATTTCGTTCTCGATGCGGAGCCTCGGGCGGGGGAGCATGAGGGGGCAGAGGCTCCGCCGGAGCCCCCTCCTCTACGGAACGATCCGGCTTGCCGGTCGTTTCGTGCGAAGTGAGCGTCGACCGAAGAGAGACACGTCCAGCTCGTTCGAGAGGCTCCGCATCGAGAACGATCACTCGGGGGTCAACGCGGCGAAGCCGTTCCAGAGGAGGTCGACGAGGTAGGTCACCAGCTGGTCCCGCGGCAGGGTGCGGGTCCGCACCCACCAGTCGCCCGACAGGTGGACCATGCCCACCAGGCCGAAGGCCCAGGGCTCGGCCGCCCCGGAGTCGGCGCCATTGGCCCGGAGCTGCTCGCCCAGCACCACCGCGATGGCGCGGGCCACCTCGGCCGACAGGCCGGTGAGGGTGGCCCCCTGGCCGGGACGATCGGTCACGAAGCGGTAGACCTCGGTCTCGGTGTCGATGAGGGCGATGTAGGCGGCGATGGCCCGGTGCAGCATCTCCTTGGGATCGTCGCCTTGGACCCGGTCGAGGGCGGCGGTCACCTCGGTGACGACCTCGGCGGCCATGCGCTCGCCCAGGGCGCCCAGCAGCCCGTCGCGGTCACCGAAGAGTCGGTACACGATGGGCTTGGTCACGCCGGCCTCGCGGGCGATGACCTCCATCGACACGGTCGCGCCCTCTCGGCGGATCGCCTTCACCGCGGCGTCCAGGAACGCCTCGCGCCGCTCCTGGGGCGAGCGCCGGCTGGCCCGCCGACGGGTGGAGCTCGAGGCCATGGGTGCAGTCTGGCGGCTGGAGCGGCGTTGCATCGCGCTCCCGCCGGGGCCGGTTCCTGGCCCGGATCGCCCCCGAGGGTCCGATCGATCGCCGGGAGTGCCGGGTAGGGTGCGAGCGTGGGGACGAGGATCTGCCTCGAAGCCGACCCGGTGAGCGTGGGCCGGGCGCGTCGGTTCTGCGCGTCGACGCTCGACGAGTGGGGCGCGGCTGCGGACCTGGTGGCTACCTGCGTCCTGCTCGTCAGTGAGCTGTCGACCAACGCCGTGCTCCACGCCCGCAGCGGGTTCACCGTGCGCATGGAGCGCAGCGGCGGGCTCCGGGTCGAGGTCGACGACGACGATCCCCGGCTGCCGCACCGGCGCGACTACCGGGTCGATGCCGCGTCCGGCCGCGGCATGCGGATGGTCACCGCCTTGGCTCGGACGTCGGGAGCAGCTCCCAACGGGTTCGGGAAGACGGTGTGGTTCGAGCTGGACTGGGACGGGCGGCCGGAGGTGCTGTCCCAGCTGGACGGAGGTCGGCCGCGCCGGTTCACCCCACCCGCCTAGCGTGCGCCCGTGGCCCGCGGGAACGTCCTCTACATCACCGTCGACCAGTGGCGGGGTGACTGCCTGTCGGCGGCCGGGCACCCGGTCGTCCGCACCCCGACCCTCGACGGGCTGGCGGCGCGGGGTGTCCGATTCGCCAACCACTGGGCCAACGTGGCGCCGTGCGGTCCGTCGAGGACCACGTTGCACACGGGGATGTACGCCCAGAACCACCGGTCGGTCCTCAACGGGACCCCGCTCGATGCGCGGTTCACCAACGTGGCCCTCGAGGCCCGTCGCGCCGGCTACGCACCGACCCTGTTCGGCTACACCGACACCAGCCCCGACCCACGGGGGCTGGCACCAGACGACCCCCGCCTCCTCACCTACGAGGGGGTGCTGCCCGGCTTCGAGGTCGCGCTCAACGACCCCTCCGAGACAGCCGGTCCCATGGAGTGGGTGCGATGGCTGGAGGGCCGCGGCGTCGACGTGCCCTCGGACCCGTGGGACCTCTACCGGCCCGACCTGAGCCACCCGGGGGCTGACGCGCACAGCGAGTGGTGGGCGCCGGCCCACTTCGGCCCGGAGGACACCGAGACCGCGTTCGTGGTCGACCGCCTGATCGAGTGGTTCGCACGACGGCACGACGCCGACCCGTGGTTCGTGCACGCCAGCTTCATCCGCCCCCACCCGCCCTACCGGAACCCGGTCGGCTACCACGACCGGTACCGGGCGGAAGACGTCCCCGACTTCCGGGGCCACGCCCGCCTCGAGGACGAGCAGGCCAGTCACCCGCTGGCCGCGGCGGTGACGACCGTGCCGGGCGTCGGCGCCCCGGTCGACGAGCGGGATCGACGCCAGCTGCGGGCCACCTACTACGGGATGATGGCCGAGGTCGACGACCAGCTCGGTCGACTGTTCCGCTGGCTCGACGGCCAGGGACTGACCGACGACACCCTGGTCCTGCTCACCTCGGACCACGGCGAGCAGGCCGGCGACCACTGGTTGGTGGAGAAGCTGGGCTGGTGGGACGAGAGCTACCACGTCCCCCTCATCGTGTGCGACCCGCGGGCTGAGGCCGACCCGGCGCGGGGTCGAGCCGTCACCGCGCCCACCGAGCACGTCGACGTGTTGCCCACGCTGTGCGGCTGGATGGGCGTCGAGGCCCCGCTGCAGTGCGACGGGTCGGCCCTACAGCCCTTCCTGCACCAGGACTCGCCGGCCACGGGTCCCGCCGGCTGGCGGACCTCGATCCACTGGGAGTGGGACTTCCGCAACCCCTGGCTGCACCTGGTCGAAGAGTCCTTCGGGATCCCGATGGAGCAGTGCTGCCTCAACGTCGTGCGCGACGGCCGGTGGAAGTACGTCCACTTCGCGGCCGACCCGTCGATCCTCCCCCCACTGCTGTTCGACCTGGAGGCCGACCCCGAGCAGGTCGAGGACCTCGCCGTCGACCCGGGACACGACGGGACCCGCGCCGCTCTGACCGCAGAGCTCCTCCGATGGCGGATGCGCCACGACGAGCGGACCCTCACCGGTCACCTGATCACCCCCCAGGGACTGGTCGTCCACCGGGACCCGCACCGCTGAGACGCGGCCACCGCCGTCGGTGGCGGGCGGGTGCCGGTTCTCGCCGCCTCGGGCCCAGGACGGACCCGACGGGCCGCAGCTCGGCGACGCCGGTGCGGCAGGCTCAGTCCGTGCGGGGTCCGGTCAGGGCGCCGATGTCGTCGTCGAGGGTGGCGAGGACCTGGGCGATCATCGCCCCCCGCAGCGCCTCCTTGGTGCGGCCCACCGCCCCCCGTCGCAGCGCGGAGCGCTGCAGGGCGAGCTCCTTGGCGACGTCGACGACCTCGGCCCGCGGCACCAGCTGGTCGAGGTAGCCGGCGGCGACGGCCTTGTCGGGGGCGTACACCGCCCCGAGGACGGCGGCGGTCTGGTACCGGAGCGAGAGCCGGTGACGAGCCAGCTCGACCGCGAACACCGGCAGCGGCATGCCGATGGCCACCTCGTTGAGACCGATCTTGGCCGGCGCGTCGTCCGGGCCGACCCGGTCGTCGCAGGCCAGGAGGGTCAGCGCCCCACCGGCCAGGGCATGGCCGGTGCAGGCGGCGACGGTGGGGACCGTCGATCCGAAGAGGCGCATGAGGAGCCGAGCCCCGGCCGCCACCAGGCCCTGCATGGACTCGGTGCTCTCGGTCATCACTGCCAGGTCGTAGCCGGCCGAGAACGCCTTGGCCCCGCCTGCCACGACCAGGGCGGAGGCGTCGGCCTCGGCCCGGTCGATGGCGTGGTGGAAGGCGTCGAGGGTCTCGTGGCCGATGGCGTTGGCCTTGCCGTCCTCCAGCGTGAGCACGGCCACATCGCCGTCGAGGGAGAAGTGGGTCGGGGAGGCGGTGTCGTCGGCCATGGGCGCGGACGGTAGCCGGTGCCGCCCGAGACCCCCGGTCTGGTGGCCCAGCCTGGGATCCCGGCCGTCGCGGGGGCGTGGTGGGTGGCTGGGCGGTTCTGTCTGCTGGGCGCGCTGTTCTCGGCGCGTCTGGCCCACAGAACGGCGGGAACAGGCGTCGGTCGAGCGGCGCGGTGGCCGGTGTGGCTGGGTGCTCCTCGTCGGGCTGGCTAGCCCGGGGTCCCGGCGGCGGCGAGGGCGCGGTTCGCGGCGTCGCGACCGGCGATCCCGGCGACGCGGCCGTCGGGCCAGACCACGAGGATGCGGTCGACGTCCGCCCCCTCGCTGCGTTGCAGCGCGGTGAGGACGGGCTCGTCGGTGGATGCGGTCGGGACGCGATCGAGGGGCCAGGCGACATCGACGGCCCGGACCTCCGACCACCGGTGGGGATCGACGGCCATGACCACGTCCGCGGTGAGCAGACCCGTGATCCGCCCGTCGGGGGCCTGGACCGGGAACGCGGTGTGGGGCTGCCAGGCGTCCGCCCGGGCCACCACGTCGGACAGGGTGGACTGCTCCAGCACCACGGGCGGATCGGCGAGCATCACGGCTCCCAGGAGGGTGGTGCGCAGGGCCCCGAGGGTGGGCGCGGACCGCAGCCGACCGGCGGCGTTGAAGCCGATGAACCCGCCCACGATCAGAGCCCAGATGCCGAGGGGGGAGCCCTGGGTCATCAGGAGGAACCCCCAGGCGCCGATGCCCGCACCCAGGACCAGTCCGATCACGGAGGTGATGGACTGCGCCCTCGTGCGGTCCCGGGTGATCATCCACACCACCGCGCCCAGCACTGCGCCCCCGTCGAGGGGCGCACCCGGGAGGAGGTTGATGGCGGCCAGGAGGATGTTGACGAACGCCAGCCAGGCGAACATCTCGCCCATCACGGCCAAGAGCCCCGGCTCGGACCGGACCACCTGCGCGCCGCCGTAGAACAGCGCGCCGCAGACGATGTTGGCGACCGGGCCCACGCCGCTGACCCGGAGCTCGGCCCCAGGCGTGGCCGGTTCCGTCTCGAACTGGGTGTAGCCCCCGAGCAGGGTCAGGGTGATCCCCCGGACGCCGATGCCCTCGGCCCGCCCGACCAGGGCGTGGCCCATCTCATGGGCCAGGAGGGAGAGGAAGAAGAGGACCGCGCCGGCCAGACCCCCGATCCAGTAGCTGGAGTCGGGTTGGCCCGGCACGCCGTCGGGGAGCGGCCCCTGGGCCAGGGTCACCGCGTACAGGGTGGCGACCAGGGGGACGACCCAGCTCATCCCCAGGCGTATGCCGGCCACGCGCCCGAGGGGGATGGCGCGTTCCATGCGAGCACTCTACGGCCGACCCGTCGCCGCGCTCCCCTCGGCCCCACCTCTGGTTCCCACCGAACTGGTACGGATCGGTGGGTTCAGGGTCCCACAACCCCGCGCCACTTCGGTGGGTTGGGCCGGCCCCGGGGTCAGGCGGGGGGTGGCTCGGTGACGAAGTCGATGAGCTGCTCGACCGCGCCGATGAGCGGGGGCTCGAGGTCGGTCCAGTCGCTGATCGAGCTCAGCACCCGCTTCCAGAACGCGCCCGGCGCCTCGGTCGAGCCCAGGGCGGCGATGACGCCCTCCTTCCACGGCGTGCCGTGGGGGACCGACGGCCAGGCCCCGATGCCGAGGGCCGCGGGACGCACCGCCTGCCACACGTCGACGAAGGGGTGGCCGGTGATGAGCACGTCGGGGTGGTCGACGCCCTGGGCCAGGCGGGTCTCCTTCGACCCGTCGACCAGGTGGTCGAGCAAGATCCCCAGGCGGCGTCCTCGACCGGGCCCGAAGCCGTGGACGACGGCGGCCAGGTCGTCGGCACCGTGGAGGACCTCGACCACCACGCCCTCGCCCCGGAGGTCGTCGCCCCACACCTTCTCGACCAGCTCGGCGTCGTGGATGCCCTCGACCAGGATGCGGCTGGCCCGCGCCACCCGGGCCGGCGCGGCGGGTCCGGCGACCGAGCCCGAGGCGGTGCGGGCCGACGTCGCCGCGGTGGGACCGGGCCGGGGGGCGATGAGGGACACGGCCCGACCGTCGACGGTGAAGCCGCCGGGCACGGGGCGCACGATGTGCTGGCGACCCTCGGCATCGCGCACGGACAGCTGGTCGGCCCGCATGCTGAGCACCATCCAGGGCCGGCGCTCGCCTCGAGGGGTGACGGCCAGCCCGGGCGTGGCCTCCACCTTCGGGAAGGTCGGACGCCGCCGCCGGGGTCCGTCGATGTCGAGGGGGCCGGCCAGGATGCCGTCGCCAGGAGCCATCGGCCGAGGGTACCGGCGTGCCGCCGGTGCGTCGGGGACCGAGGGACGGGACCGGGGGTCCGACGTTGGGCGCCGTGGATGGTCTCGCCCGTCCGTCGGGCGAGACCATCCTGGATGCCTGAATGCCCGCCCCGGTCGGCGGCTCACCCGTCGACCGTCGCGGTGCGGGAACGGTCGAGGGCGGCGCGGACCACCTCGGCCACCGTCGCCGGAGCGTCGAGCTGCGGGCGCGGGTGGCAGCGCCCCGGGCCCGTCGTCGGTCGGTCTCGGGACCAGGGTCGGCCCCCGCGGGGGTGGGGACGGCATGTAGACCAGTCTACCGAGCAGTTGGATCTGCACTCTGGAGTGCAGACGGTCCGGCGCATGGGTGAGGGCGGACGACGCCGACAGCCGTACCCTCGGGCGCCGTGATCCTCCTCGACGCCGCCGGGCTGACGGTGACCCGCCCGGAGCGGCCGCTGTTCACCGATGTCGGCCTCACCCTGGCCAGCGGCGATCGCCTCGCCGTGGTCGGCCTCAACGGCTGCGGGAAGAGCACCCTGCTGCGGGTGCTGACCGGCGCGGTGGGACCGGCCGAGGGCACCCTCCGCCGCGGCAAGGGGGCCCGGATCGTGGCCGTCGACCAGGACCGGGCCCTCCCGGTCGGCACCGTCCGGGCCGCCATCGGCGCCGAGGGCGAGGCCGCGTGGGAGGCCGAGGCGGTCGCCGACCGGCTGGGCCTCACCAACCTGCTCGACCGGGACGGCTCCACGCTGTCGGGCGGCCAGGCCACCCGCGTGGCCCTGGCTCGCGCCCTGGCCGAGGTGGGCCGACCCGGCGAGCACGACGATGGCGTGCTCCTCGTCCTCGACGAGCCCACCAACCACCTCGACATCGACGCCATCGCCTGGCTGGAGGAGCGCCTGGCCGCCCACCGGGGTGGGTTGCTCCTGGTCAGCCACGATCGCCACGTGCTCGACCGCGTGACCACCCGCATCCTCGAGCTGGACCGGGGCTGGGGCCACGTCCACGAGGGCGGGTACGCCTCCTACCTGGAGGCCAAGGCGCTGCGAGCCGAGCAGGCGGCGGCGAGCGAACGGGTGCGGCGCAACCTGGCTCGCCGCGAGCTGGAGTGGCTGCGGCGCGGGGCCAAGGCCCGCTCGACCAAGGCCAAGGCCCGGGTCACGAGTGCGACCGCCCTGGTCGAGGGCCGTCCTGAGGCCCCGGCCCGGGCGTCTGACGACCTGCCCCTCCACCACGGCACACCTCGCCTGGGCGACCAGGTCCTCGAGCTCCACGGGGTCGGCCACCGTTGGGACCCCGACGGCGAGTGGCTGTTCCGCGGTGTCGACCTGGCCCTGGACCCCCGGGAGCGCCTGGGCCTGGTCGGGCCCAACGGGGCCGGCAAGTCCACCCTGGTCGAGATCCTGGCCGGGCGGTTGGAGCCGACCGAGGGTCGGGTGGTGCGGGGCCAGACGGCGGCGGTCACCGTGTACGACCAGTCCGGCCTCGACCTGGACCCCGGGATGCGCGTGGCCGAGGCGGTCGCCGGTCCTCACCGCGACGCCGACTGGTCCGACGCGGCCCTGCTGGAGGCCTTCTGGTTCGACGCCGACGCCCAGCGGGCGCCGCTCAGCCTGCTGTCGGGCGGAGAGCGCCGGCGGCTCCAGCTCCTCCTCGCCCTGCGGACCAAGCCCAACGTGCTCCTCCTGGACGAGCCGACCAACGACCTCGACCTCGACACGCTGCGGGTCCTGGAGGACTTCCTCGACGACTGGCCCGGAGCGCTGGTCGTGGTCAGCCACGACCGGGCCCTGCTGGAGCGCACCGTCGACGACGTGCTGGTGGTCGACGACCACACCGACGGCCGCCGCCTCCCCGGCGGCTACGCGGCGTGGGAAGAGGGGCGGAGGGCGGCGCGGACCAAGGGTCGGGCCGGCACCGCCGCGCCCACCGAGGACAAGTTGGCATCTGCGCCGCCGCGCCCGGCCGCGGCCAAGGGGCCGTCTGCGTCGCGGCGACCCCAGGGTCACCTGCACAAGCTGATGAAGGAGGCCGAGGGCCGCATCCGGCGCCTGGACCAGCGTCGTCAGGACCTGACCGCCGAGCTGGCGGCTGGCACCGCCGACCACGCCCGGATGTCGGAGATGGGCCAGGAGCTGGCCTCCGTCGAGGACGACATCGCCGCCGTCGAGGAGCAGTGGCTCCACCTGGCCGACGAGGCCGACCGCTGACCCGCCCGGTCGCTTCCCAAGCCCTGCGGTGTCGTCCCTGGTGCCCGGCCGGTCATGGGCGACATCGATCGTTCACCGGTACGGTCGTCGTCCCGGCGGCACGGGGACTCCCGCCGCCGACGCAGCCGCCCCGAGGAGATCCGATGTCTGACGACCGCAGCTCTGTCTACCGGGACGATCGGGCCCACATCTTCCACTCGTGGTCGGCGCAGGCGCAGCTCGACCCCATGGTCGTCGCGGGGGCCGAGGGCTCCTGGTTCTGGGACGAGGACGGCACCCGCTACCTGGACTTCTCCTCCCAGATGGTGAACGTGAACCTGGGCCACCAGCACCCCCGGGTGGTGGAGGCCATCAAGGCCCAGGCCGACGTGCTGTGCATGATCGCCCCCGGGCACGCCAACGCGGCCCGGAGCGAGCTGGCCCGGATGCTGGCCGAGCGGGCCCCCGGCGACCTGGACCGGGTCTTCTTCACCAACGGCGGGGCCGAGGCCACCGAGAACGCCACCCGCATGGCCCGCCTCCACACCGGGCGGAACAAGGTCCTGGCCGCGTACCGCAGCTACCACGGCGCCACCGCGGGGTCGATCACCCTCACCGGCGAGCCCCGCCGGTGGCCCAGCGAGCCCGGCCTGCCCGGCGTCGTCCACTTCTGGGGCCCGTACCTCTACCGCTCGGCCTTCCACGCCACCACCGAGGAGGAGGAGTCCACCCGGGCCCTGGACCACCTGCGGGCCACCATCGCGGTCGAGGGCCCCACGGCGGTGGCCGCCATCATCTTGGAGACGGTGGTCGGCACCAACGGGATCCTGGTGCCGCCCGACGGCTACCTGGCCGGGGTGCGATCCCTGTGCGACGAGCACGGCATCGTGATGATCTGCGACGAGGTCATGGCCGGGTTCGGCCGCTGCGGCGAGTGGTTCGCGGTCGACCACTGGGACGTGGTGCCGGATCTGATCTGCTTCGCCAAGGGGGTCAACTCCGGCTACGTCCCCCTCGGCGGCGTGCTGATCAACGACGCCATCGCCGAAACCTTCGCCGACCGGCCCTTCCCCGGCGGGCTCACCTACTCCGGGCACCCCCTGGCCTGCGCCTCGGCTGTCGCCTCCATCCAGGTCTTCGAGGACGAGGACATCCTCGCCCGGGCCCGTTCCCTGGGCACCGACGTGCTCGGTCCGGGGCTGGAGGAGATCGCCGGCCGCCATCCGTCGGTGGGCGAGGTGCGGGGCCTGGGCGCGTTCTGGGCCGTGGAGCTGGTGCGCGACCGGGCCACCCGGGAGCCGCTGGTCCCGTTCAACGCCAGCGGACCCGCCACCGCGCCGATGAAGGAGCTGGTGGGTGCGTGCAAGGAGCGGGGCCTGGTTCCGTTCAGCTCCGGCAACCGCATCCACGTCGTGCCCCCGCTGACCACCTCCCCCGAGGACGCCAAGGAGGGCCTGGCCCGCCTGGACGACGCCCTGTCGGTGGCCGACGCCCACGTCATCACCTGACGGGGTCGACGCGAACCTGCGGCAGCTGTCGGGCAAGACCGCTGACAACTGCCGCCGGTTTGGGGTGGGCTTGGTGGCGGGCGGAAGGCCTCGGGCCCCAGACGCCGCCGTGGGTCGGTGCCACGACCTAGCCTGCTCCGGCTGCGCCGCGCCCGACCACCGGACGCCTGCGGTGCGGCACCCGTCCGCCTCCCAGGAGAGCCACCGTGCCCCTCGAGTCCCAGCCCGACATCCGCCCCGCCGACGGGAAGCTGGGCATCCTGCTCCCGGGCATGGGCGCGGTGGGCACCACCTTCATCGCCGGCTGCCTGGCCATCCGCAAGGGCCTGTCCAAGCCCATCGGCTCGCTGACCCAGATGGGCACGATCCGCATCGGCCCTCGGCCCGACGACAACGTCCCGCTGATCAACGACTACGTGCCGCTGGCCCAGCTCGACGACCTGGTCTTCGGTGGGTGGGACGTCTTCGAGGACGACGCCTACGTCGCCGCCAGCCGGGCCGGGGTGCTGGACGGGCACATGCTGGAGCAGCTGGGCGAGGAGCTCCGGGCCATCAAGCCCATGACTGCGGTGTTCGAGCAGTCCTACGTGAAGAACCTGCGCGGCGACCACATCAAGACCGGCACCTCCAAGTGGGACCTGGCCGAGCAGCTGGCCGACGACATCCAGCGCTTCAGCGAGGAGAACGGGTGCGACCGCCTCGTCGCCGTCTGGTGCGGTTCGACCGAGGTGTACCGGGAGCCCTCGGCCGTCCACCAGAGCGTGGAGGCCTTCGAGCAGGGTCTCCACGACTCCGCCGCCGAGATCGCCCCGAGCCAGATCTACGCCTACGCCTGCCTCAAGCTCGCCATCCCTATGGCCAACGGCGCCCCCAACCTGAACCTGGACACCCCGGCCATGCTGGAGCTGGCCAAGGCCAACCGGGTCCCGGTCACCGGCAAGGACTTCAAGACGGGCCAGACCCTGATGAAGACCATCCTGGCCCCCGGGTTCAAGGCCCGGATGCTCGGGGTCGAGGGCTGGTACTCCACCAACATCCTGGGCAACCGCGACGGCGAGATCCTCGACGACCCGGAGTCGTTCAGGGCCAAGGAGGTCTCGAAGCTGGGCGTGCTCGACACCATCTTCGAGCCCGAGCGCAACCCCGACCTCTACGGCGACATCCACCACGTGGTGCGGATCAACTACTACCCGCCCCGGGGCGACAACAAGGAGGGGTGGGACAACATCGACATCTTCGGGTGGCTCGGCTACAAGATGCAGATAAAGGTCGACTTCTTGTGCCGGGACTCGATCTTGGCCGCTCCCTTGGTGCTCGACCTGGCCTTGTTCCTCGACCTGGCCGGGCGGGCGGGCATGATCGGCGTGCAGGAGTGGCTGAGCTTCTACTGGAAGAGCCCCCAGGCGGTGAAGCTGGGCGTGTACCCGGAGCACGACATCTTCATCCAGCTCACCAAGCTCAAGAACACCCTGCGTCACCTCATGGGCGACGATGCCATCACCCACGTCGGCGCCGAGTACTACGAGGACTGACCTCGACCATGGCTT